>JBDHXR010000055.1:0-18002 GCA_039810825.1 Fluviicola sp.
TACAAGATAGTAGGAACGTTTAAATTTCAGCGCAATGATTTGCATATTACTGAAGAACTTAAGCAAAAAATTGTAGCTAATTGTAAGAACAATGCGTATAAATCATTTGGAAAATATCAAGTAGCGTCTGTTGGTACAGTAGATGGTTGGAAATTTTTCTTGGACAGTGAACGTTGGGTAATGATTCGTGCATCTGGAACTGAGCCGGTGCTGCGTACGTATGCAGAAGCTCCAACGTTGGAGGAAGTAAGACAAATTCTAAAGGCTACAGAAGAAACAATTTGTAAAGCATAACAACATGGCAGGTTCTACTATTGGTACTTTGTTTCAATTAACCAGTTTTGGAGAATCGCACGGAGCAGCTATTGGTGGAATTATTGATGGCTTTCCAGCTGGATTTGAAATTGATGTTTCTGAAATCCAAAAAGAATTAGATCGAAGAAAGCCCGGGCAATCAAACATTGTGACTCAGCGCAAAGAATCTGACCAAGTACAATTTTTATCCGGTATCTTAAATGGAATTACATTGGGTACACCCATTGGTTTCATGATATTCAATGAAGACCAAAAATCTGAAGATTATGATCTGTTGAAAGAAGCATTTCGTCCATCACATGCAGATTTTACGTATTATCACAAATATGGAATAAAAGATCATCGTGGAGGCGGTAGATCAAGTGCCAGAGAAACGGCATGCAGAGTGGTAGCAGGAGCCTTGGCTAAACAGTATTTAGCAAAACACAATATTGTTTTTTCAACATACGTAGATCAAATTGGACACCTTAAATTGGACTCAAAATACACTTTCTATACTCAACATGAAATTGACTCAACCTTAACACGTTGCCCAGATTTGCAAGTTTGTTCACAACTGGAATCCTTGATTAAAGAAGTTCGAAAAGAGGGTGATACAATTGGTGGGAGTGTGAGTTGTGTTATACAAGGTTTGCCAATTGGTTTAGGTGAACCGGTTTTTGATAAATTACATGCCTCATTAGGGAAAGCTCTTTTTTCAATCAATGCTGTAAAAGGCGTTGAATTTGGAAGTGGGTTTGCTGCACCATCAATGCGTGGTTCAGAGCATAATGATGTTTTCAATGTTGATGGTACTACAAAATCGAATAATAGTGGAGGAGTTCAAGGAGGAATATCTAACGGCATGCCGGTAACATTGCGTGTTGCTTTTAAACCTGTTTCCACCATTATGCAAGCTCAACAGACTATCAATAGAGATTCAAACGTTGTTGAAATAAAAGGCGAAGGAAGACATGATGCGTGTGTGGTTCCTCGTGCTGTTCCTATTGTTGAAGCAATGTGCGCAATTGTACTATTGGATTTTTTGTTGATTCAAAAAGCTTATCAATAAAAAATGGGTTACAAAATTGCAACCCATTTCTTTAGTGTTTAAAAAAATTATTTTACTGCAAGTTTCATCAATTTTGTTTGAGTGCCAATCTTAACAGATACGAAGTAAATACCACTTTTGTACGTTGAAGTAGGTATTACTAACTGTTGTGCACCAGCTAATTCACCATAATTATGATCCATCATTGTTTTACCGGATACATCTGTAACTTGAACAGCTACAGTTTCACTTCCTTTTAAATCAATCATCAATGTAGTGTATTCATCAGATGGATTTGGATACATTTTGATTTGTGAATCAGGAGCAAATAAATCTTCAACAGCAGCAACAGATGTTCCGTTTTCAAAGCCATTTGCGATAGCTTCTGCCAAAGTTGCAGTTCCAGCATTGTCAATTTTATTTGATGGATCTTTTAAGAAACCAATGATGTTCAATTTATTTTCATCCCATGTTGCTGGAATTGTAAAAGTGAAGTTTGCAATGTAAGAACCTCCATTTGGAATTGAAACCGGGAAAATAGAGTTTGTACCTGCAAACGAAGGAGCAATTGCACGTGCTACAAATTCATACACCATTGTAGCAGCAGGAACTGGATTTGGTAAGCTTTCAAAACCTCCCATAACTCCGCTTCCTCCACCTGCGTATGCATTGCTTTGGTTATAACCAGAACCGGTACCTTTTACACTATCTTCAGTTAGTACACAATTGATTTTATAGCTGTTGTTTGCTGTACCTTGGAATACATATTTTAGGGATACTTTTAGCTCACGAGTTGTAGAATTCCATGATGCTCCAGGTGTAATAAATGCTTTTGGAGCAACCAACAAACGGCTTTCGATGTCCGATTGTATAGCTGAAGGATCTTTTTCAGCACCTCTATCTACTTGAGATGATGGGAAACCGGAATAAGATAAACCTCCATCATAATCTGCTACTGTCATTGGATCGCCATTGTGTACAGCAATTGGGGCAATAAACCCTTTGTATGCTTTGCTATATTCTTCCATGAAAACAGCACCACGAGGACACCATTGGCACCATGTTCCTGTACCTTCTTCAGCAACAACTACTTTTCCTGTAGCCGGTACAATAGGATTCACATTCCAAACCTTTGAATCATTTGTAGCTGTATTGTCTGCTCCGCCATTTACATTTGAAACGGTGAGCGTTAAAGGAATAGATCCAGCTGCTAAAAGAATAGAATTTGAAGAAGTGAACGTGTATTCAGCCAAGGATGCAATATTTACACCTGTTATTGATTGTGATTGTTGAGTTCCATTGTAATCGATTTCAATATCAAATGAGGTGATAGGTGTTGTACCTAAGTTGCGAACGCTCAATTTAGGAAATTGTGTCATTCCTGCCACTTTTCCTGTATATTTTAATTTAGTTGGAGCCAAATCCAACGATACAGGAGAATATGAAGTGTATGTTGTTGTAAAATCATCCAAATAGAATCCTGCAGCGTATGGAGACACTTGATTTACAGGAAATACATCTATTGCAAAAATTTGATTGTTTGTATTGGAGAAAGTTCCTTTAGAAACGTTATCAATTAATATTTCCCATGTATTTGTATTTAAATCTATATCAAGTGTAAATTTGAACCATGTGTTTTGTGCATAAGTAGTACTCAACAAACCTCCATCAGCAGTATTGCTAATAGTGATTGTACCATTTTGATTGAAAAAACATTCCATTGAATACATGTTTCCAAGTGTTGGTAAACCTTGAATGTTGAAATAACCGGCTTTGTTCGTTTCAACCTTTACCCACATATCCATAGTGAATTGTCCGGTTGAATATGTTCCACCAAACTTACGAATCAAATCTACCGGTCCTCCAGTTTGAGTGCTGCTTGAAAAATAGATTGAGTTTGGTGCAGAGTGTGCATCTGCACTTGATACAGTGGGGTCTTCAGTTCCGCCTGGGGCATTGCTCCAAGTTGTCCAAGTACCACCAGATTGTTGTGCTAATTTTCCACCAGCAGTGTAAGTGTCAAAATTATCTGTAAACGTTTGCGCACATACCATTCCACTGCTTAAGATAAGCGCTGAAAGTAAAGATTTTTTCATATATAGCTTAATTTATAGTTTTGCTAAAAGTAAAAAAAAACAATTAAACCTCTCTAATCAAACGATTTATATTCTTGAAAAGCTAATCTTTAGATAAATTCGGATAATTCTAACCAACGGTTTGAGGCAGTTTCCAATTCTGAAACTACTGTGCTTAGACGTTTTCCATTTTCCATCAATACGTCGTTTGACAACGATGAATCTGAAAGGCTTGTTGCTAGCTCATTTTTCTCATTTTCAAGTTTTTCAATCAGTTGTTCCAGGTTTTCAAACTCTTGTTTCTCTTTAAAGCTTAATTTTCGTTTTGCAGTATTGTCAACTTCTTTTGCAACTGTAACACTCTTTTTGTCGGCATTGTTTTCAATAGAAGTAACAATTTCTTTAGTAGCTGAAGGATTTTTGCGGTATTCGGTGTAGTTACCTAAAATATCTTTTACTTTTCCTTGACCTTCAAACACAAAAAGATGGTCAACCATTTTATCCATAAAATAACGGTCATGCGATACAACAATCAGGCAACCTTCAAAAGTGCGAAGGTAATCTTCAAGCACACTCATCACAAAAATATCCAAGTCATTTGTAGGTTCATCCAAGATTAAAAAATTTGGATTAGACATTAGAATTGTCATCAGTTTCAAACGTCTTTTTTCACCACCACTAAGTTTATTCACAAATTGATAATGCATGGATCTATCGAACAAGAATTTTTCGAGAAATTGCGCTGCTGACAGTTGCCTTCCTTTTTCAAGTGGAATGAACTCAGCGATATCACGAATTACATCGATCACTTTTTTGTCATCTTCAGTTTTTAAAATTTCTTGTGAGTAATAGCCAAATTTCACAGTTTCACCAACCACAACTTTGCCAGAATCTATATTGGTATTTCCTTGAATTAAGTTTAAAAATGTAGATTTACCAGTACCATTGCTCCCAACGATTCCTAATCTTTCTTTTCGTTGAAAATTGTATGAAAATTTGTCAAGTATCTTTTTCTCACCAAAAGCTTTAGAAACGTTGTGTAATTCCAAGATTTTTGCTCCCAATCGTTCCATTTTAACTGGAATTTCCAATTCGTCTTCATCAATACGTTGAGAGGCAACTTTCTTCAATTCTTGAAATGCTTCGATGCGAGCTTTTTGCTTTGTGCCTCTCGCTTTAGGTTGCCTACGAATCCAATCTAATTCTTTGGTAAACGTATTTTTGGCTTTATCGATTGTAGATTGTAACTGTTCTTGACGTTCTGCTTTCTTTTCAAGGTAGTAGGAGAAATTTCCTTTGTATTTATAGAGTGTTTTATCGTCTAATTCAAAAATTGAATCACAAACTACTTCGAGAAAATATCGGTCATGCGTAACCATCAAAATAGTAGAATTAGCTTTAGAAAGGTAATCCTCTAACCATTCAATCATATCTAAATCCAAGTGATTGGTAGGCTCGTCAAGAATCAAGAAATCTGCATCTGCAATTAAAACTTGAGCAAGCGCTACTCGTTTTTTTTGTCCCCCTGATAGATTTTTAACTACCAAGCTGGTATCATTTAGTTTTAATACAGATAAAATTTGTTCAACTCGAATTTCAATATCCCAAGCATTCAATTCTGAAAGTTCTTCATAGCATTCAGCAATTAGATCTTCATCATTTGCTTGCATTGCTCGGTTGTATTTCCGTACAGCGTTCAGTTCAGGTAAATCATGTGATAAAACGGCATCTAAAATGCTCAGGTTTTCATCCAAATTTTCAGTTTGCTGCATAAATGCAATGCGTAATTCATTGCGATATACAATTCGCCCACTGTCTATTGGCTCTAACTCCATCAAGCATCTCAACAAGGTTGTTTTACCTGTGCCATTTTTTGCAACGATGGCTACTTTTTGTCCTTGATCAATCCCAAAAGTTAAGTCAGAGAAAATAAGTTTATCACCAAAAGATTTGGTAAGGTTTTCAACGGATAAATAATTCATTATCTCAATCTGTTTAATGAATCAATTATTTTTTTGTCTTTTCTTACTGCAAGTATTCCTAATAGTACAAATATACAAGCAATAGCATGTAGGTAAAACACAAAGCCAAAGGCAGGGTTTGTAACTTTTTCAGTGCAGTCTGCGCAGTCAGAAGAATAAACATTGAGCCCTGTTAACATCCAAACAGTTGTTAAGATATTTAATAAGAAAAGCACCCATCCTAAAAATAATTGTCGTTGCCGTTGTTTGAATGAGAAAATAATCATCAGTGCGAAAACTGCCTGAATAGCTGTAAGCATCCAAAAGTCAGTTCTCGAAGTAAATTCTCCACCTCTTGTTAATTTGTACGCAGTTGAAAGTACCACATCACCTTGGGTAAACGAAAAAAGTTCGGTGCCAAATAGAGTAGAAGCAGCTAAAAGAGCGGCCAACAGGAAATATACAGTTTGAATGCGTTGTATCATGTATTGAATTTTGGCTCAAAAATACAAAAACGACTTTGTATTTAAGGTATTCTTTGATTTATAGATTGCTGTGTAATTGATCTCGATCTTTTTCATCTCTTAGAATCAGCCTTAAAGAAGTGTCTCCTGTGACATACCTCCAAGCCCAGTTAAAAAAAACAGACAACTTATTTCTAGTGCTAAGAATGAGCATCAAATGCAAGCTCATCCATACTATCCAAGCAAAATATCCTTGAAATTTAATTTGTGGTAATTCTACTACAGCTTTATGTTTTCCAACTGTTGCCATTGTTCCTTTATCCACATATTCAAATGGGATCAATGGATTTGAGCGCTGAATGTTTATGAAATTTTTCGATAGATTTTTACCCTGATTTATAGCAACATTCGCAAGCTGTGGGTGCCCGTTTGGATATTTTTCTGTTTCCATATACGAGATATCTCCAATTGCATAAATGTTTTCATAACCTTCAATTTTAGAAAAACGATTTACCTTATACCGATTACGTACCATTGTTGCATTTTCAAGTCCTGGTATCGTATTTCCGGTAACACCTGCAGCCCAAATCAGTGTTTGAGTTGGGATGATTTCACCATTTGAGAGAACAAGTTGATGCCCATCAAAAGTTGAAACCACTGTTGACACCCGAACATCCACTCCAATTTTTACCAAACTTTTGTGCGACCATTTCTGCGATACGCTTTTCATTGCAGATAACACATTTGGGCTTGCTTCCAACAAAATAATTTTCAACTTCGAAAAATCGAAATTTGGGTAGTCTTTCGGCAATATTTTACTTTTCATTTCTGCCAATGCGCCAGATAGTTCTACTCCTGTTGGACCAGCTCCTACAATCACAATATTCATCAACTCATCTTGTTCAGCTTGCGTATTTACGAACTGAATTTTTTCAAATTTTGTCAATATTGTATTACGAATGTGAGTAGTTTGTTGTGTAGTTTTCATTGCTAACGAATATTTTTCCAATTTTTCATTCCCAAAGAAATTTGTTCTACATCCTGTTGCAATTACTAACTCATCATACGGGATTATTCCCATTGATGTTGATACAATTTTTTCTGATGGGATAATTTTATCTACTGTAGCATATCTAAAATCTACATTTTTTTTATTTCTAAAAATTGCTCTAAATGGAAAAGAAATACTTGATGGTTCTAAACGAGCGCTTGCCACTTGATAGAAAAGTGGTTGAAACATGTGGTGATTTTGTTTGTCGATCAATGTAATATTGAAGTTTTTTTTCGACAATTTCTTTGCTAAATTCAATCCTGCAAATCCACCACCTACGATTACTATTTTTTTATTTTTCATGTCAAAACAATTTTATTATTTAAAATTAGTCTAAATAAAAATAATAACAAATTAATTTTAATAATATAATTTACCAAATTGGCTAATTCTTGAATTGTTATTTCGAAGTTTTATTAAGAGTAAGAAGGGTAATTTCAGGGTAAATGCCAACTCTGCCAGGAAACCCTAAAAATCCAAATCCACGGTTAACGTATAGAAATTGTTTGCCAACACGATATAAGCCAGCCCATTTAGAATATTTGAATGAAACAGGGCTCCATTTCAAACCAAAGCGTTCAATTCCAAATTGCATTCCATGTGTATGACCAGAAAGTGTAAGAGAAATTGTGGTTTTTCCGCATACTTCTTCGTCAAAATGACTTGGATCGTGAGAAAGTAATATTTTGAAAGAATCTTCAGGAACATCTTTGAGTGTTTTTAAAAGTTCACCACTCTGACGAAATGGTGGTTTTCCCCAATTTTCAACTCCTAATAACCAAAAATTGTTTCCTAATTCAACTGCCTCATTAAGCAAAGGATGAAACCCGATTTGTTTATGAACATCGATCAGTTTTTGAAGGTTGGAATCTTTACTTTTTTCGTCTGACCACTGAATATAATCGCCATAATCATGATTTCCAAGGATACTAAATTTTCCGTGTTTTGCTCTAATTTTTGAGAAAATGGATTCCCAACCGTTCATTTCTTCTGCTACATTGTTTACTAGATCACCGGTAAAAAAAACATAATCAGGGTTTAATTGGTTGATTTGTGTGATCGCTTTTTCAACTTTAGAGTATTTATTCATAAAACTTCCTACATGAATATCACTAATCTGAACAATTCTTAACCCATCTGCATTTTGCGGTAGCTTATCAAAAGATAAATCAATTTTATGTGTTTTCCATTTCCATCTAGACCAGATTATTCCAACAATAATTCCAATAAATATCAATGCTGCTAGAATGTATGCAGAGTATAGCAGAATGGTTGAATGTGTAAGTAAGAACACTAAGCTGAAGGGAAAAAATAAAAATACAGGAACAAATGACGTTACGAAAACTCCCATACCATTTGAAATCAATCGATAGTTAGAAGGGTTTCTTTTTCTAAAAAAGATAGACAAGATTGTTAAACTGCTCACAAAGGATATTAGTTGTACGCTTGCTATAAAAATCAGAAAAGTATTTGATGAATCTATAGTGAGATGAACGAATATAAATTCCGCTGAGAGAATAAGCAAAATTAGAAGTACAAACATGAACATTTTTTGAATGTAAAGATACTTTCAAACCAAATTTTGTTGTGAAAATAGTTGTTAAAGTAAGTTAGATTTTTGATAATTTTTGGTTCATTTTATCTTAACAATTAAACAATTTTATAATATTGTTTACCCCCCAGCATTTACGAGGATTTCAGAAGGAAAAAAAGAATTTTACAATAGTTTTTATCTACCAAAAAACACACATTTTTACTTGCTCACCTTTACCCGTGTTCCTTCAGAATGAGATGTAAACTCAGGAGCGTACATGCATTGAATACTAGAAATACCATTTGAAAAATCTCCACAGTGTGAGACACGCAAATCGTATTCAAAAACATAGACTCCTTTTGGCAAAAAGTCGATAAAGAAATTTGTAGAAGCATCTTTGGTACTTTCGTAATATCCTAAACCGTCTTGCCACTTGTATTGTGATAATACATTTATTGGTTCAAAACCAGAAGCTCTCATATCTTTTAAATGAATGTACTCCATATTTCGGTCGGTTCGAAGTTCAATTCGCACACGCACTTTATCTCCAGGAGAAAGTTTGGTTTGTTCAGAAATAGGCGTGATAACAGGACCTGTTTTGGTATTTTGAACCAAGAATATTTTTTTTGCAAGTTTTAAAGGGGTTTCATGTGGAGTGATTTTATCTAAATCTTCAAAATATTGCCAATATACGGCTCCCCAACTTACATTTTTTGAAGTTTTTTTGATGCTTATTTTCCCCATTTCTGGAGTGATTTCTTTACCACTCCATGATTTTGAAAAATATCCTGTTCCAGCTTCAACAGGCGTTCCTATTGTTGATGAATTAAGTACGTTTTTACCGATAGTGATTTCTACGTCATTACTTTCGGTTAACAAATCTGAGCTTTTTCTGAGCAACACATAACAAGCTTCTGCAGTGGCTTTGGTCGTTTTCCAATCGGTTGTTTGTTTCTGCTTTAACAACCATATTTTTAATTCATTTACCAATGTTTGATTGTTTGTGATTTCATCAAATGCTTCTATCAATAAAGCTTGCGTTTCTATAGGAGCTTGATACCAATAGTATCCAGTTACATTGTCTTTCCAATACATACCAAGTTCATCGTGAATAATAGCACGTTCTTTCAATGATGCCAGTACTTGTTGTGCAAATTTAGTATCTAGGTTACGTTGAGCTTGCAGAGCAATCATACCTTCATTGTAGAAATCAAAATTCTTCCAGTATGTTTTTGCTTGATTTTGAAAGTACACAATCGCTTCTTTTTCTGCAGCATTCATTTGAATGTTTTTGAAAAAACTTCTTGTATAAAGGTAATGAACCTCGAATGCAGAGATATGTTGTCTTGACAAATAAAGTTTGTCATTTCTTTTGATTTCATTGTAATCTTCAACAATTCGTTTATCCAAGTATTGAACTGCCTTTTTTATCATGTTCCAAGTTTTTGAATTTTCGTACACGTTTTTTATGCCAAGTTCATTCAAATGTCCCATGCCTGCTACAATATGCTGAGTAATGTAACGATTCTCTTTCATCCCTTTAAACCAAGGCCAGCCACCGTTTGAAGACTGCATTCCTTCAAGTTTATCGAGTGCATTTTTTAATTCGTTATCCATTTTATTAAAATCAAATAACAAGGAGATTCTTTTTTTACGCTCTTGTTCATTTTTTGCTTGAAGAACCCATGGGGTTTCTTGAATCATCAAACTTTTCAGGTTTTGGTTTTTTTCTAAATTGGATAAAAAAGCTTCGGGTGAACTATTTTTCCAGCTCTCAAATACACTTTTTATTTTTGGATTTGATTGAATGATGTTTGAAGCAATGCTGTTTGAATAAAAACGGCTAAATACTTGTTCAGCACATTCATATGGAAATTCCATCATATAAGGTAAAGCTTGAACTGCATACCAAGCTGGATTAGATGTGTATTCCAATGTTAAGCTGTGGTTTTTAATGCTTTTTGAAGTGCCGCTTTGCAATAGTTTCTGAAAAGTGAATTCTTTGATTCCTGCTGTTTTCATTGGTAGAGGCATCGATTCAGTTACCAACATTCTGTTGCTTAATACAGGTAAAATATTTTCCTCACCATCTGTGTGTTTTGAAGTTTTGGCTACTACACGGTATTTTACTGCCTCTATTCCATAAGGCACTTGCAATTGCCATTCTGCTACAGTGCTACCATCTTTTTTCACAGAAATAGTTTTGCTGGATTGAGTATTAGAAAATGCATCATCGATAGGGAGGTCTGTTTTTGCATCAAAAAGTTGAAGCTGTACAGAGCCATTTGTTATGTCTGCATCTGATAAGTTATCAACTTTTGCAGTGAGCACCACTTGGTCTGCTTCCCTTAAAAAACGTGGAGTAAATGGAGTTACCATCAACTCTTTTTGTGTTATTGTTTCTTTTGAAATATTTCCAATTTTTAAGTCTTTGGTGTGTGCCAAAGCAATAAATTTCCACTTTGTTAGTGATTCTGGGATTGTAAACTTGATGATAACACTTCCTTCAGAATCAGTTGTTAGGTGAGGAAAGAAAAAAGCTGTTTCGTTGAAATTTGAACGAATTGCAACAGCATTGTTTGGAGTTGTTGAGTTCTTATTTTCGGCTAGACTTGGTGCTGGTATTTGCTTGTCTTTTCTACCACCTATAACATCTCCGTCTATCGATGTAGCCTCATCTTCTATATTGCTTTCTGTTTTCTTTTGTAAACTACCTCTTTCAGCTTTTGTTGTAGATAAACTTACGCTCTCAGAAACTATAGGAGCGAAGCGATCAGAGCCTTTGTAAGCATAGTATCCACTGTTGTATCCAAACCAATTTAGCTGGTCATACATTTTTTCAGGTGACATCAAGTAATCGTTCCATTCGTCTGCATACAAATTTGAACTTTTTGTAGTATTGTATATGGGTGACCAATATTTTTCGGAGTAATTATATGGAAACACATTTAAGTAATAGCTGTTTGATGCAAATTGATCTAAAGAGGCATCATACATAGACGCTAACATTTCTGCTGCTACTTTCTCGCCTTTTGGCCCTTCAATTTTTAGTTTCCACTCTTCGGCTTGACCGGGACTTAATTTATCTCGAAAAGTCTCAAATTGAATGTCTAGAACCTTGTCACTATGCGGTACAATTA
Organism: Fluviicola sp.; assembly: GCA_039810825.1. Classification (GTDB taxonomy): domain Bacteria; phylum Bacteroidota; class Bacteroidia; order Flavobacteriales_D; family Crocinitomicaceae; genus Fluviicola. The sequence continues at coordinate 11,571 of JBDHXR010000055.1, forward strand.
TTTCAAAATTTTTTGTGAAATAATCTCCAATTTTACTACTTGTAAAATGTACAGTGAAATTCCCCCTATACTCGTCTTTTATTTTTATAGAAATTAACTGCTGACTATTGTTTAAAACTAGATTTTCTCGATGAATGATTTCACCTTTGTGTTCAATCTCATACATTATATGTGTATTCGGCAAGGCAGAAGAAACTAAAAGATTGCACGTTTCTCCGGGTTCAAGAACATTATTTAGTAAATATGCGTGAAACACTTCATTAGTTGGAGAGGTTTTTGATTTTTCATCCAACAAAATAAGTTGTTTTATAGTCAAAACAGGAGATCCAAATGAGTCAATACTTTCAGCCTCAATTTGATACCTTCCTGCTTTAAGTTGGGTTAATAGTGGAGTAGGGATAGAGTCCGTTTTTCCAGTATCGAAATTGATACTTCCGATTAGTTTTCCACGTTGCAATTTGCTTTTTTTTTCTGTATCATATGCATCAAATGGAAAGAGCTTTATATATTCTTCTTCGGTAAAGTTTTTTAGATTCGGTGAAGCCCATCTTTGATTTCGTAATACTTGAGTGTTTTCGATAAGCTCATAGAACTTCAATTGACCTTTTGCTTCAATTTTTTGCCCCATCAAATTGCTACTTTTCATTTTCAAGAACGTAGCTTTTGATTTGGTAATTTCTTCATCAATCTCAATATTTAGCACCATTGCTTGGTTGCTGATATTTACATAAGATTGTGTAGATTGAGTTTCTCCACTTAGATCAGTAACATCAACATAAATTCGATACGTATATGTTGGGCTATACTTGCTATCAATTGTCTGGTCTTCTAGAGCCTTAAAATCAATTTTATAATTTCCAAATGCATCTGTTTCAACTTCACCATTTTCAATTTCTATATCAGCAGCTGCAGAAGGCATAAACCAATATCGATAATGCACCCAACTAGGATATGAATAACTTCGAACTACTCGATATTGAACTTTAGCATTTTCGATTGATGCACCAGCGTACGATTTTGCATTTCCATCAACGTGAATCGTTTGCCCCAATTTGAAAGTCCCTTTTATAGGGTTTAGTGAAACAGAAAATTTGGGTCTTTTGTACTCTTCAACATTGATCCAACAACTGCCATCCGTAGTATTAATAAGCATTCTACCATTCAATAAACCGGTTGGTATTTTGAATTCTCCTGAAAATGTACCGTATTCATTGCTTGTTAACGTTAGACTTGATATTTTTTGATAATTAACATCCAGCAAATCGATGGTTTTTGTTCTCGCGGTTTCTATGGTGTATTTCGAAGCTTCTTGCTTTATACAAATACCCTTGAAATAGATTGTTTGTCCAGGGCGATAAATCTTTCTGTCTGTAAAAAAATGTGTTGATTCATTGCTTTGTTCTTTGGAATATGGGGAATTCATGTAATAAGAATCAGTTTTTATAAAACGGTCTTCTTCTTTTTCTAAGAACAAATAGTTGTTGTAAGAGTATTCATTGCTTTTCTTTGATTTAGTGATGGTTGCCAAACCAAATTGATTTGTAATGAAAGTTCCTCTTTTCACCAATTCATATTTACGAGAATTGTAATTGTAAACATTTTCATATTGATGCACGCTTACGTTTGTTACAGGCTCACCACTAAAACGATTGGTTACATAGACATCTATTGTTCCTTTGGAATACGTATTTCTTGAAATATAATTGAGGTCACTAACCCAGAAAACTGACTTAGCGATGGCATTGGATTTAATAGAAAAAGTAGGATTTGCAGATGCTAGTATCACGTACAATCCTTTCTTAAGTTCAGGCAATTTGTATTCTATACTGTTTTTTTGGAAGTCACCAAAATTTTGCAGCTTTGTTTCCCACTCTTTTATTGGCTTCTGCTTAATAAGATGTTCAAGATTGTCGGTTCCGTATGCATCATTTTTTAGTTCATAGTTCCACTCTACAGGAACAATTCTAAAATATACTTTATCTAAATTTTGATAGTGAAATATGAATTTAGAGGCTTGTGTAGATGAATAGGCATTTTCTACTTGGAAAGACATGTTTTTTCGTTCAATGTCGTTCTTTAATACTTCACAACATTGTGCACCGTAGCTTTTTGGGTACTTTTTTTCGGTTTGAAGACAAAGTTCATGTGCTTGTTTCAGGGATAGTTTAGTTGTTGGATTTTCACGCGAATATTGTTCACCCTTTTCTTTTAGGAAAAGTGCTTTGTGGTAGAGAACTTCAGCTGTACCAGAATTTTCTGGGTATAATTTTGACAAAGCATCGAGTGCAAGAACATACAACTCATCTTTGTTATTAAGCGAACTATTTTTGTGTGAAAAGTTTAACCGCTTTAATTCCAAATCAATGAATGCTTCTGGATTGGAAGCGTTGAGGTAAAATGATGTTAAGTCAACAAGAATACGAGATGCGTATAATAAATTTGAAAGTGAGTCCGACGTTTCATCATACTTTTTGTTGTTCTTGAATCCAGAAATAAATTCGTTTGCGTTTCCAAAATAGTATGGCTCTGAAACTGAAAACCGTACTGCAGGGCGAGTAATTTCAGATTCTGCATTGGAAAAGAAATCCAGTGCCCTGTGAGCCAAAAAATCATACAATGTTGGTCTTAATTTTTCGGTATTTCCTACGTGTAAGATATTTTTATATTCCTCGATCTTTTTGGATTTCAAGAGAGGGCTATCAGAGAGAGACAACTGATACAATTTATATGCTTTGTCTATAATTTTCTTAATATCCCATGTGCGAATATCTTTGTTTTCAAAGTTAACAGTTTCTGTTCTGTCCATAAACTGATAACGATTCTCTTGATAGTAGCCCCAATAAACATCCGCTGATATTGAATAAATAATTTGTTTCAATGGAGCTTTAGCATCTTTTGAAATTTTCTCCAATTGATCAATTGCCATGATATAATCATCTTCTTTTAGGTAAAAGCAAAGCCTCATTTTAAACATCAATGACTTTACCAAATTGTCAGTATTCAGTTCTTGATTAGCTTTTAGCAGAATCACTTCAACCCGATCTAAAGCGCTTTGATACATCCCTTCGTTGTTTAAAGAATCTACTTGTTTCCATAGGGTTTTATAGCTGTATTTGTGCATGCTATTTGTGTCGATTATTGTGTTATTTGTTAGTGAATCATCTTTCAGGTCAAAGTTTGAAAGAGAATCTGAAGATGTATTCTCTGCATTGGATTTTTTGCAAGATGGCGACATTAAAAACAATCCAAAAAGTAGAAAAGCTAAAAGCTGGGTAAATTTGAATAGCATAACAATATTTTTTTGAACATACAATTTAGTATGATTATAGTTCAATTGAAGAAGAATAAAAATACAAATAAATCTACATCAAACGAATTGACTACCTAGCAAAACCAATTTTTTGTTTTTTTCCTTTAATTTTTTGATTTCTTAGAAGTGGAACTACGCGTTCTGCTGTTTTACTTTCAATGGCAACAAAAGAACTATTGTCTAAAACAAAGATAAGTCCAATATTTTCTTTGCTTAAATGCCCCACTTTGTGTAAGAATCCAACAATATCAACTTTGTTTACTTTATCCTTTTTTCCAGCACTAATATAGATTGTTTTCCACTTTGGAGGTTTTGGAAATACAAAGGCATCAAGTGGGTTAATCGTTTTTGAATTGGGTAAAAAGCTTGCTTTCGTTTCTTGAAAGAAATAACAATTCCCAGCCTTGTTTTGCCGCGCAGTTCGTCCGTTTCGCTGAGTAAAATCGGTTTCATTATCTGGCAATTCAAAATGAACTATGTGCTCAACGTCCGGAATATCTAATCCTCTTGATGCCAAGCTTGTAGAGATGAGGATATTTGAACTTCCGTTTCTAAAACGTATCAAAGCACGCTCTCTTTCGTCCTGCTCCATTCCACCATGATATTGTGTTACAATTAATCCCTCATCACTTAGGTATGAACAAAGTTCAAGTACACTTTCTCTATAATTGCAAAAAACAATAGATTTTTCGCCATCAAAAGAGCATAATAGGTGAAATATATCTTTTTCCTTTTGAGTTTTTTGAATGGAATAATAGTTCAGATTTATTTTATCACCTGTACAAAAATTGATAGTGTGCGGTTTGTTAAGAGCAGTAAAATCCGGAATGGCTTCAAGTTGAGTTGCTGAAGTTAGAATTTTATGTTTTAGAGATGGCATTTCTTCAAGGATTGCTTGCATATCATCTTCAAATCCCATTTCGAGTGACTTGTCAAACTCATCTAACACCAAAGTGTGGATTGTATTTAGGTTTAAGTTGTTTCTGCGAATATGGTCTGCCAATCTACCTGGAGTTGCAACAATAACTGCAGGTGCTGTAGAAAAGTTGTTTTCCTCAATTTTTATGGAATGTCCGCCATAAAAGGCATTCACTTTATAGGAAGTTGAAAGTTTTTTGAATACGTCTTCTATCTGCAACACCAATTCACGCGTAGGTGAGATTATCAATACCTGAGGAGAACTTGTGTTTAGATCCATTTTTTGAAGCACAGAAAGCAAAAAGGCAAGAGTTTTCCCTGATCCTGTTGGTGCATAAACAATCAAATCAGCATAATTTTTACTTGCCTCAACTGTAGCAAGCTGCAAATCATTTAAAGCCTGGATACCTAGTTTATTGAGTGAAAATGAAAGATGATTGCTCATGAAAAATAGATAATGAAGAGTGCAAAACTACTGAATTTTAAAGTGATTTCATTCAATTAATTTTTAAATAAAATTTGAAATAACACAGAGAATATAGTATCTTTACTTGGTCATTCGTTGGTATTGAAACCAAGTGAAAATGACAGTTTGCCGATAGGTAAACGACCCATGTTGTGCGATTGTTGACGTCTAACATTTTTAATCGATTGGAGGAGTCTTGATATTTCAATGGCGGGCTGCAACCTTTAGGTTTTACAAGAGTAAACAGCAGATTACAAAGAAGTTCAGCGATCCTGTTTGGTGCAAACCAGACCGTATTTTCTGAGACGTTCAGAAATTTCCGTCTAAGACGGACGCAACATGGGTTTTTTTAAGGTAAAAACCAATCTTGTTTTGTATGTCCAATTTTATTAAGTTTCAAAAGATTATATAGTTTCAAAATATGTTTTCTTTGAATCTGTACTATAGAAAACTAACCTTATTGCTTTTTGTAAGTATCAATGATATAACCTTTCGGTTTATTAATCTTTAACACCAAAGATTTGTCGTTTAGTGTTTGAATCTCAATGTTTTCAACCAAATTTGTATCTGTATTTTGATAGGTAAGGGTTAAAGCTGTTTTTTTTTGTTCCCACTGACCGTAACCTCTACGGTGCGAAACATTGTTTATACGATCAAACATTTCGAAATAGCCATTTCCCTCAAACTTCAACACCAATTTAGCCGGAGATTCTGCAAATGTTTCTTCTTTGTTGTTTGCATTTTTTCTATTGATTAGCACCCATTTGCCAATTAATGTATTGGAAGGTGAGTTATTTATTTCAGTATTGACTTCTTTTTCAGCAGTAGATTCTGAACAAGCTATGAGAAATGTAAGAACAGAACTTACAATTAGTGTGTACATAAATAGTTTCATGTCTATAAAAATAAAAGAATTTCATAGATTACAAAAGAAATAATGATTTTTTTATTTCACATTAACTAAATTCAAGTAATAAATGCAACTTTTAGATTTCGAGGTGAAATAAATTTCAAAACAGCGAGAGAAATCCAAATATTTCCCTCGCTGTTTCTAGGAAAGAGTTATTTTACCCCGTTAAATCGCCAAAAATAAAGTTATAATGTCACATCTTTCTTATAAGCAAAGATACTCAATTGAAGTATTATTAAAAGCAGGGAAATCACAAACAGAAATTGGTAAAATAATATCTGTTGATAAGTCGGTGATTAGTAGAGAAATCAAGAGGAATCGCGATGAACTAAATGGTGCTTACAAGGCTGTTTTAGCCCAAAAGAAGTATGATACACGCCTTAATTCAAAACCAAAACACACAAAACTTAACGCTGAACTATATTCAGAAATCAAAGATTTGATTAAACAGGATTATAGCCCTGAACAAGTTTCAGGAGTATTGAATAAAATGGGTAAGGAAGCAATTTTACATGAATGGATTTACCAACTTATTTGGAGAGATAAGCGTCAAAAAGGGGATTTGTATACTCATTTGAGACGAAAAGGTAGGCGCTATCGTAAACGAGGATCCAGCAAAGATTACAAAGGGCAAATTATCGGAAGAGTTGGTATTGAAAAACGACCAAAAGAAGCTAATAATCGTAGCGAGTTTAGACATTTAGAAGTGGATACAATAATCGGTCAAAATCATAAGGGCGCAATAATAACCTTAAATGACAGAGCTTCTGGAATGCTATGGGTGGGAAAAGTTACTACTAGAGATGCTCAATCAATTAAAATCAAATT
>JBDHXR010000056.1:0-17925 GCA_039810825.1 Fluviicola sp.
TTTAGTCCTTTCGCTTTGTCGAACGATTTAATTTCTGAAAAATTTACAAGTATTGAATGAATGTTCAGCTTTGGCGCATTGCCTTGTTTTAGGTTGTTGCTTACCTTGAGCTTGGCCAAACCATCTGTGGTGCCAAACCACAAATATCCGTTTTCTAAAAGTGAAGAATTGATGTTTGATTCAAGATTGATGAGACCGTTATAAGTACCAATATGTTGAATGAGTTGAGTTTCAGTTTCCGAACAGTCAAAAATGTAAATTCCGTCATTAGTTCCGATGATTTGATTCTTACCACTTTTATGGATAAAATTAATAAAGTTGGCTCCGCTTTTACTACTAAATTTGATTGGTGAAAAAGCAATTCCATCATACAAATACAAGCCACTTTCCGTGCCAATCCACAGTTTGTTGTTGTCATCAACTTCTATGGATGTAACATTTGATTTATATTCTTTAAGCAGTTTCTTTCGATGTTTTTGAATATCTAATTCATACAATCCTTTTGAAGTAGCAACCATTATCCGTGAGTTGTAAATTGTGAGGTCTCGAATATTTCCTTCTTTATTGGATTTGAAATTTAAGTTGGGGTATGCAATTAACTTATTATTGTCTACATACCCAATTTGTTGTTCACTTGCGGCAATTAGTTTATTGCCAAATAGTTTAAGTACTCTGAATGTATTATTGAATTCATTAAAGTGGTGATTTTCAATTTCTGAATCTGAAACTGAATACAATCCTTCGTTGGTAGCAAACCAAAGACTGTTTTCATATTCTTTAATGCTCCATACAGTTGTTGCTGGTATTGGCAGCACTTTTACGGTTCCATTATTTGACATGGAAAACGCACCTGCATCATACGTTCCAAAGACATAGCCAGTTTTTGCTTTTACTCCACCCAATATTAAATCAGATGGCAAGCCTGTACTTTTTGTGTAAAGCATCAAGTTTTGATTTGCAAAACGAAGCAATCCTTTCCCGTCGCTTCCAAACCAAATATTTCCTTCGCTATCTTCAAAGGTAGATGTTACTGTTTTTGCAGGAAAGCCGTTGGCGTTGTTTAAGGTGAGTTGCTTTAGTTTTGAGTCTAATCTGATTACACCATCTGGCATGGATAGCCATAGTTGATTTTCTTTATCGCTTGTAATTTTTAATATGTACAAATCATCACTGATTACTGGGATGGACTTTCTGGCATTGAAGTCTTCATCTGTTTCATACAATCCTGCATAAAAAGTTGAGATGTACACTTTGTTATTTGCTTGTGCTATACCAGAAATACTTACATCGTTGAACGTTGTTACTTGCTGAAAGTTTGTTAAGTCTGTTGTAACGTACAAGCCATCTCTGGTTCCTATATACAACTTGTTTTTGATAACATACATAACCCGACAAACAGAAGCGTCTTCATTGGGCAAGGAAATCTTGGAAAGTTTGTCTTTGTTGAAAATGTAAATCCCTCCTCCTTCTGTAGAAATGATTGTTTTTTGTTGGTAATCGACAAAATCTGTTACCGTATTGATTCCTTCTTTTTGTGCGAGTGTATACGAATCGATTCCTGTTGAAGTAATTTTTGATATCCCACCTTCATGACCAACCCACACGGTATTGTTCAGAAATTTAAGTGCTGATATTCGGTTGTTAAACAATCCGAGTTCTAGTGGAATTGTTGTAAATGATTTGCCATTAAATTTTGCTAAACCTCCCAAGGTTCCAACCCAGATATAGCCATTATTGTCTTGCGTAATGCACTGTACTTGTGACTGAGGAAGTCCTAAATTGTTGGCATAGGTAATGAACGAGTATTTTTGTCCAAAAGAAAAACTGCTTAACAGTATTATGATTAGCAGAGTTAATCTTTTCATCCTTGCTTTAACAATTTTACAAATTCAGAAACTCTATTACGGGCAACAGGTACTTTTAAACCACTTTTAAGAACAGCAAAATGACCATCTTCATTTACATATTCTGCTAAATTTTTTAAGTTGATGATGTGCGATTTGTGAATTCTAAAAAACTTTGCCGGGTTCAAGATGTTTTCGTAAATTTTTAAAGTGCGAGTATCCAAATAGCGTGTGCCATCATTGAAATAGATTGTTGTACAATTTCCGCTAGCATCTAAATGAGAAATTGTATCGTCTTCTACAATTTTTAATCCTTTTGTGTGGCTAATTGCAATTCTATTTGTTGGTTTATTTCTTAATAATTGGTCAGATAAATTGTTTAATGACCTGAAGTATGTCACATAATTATCAGGATCTTCGCCAAACACTTTATGGGCATCTACCAATTTTTCAGTTGCACTTCTTAAATCATCGATATCAATTGGTTTTAACAGATAATAAACGGCACTGGCGTTGAAGGCTCTAACGGCATAGTCTTTAAAAGCGGTTACAAATACGACTAAAAAATTCTTTTCTTCAACTTCATCCAGCAATTCAAACCCTTCAGCACCACTTGGCATTCTGATATCTAGAAAAACAACATCAGGCTTTACAGATGCAATCAGGTTTTTAGCTTGTTCTTTTCCAGATGCTTCGCCGACGACTTCAATTTCAGGGCAAAAATCATCGATTAGCATGATTAAGTTTTTTCTTGCGTATTCTTCGTCATCAACAATTAATGCTCTCAATTTTTTTGTTTCCATAATGAAGTGAATTAGTATTTCTAGTCTAATTTACACGAAATTAATATCTGTCATGAAATTCTTTGTCCATTTACTCAGTAAAACTAACTGTTCTTTTTAAATTCTAATCTGTTCGTTCAATAATTTATACTGTTCAAATGTTTTTTGTTAACAGTTCAAGAAATATGTTGGCAAGTTCATCTTTTTTCTCGACATGGCTCATATGTCCTGTGTTTTTGATAGCAATAAGATTTACATGGTTATGTGCACAAAACTGTTGCATTGCTTCAAACGGAATCAATTTATCTTCAGTACCTGCGATAACTGTAAACGTTGAAGGCTGCTCTATAAGTAGATTCGAATTGTCGGTTCTATTTCTCATAGCCAAACTTGACCAAGCTATTGCTTTTGCTTTCATGGTACATGCTTGCTGAATGTTTTTTTCGATAATTTGGATGTGCTTTTCTTTTTGATAAAAAAGATTTGGAATTGCTTCATTAACAAAGAGAGCCTTATGTGAAAGTACCATTTTCGCTACACGTTCACGGTCTTTTTGTTTTTCCAAGTTGTCTTCCCACGGGTGTGAATGAAACAATACAAGGTGTTTCACTTGAGTTTTTTTGAACAATTCTAATCCTACGTAGCCTCCCATAGAATGTCCTATTATTATTATTGGGTTTTCAAGTTTTTCAAATGCAAGCACATCGGCGACTTGTTGTGCCATATTTTCTACCGAACAAGGTAAGTTTTCATCAAAAAAACTAGCTCCATGCCCATGTAAATCAATAAACAGCTTCTTACAAGGTAACAGTTGAGTAACAGCTTCCCACATGGAATTATTTTCTAGAAATCCATGAAGGAATACCACTAACTTGCCAGAACCAGCAAGTGTGTAGTTTAGTAAAGGTTTCTTCACTACTTTGTATTCATCAACGTTTCAATTTCCTCAGCTTCCAGAGGGATATTTGCCATTAAATTGAACGGAGCCCCCTTCTTTTGAACAACAAGGTTGTCTTCCAAACGAATGCCTAAATTCTCTTCAGGGATATAGATTCCCGGCTCTACAGTAAATACCATATTTTCTTTGATCGGTGCATTCCATAATCCTACGTCATGGGTATCTAAACCTAAGTAATGAGAAGTGCCATGCATAAAATACTTTTTATAAGCTGGCCAGTTTGGATCTTGATTTTTGATATCCGTTTTATCTATCAGTTTCAACTTCAGCAATTCTGCCTCCATTAGATTACCAACTTCTTTGTGGTATTCGGCAAGCATTGTCCCTGGAATCAATAATTTTTCAGCTGCTTTCTTAACTCTTAATACTGCATTGTACACTTCTTTTTGTCGTGGAGAAAATTTGCCGTTCACAGGCAGGCAGCGTGTCATGTCAGACGAATAATTGGCATATTCAGCCGCAACATCCAAAAGTATTACATCGCCGGCTTTGCATTGTTGGTTGTTTTCAATATAGTGCAACACACAAGCATTTTTTCCTGAAGCAATGATTGGGGTGTATGCAAAGCCTTTAGAACGATTGCGAACAAATTCGTGTATCAGTTCGGCTTCAATTTCATACTCCCAAACATTAGGCTTCACAAAATTCAACAATCGTCTAAATCCTTTTTCCGTTATGTTACAGGCATTTTGAATCAAATCAAGCTCAGTTTTTTCTTTAATTGAACGTATTTCATGTAGAATTGGTGCACTTTTATGAACTTGATGCGCTGGATATTCTTCTTTAATTTTTTTAATAAATCGGTCTTCACGTGTTTCAACAGTAGTATCTGCACGAAGATGTTCATTTGTATTTAAGTAAATACCTTCAGCTTCAGACATCATTTGTTTAAAAATAGTTTGAAATTGTTGAAGCCAATATACCGTTTTGATGCCAGCTGTTTCAAAAGCTTGATCTTTCGTCAATTTGGCTCCTTCCCAAATTGCGATGTGTTCATTTGTTTCCTTTAAAAACAATACTTCTTTGTGTGCATCATTTTTTGAATCTGGAAACAGCACCAAGATACTTTCTTCTTGATCAACACCAGAGAGGTAAAAAATATCCCGATGTTGCGCAAAAGGCAACGTGCTATCAGCACTTACAGGGTAAATGTCATTCGAATTGAAAACAGCCAAGGTTGCCGGTTTCATTTTTTTTGTAAATTTTTGTCGATTTGTGATAAATAATTTTTTGTCAATTGCCGAATATTTCATCTTCCTAGTCTTTTTTATGTCGTGTGAAAGTACTAAAACAATCACGCAAATGAAATTTTTTTTTTCTATTTTTTTCATAACGTAAATACATTACGTAGTTAAGGTGTCAACTTTGCTGAAAGAAAACAAGAAATCATGAAAGCATTAAGAGATAGCGTTGTAATCAAGCAAGTTCAAATGGAAAGTAACTCTGCGTATGTACAGTTGTTTTGCACGGCATGGATCGATCAATCGGTATATGAGACACATTATTTTTATACAATGGAGCAATTCAATATTTTGTTGAATGAACTGTCTGCTAGGGAATTGGAATTGGACTTTGACAACTTTAAAACTGTTGTATTGGCTGAAGATGAAGAAATATATAGTTTAGATTTAGGAGAAGATGCTATTATTTTACCATTCTATTGCATGCCAGAACAGAGTTTGGCCATGATTGCATAGGCTGTAAATGATACCTGCATACTGTTTTTTAAATTAAGATTTTGATATTTTTTTACAAATTTTTTTTTCTTTTCAGTTTTTATTGTACTTTCGACTATGGATTCAATGTGTATCTCGTTGAAACATGTTGAAAATTAAATTCTTATGAAAAAAACAGTACTACTTTTCGCTCTTAGTTCACTACTATTAACAGCTTGCCCTAAACATGAAGTTATTCCTGCTCCGGATATTAAAGTTGCTTTGAGTGCTTCTTTTTTAGGCACAATCAATGGAAGTCAGGTTGAGTTGACTCAAAACGTAGATAGCTACGCTTTAAGCTCAACAAATGTGAAGACAATTTTCCCGTCTCCAACGCCTTCAAAAGTGATATACTCTGCTGAAATGAAATCTTCACAGCAATTGTTGTCCTTGAAAATTAATTTAGGTTCGTTGTTGTATGATGCTTCTACTGGAGGAACGCCGGCTTTGGCTGCCTTTAATTCTTTTTTCAACAACAACTTAACACCAACATACAAAACTGCTGGAGATGGTGGTTTTGAAGTTGTATACCGTGACGGAAATGGCAATGTTTGGACTTCAGATCAAGCATCAGTAAGCCCACAATCTGTAACGTTTACGGATATTGTGCAAGAGTCTGATTCAAAAGGTGACTATTCTAAGTTTACTTGTAATTTCTCATGTGAGGTGTATAGAACATATGAGTATCCTGCTGGTTCTAGTCTGTTTGTTACAGATACACTTGTTATTCAAAATGCCGTTTTGAAAGGTTGGTTTAAACGTTAAGATGTACAAAGTCACAAAACAAAGTGTGACTTTTATTCTCTATGCAACAATTGAAAATTGGCATAATAGGTGACTTTAATTTCACTTTCAACACACACCATGCTACAAATTTAGCTTTGGAACATGCTTCTGATTTTCTTGAATTGGACACTTCTTATTACTGGATTCGAACAAACGAGGTATCAAACATGAAGCCTCAACAGTTTGGAAATTACGATGGTCTTTGGTTAGCACCAGGACCATTTAATAATCCATTTTACTTGAAAGGTATCGTCGATTTATTGTTGCAACTAAACATACCTGTTTTTATTACAGGCGAAGGATACAAAGTGTTGATTGAAATATTAGCAATACGAAACAACTTGAATGTTTCCGGTGAGAAATTTATTTCTGAAAATTTAGTAGAAGGAAACCACTTTGAGCATGTAGAGGTTGTTCCTCATTCCAATGCACTCATTCACTTGTATGAAAATCGCTCAAAAGAAGAATTGACATCAACACGCTACAGTTTATACCCAAATTTGATGGATAGTTTGCAACAAACGGATATTGACATAGAAGCCTACAATCAATTTGAAGAGCCGGAAATTGTAAGTGTGAAAAATAAATCCTTTTTTGTAGCATGTGGCTTTTGTCCTCAAATAACTTCTACCCGTGAACTGCCTCATCCACTTGTTTATACGTTTATGAAGGCAACAGCAATTTGATGACAAATTCTATTGGCTAAAACAACTCATCATTTTTATTCAATTCAAATTCTGAATCTATTTGTAAGTTGTTTGAAAGAGCTGACGATACAGCTAATTGATCGCAACGCTCGTTCATAGGATGACCTGCATGTCCCTTTATCCATCGATATTCAACTTGAAAGTTTTTTTGTATGGCGTACCACCTCAACCATAAATCAGCATTTTTTTTCTTTTTGAAATTGATTTTTATCCAGCCTAGCACCCATTTTTTATTGATAGAATCTACAACGTATTTAGAATCTGAATAGACAATTATTGGGAATTTATTTGTTTTAAGTGCTTCTAAACCTTTGATTACAGCAAGAAGTTCCATTCTATTATTGGTGGTTAATCTGAATCCTTCAGTAAGTTCTTTCTGCTCATTGTTGAAAAGTAAAATTGTTCCATAACCACCCGGACCAGGGTTTCCTCTGGATGAACCATCTGTAAAGATTTCTATGTATTTAGACATGTTACAAATGTAAGAAATTCAAGACTGATAAAACTTGCACTTTTTTTAGTAGGAATACTTACAGGTTTGAAATTTATTGTATCTTAGTAGTCAGTTGCACGGCACTCGTTGTGTAATATAAGTGAATAGTGGTTAGGTTAAGTTAAGGAAAGGCAGTTGGAAACAACTGCCTTTCGTGTTAATCATAGATATTGCTAGATAACCAACGTTTCATTTGTGGCAATTCAATATTTTTTCTATTTGCGAGATCTTCTACTTGATCCATTTGTATTTTTCCAAGTCCAAAATACTTGGAATCTGGGTGGGCAAAATACCAACCTGAAACGGATGCAGCTGGCCACATGGCGAGACCTTCTGTTAGTTTAATTCCACTTTCTTTTTCGGCATCCAACAATTCAAAGATGGTAATTTTTTCAGTGTGATCTGGGCATGCTGGGTACCCCGGAGCAGGTCGAATTCCTTGATACGCTTCATCTATGAGTTGAAAATTGTCCATATTTTCTTCAGGTGAATAGCCCCATATTTCTTTACGAATGCGTTCGTGTAAATATTCTGCAAAGGCTTCTGCTAATCTGTCTGCTAATGCTTTTAAGAGAATTGAATTGTAATCATCTATATTTTTTTGAAAACGTGCTAAATGTTCTTCAATTCCTAAACCTGCAGTTACAGCAAATGCTCCAACATAATCAACAAATCCACTTTCTTTTGGGGCAATAAAATCGACTAAGGATAAATTGGGTTGCGTAGCCACTTTCTTTGTTTGTTGCCGTAAAGCGAATTGTGTAGCAATTGTTTGCGTACAGGTTTCATCTGCATAAATCTCAATGTCTTCTCCAACTCGATTACACGGAAATATACCAAATGATGCGTTTGCAGTTAACCACTTTTCTTTTATTAGTTGGGTGAGCAATCTGATTGCATCATCGTAAAGTTTTTGTGCTTCAGTACCAACGATGTTATCTGTAAGTATTGCAGGATATTTTCCATGAAGTTCCCATGTTTGAAAGAATGGAGTCCAATCGATATATGGAACAAGGGTGTTTAGATCTAAGTCTTTAATATGTTGAACACCTAAACGTTTAGGTTTTTTTATAGTTTCGCTGCCAAATTTCAACTGTAAATGGTTTGCTTTAGCATCAATAAAGCTCAGCAATTTTTTCTCTCCCCTGTGTTTTTCATGGTATGCACGAAGTTTTTCATATTCTTCCTGAATAGTTTTCACAAATTGACCTTTCTTGCTGCCGAGTAATTGTTCTACCACTGTAACAGACCTAGAAGCATCTAAAACATGTACTGTTTGTCCTAAGGTATAATTTTGTTCAATTTTCACAGCTGTATGCACACGAGAAGTAGTTGCTCCGCCAATCAGTAACGGAATTTTTAAGCCCATTCGCTCCATTTCTTGAGCAACAAAAACCATTTCGTCTAAAGATGGAGTAATCAAACCGCTCAACCCAATAGCATCTGCGTTTTCATCGATTGCAGTTTGTATGATTTTTTCTGCAGAAACCATTACACCCAAATCGATGATTTCATAATTGTTGCAACTTAACACAACACCCACAATGTTTTTACCAATGTCATGCACATCACCTTTTACAGTAGCCATAACAATTTTTCCGGCTGAAGAGGATTTTGAATCCTTTTGAGCCTCGATAAATGGAAGTAAGTAAGCAACTGCCTTTTTCATAACTCTGGCAGATTTTACAACTTGTGGTAAAAACATTTTTCCGCTACCAAACAAATCACCAACGATGTTCATTCCATCCATTAAAGGACCTTCAATCACTTGAATTGGACGTTCAAACTGCAAACGGCATTCCTCTGCATCTTCTTCAATATAATCAACGATTCCTTTTACTAAAGCGTGGGCAAGGCGCTCATTTACAGAAGCGTTTCTCCATTCCAAAGTGGTTTCTTTCTTCTTGTCACCACCTTTATACTGTTCTGCTAATTCAAGTAAGCGCTCTGTGGCGTCTGCTCTTCTATTCAGCAAAACATCTTCTACGTATTCTAGTAGCGTTTTATCGATGTTGTCATAAATTTCAAGCATAGTTGGGTTTACAATACCCATATCCATACCGTTTTGTATGCCGTGATACAAAAATGCTGAGTGCATTGCCTCTCGCACAGCTGTATTTCCTCTGAAAGAAAAGGAAACATTAGAAACTCCGCCTGAAACATGGGAATGGGGTAAGTTTTCGCGAATCCATTTTGTAGCACGAAAGAAGTTAATTGCATTTTCGTTGTGTTCTTCTAATCCCGTTGCAACTGGGAAAATATTGGGGTCAAAAATGATATCTTCAGCTGGGAATTTTACAACATCCACTAAAATACGGTATGCTCGTTCGCAGATTTCAATTCTACGTTCATAGGTATCAGCTTGCCCAACCTCATCAAATGCCATTACAACTGTAGCTGCACCAAGACGTTTAATGAATTTTGCCTGTTTAATAAAATTTTCTTCTCCTTCTTTTAAGGAAATAGAGTTTACGATTCCTTTGCCTTGTAAACACTTAAGACCAGCTACAATGATATCCCATTTTGAGCTGTCGATCATAATCGGAATTTTGGCGATATCTGGTTCAGCAGCAATGAGATTTAAGTATTTCACCATTGCTTCTTTACCGTCAATCATTCCTTCATCCATATTGATGTCGAGAATTTGTGCTCCACCTTCCACTTGTTCACGCGCAACGGAGAGTGCTGCATCGAAATCATTTTCTTTGATTAAACGTAAAAAGGCTTTTGAGCCTGTAACATTCGTGCGTTCACCGATATTCACAAAGTTGCTATCGGCTGTTATTGTAATAGCTTCTAATCCAGAAAGTTTAAATGGTTTCATGCGTTAGATATGGTTTCTTTAAAAGTTCTTGGTTTATATTTCTTAGCTAATTCAGCAATTACCTGAATGTGCTCCGGAGTAGTTCCACAACAGCCTCCAATGATGTTTACAAGTTCATCTTTCAGGAAGGTATCTATTTGTTCTCCCATTATTTCAGGAGTTTCATCATACTGCCCAAATTCATTGGGCAAACCAGCATTTGGATGTGCGCTGATTGCAAATGGGGCATGATGTGCTAACACTTTTAAGTAAGGTCTTAGTGTTTCTGCTCCCAATGCACAGTTAAGGCCAATACTTAGCAAAGGCATGTGCGATACTGAGACTAAGAAAGCTTCCGTTGTTTGACCGGTTAAAGTTCTACCACTTTGATCTGTAATTGTGCCAGAAACCATGATTGGAATTTCACGATTCAGTTCTTCAGACAACTCATCGATTGCAAAAAGTGCAGCCTTTGCATTCAACGTATCTGTAATGGTTTCAACCAATAATATGTCGGCTCCACCATCGATCAATCCTTTTGCTTGCTCTTTAAATGCAACAGCTAATTCATCAAAAGTAACCGAACGAAATCCAGGGTCATTTACATCTGGCGACATGGAAGATAGCTTTGTTGTAGGCCCCATAGAACCAGCAACAAAACGTGGTTTTTCAGGGTTGCGATTAGTGAATTCATCACAAACCTCCTTGGCAATTTTAGCTCCATGATAATTGATATCATACACGGCGTGTTCCAATCCATAGTCTGCTTGAGCAATTGTTGTTCCCCCAAAAGTGTTCGTTTCGATGATGTCTGCTCCTGCTTCGAGGTATTGTGCATGAATTTCTTTGATGATATCAGGTCTTGTTAGCACCAAAATATCATTGTTCCCTTTCAGCTTGTGTGGATGATTCTCAAACCAACCTTTTCTAAAATCATCTTCGGATAATTTGTAGCGCTGAATCATTGTGCCCATGGCTCCGTCTAGAACCAAGATGCGTTCATTTAATAATTGCTTAATATTCTTCATAGTTTAATAGCTTGAACAACAATGAAGAAAGGGAATTTTTATTTATTGGTTAACTTATCTTTTTCCAAAATCGGAATCGGATTTGGCACCTTTTCTAGCTAAAAACAGATAGGTTGCCAAGGTTTCGCAGGGCCTTTCCCTCCACCTTTCTTCATAAGTTGAATCAAAGAACTGGCACAAAAGTACAACAGAAGGAGTAATGTGCCAAATTTTTAATTCTTTATTGTGGAAAAGTAATCAAATACACCGTGCCTTTTGAGGCTTCAATATTTTGAATATCGCCCTGTATTTGCTTTACCAGATTCTGCACAAGATGAAGACCTAGAGAATTGTTTTTCTTTCTCACGTATTTTATACCAATTCCATCATCGCTGTAATTGATTTGAATTTGATTGAATTTATTGATTTTTACTTCAATTGAGATAAGCCCATTTTTCTTTCCATTAAATCCGTGTTTTATAGAATTTGTAACCAATTCATTGATAATTAATCCAATTGAACTTGCTTGATCTAAAGACAAATGAATTTTAGAAATTTTGAAGTTTGTTTTTATTGTACACTTCGTGTTTAATGTTTCAATCAATAAGTTTACAAGGTGACTGATATATTCAGGGAATAAGATTTTATCGATTTTTTTAGCATTATACAGCAAATCATGCACTGCCGCCATTGAGTGAATTCTATTTGCAAGCAATTTTAGCTCTTCACTTTCTTTCACGGTCGAGTTTTCCATTTGCAAACGAATCAAAGAAGTGATGATTTGAAAATTATTTTTCACACGATGGTGTACTTCACGTATTAAGAGTTCAATTTCTTTATGTGACTGCTGCAGTTTTAAGTTATCCTCAACTATTCGCTTTGTCATGTCTGTAGTAGTCAAAAATACTCGGGCATAATCATTTTCATTTCCTTTTACAACAGTCCAATAAAACCAGCAATACCGATAATTGCCCTTCAATGTCATCAATTTAACATCGAACTCACAAATCAACTCGTTGTTAAAAATAGCCTCAATTTGCTTGATAATGATTTCTTCAAAATCTGAAGTTCGCAGTTTATCTAAACTTGAAAGCACTTCAGATTTACTAGCTCCTTCATTCAATTTCACGACAGCTGCATTTATCTTATTGATTTTTATTTTAGAAGCTATTTCATCAATGATTTCCGGGTTGACCTTTGTATATTCTCGAATATCCACAACACCTTGTTCTTTTAGTGAATCGAGTAACTTTTTAACTTCGGAAAAATCTTCTTCCCAAATGGGAACAGGTGAAGCCTCGAATAATGAAGTATAGTTGCGGAGCGTATGTTGCTGTTCTAGCTGCAGTCGTTTAGGAAAATCGATATTTTTAAAATATAAGGCAGTTATTTTATCTGGAATAGATAGGTGTTTTGCATGAATTGACATCCACACTCGTTGACCGCTGTGAAGATGTATTTTTAGTTCTTTTTCTAATTCATTGTTGAGGCAAAGATGAATAAACTCAAAAAAATCGGGATTGCTCTCTTGGCTTCCAAAATCTTGAATGGAATCAATTTTTTTTATGTGAAATAATGCGTGTAGAGCGTGATTGGTGTATAAGGAATTTAGCTTTGAATCAACAATCCAAATTCCTTCAGACATAAATTCGAAGGCAGATTTTTTTAGTGATTGAATATTTAAGTTGCTCAAATCTAATTAGATAGATTTTGAAAGGTATGTATAAAAAATGAATATTAAAAGTTAAATTTCATATTTCTATCATCAAGTACTGCAAATGAAATTTTTCCTGTCCATTGAGGTTTAATATGATTACCGTCAGAGAAAACAGCATAAAGTCCAATTCTCAAACGTCTTTTCGAGAACTTAAAATTTCGTTCCAAACCGGCTAAAACTTCGTAATGAAACCATTTAAATTGATTAACAAACATGGCGCCAGTTCCAAAAACAAGTCCAATTCCTGTTTTTTTCATGTACGGGATTTTATTGATGATGGATCCGTTATCATGATGAATGTAATGCGCCTCGATGTAATAGTCTTTTGAAGGCAAGGATGAGTCTTGATCTTGAAAAGAGAGTAAAGGGTTGGAAAACCAAAGCGGGTCGCTTCTACGCTGGTATTTAAAATCGGGGTCTTTCAAGCTTTTTGAGCTTAAAAATTTTCCAGCTTTGATGTGGTAAGCAGAAGTGCCCAGTGTTGACAATTGAAAATTCTGATAAATACCACCCAATAGGTATTCAAAATCTACATCACTACCAAATATTTTTGGAATTCCACGCTGATAGTATGCGTAAAAGCTAGGCCATTTTGAGCCTAGAACGACTTTACGGTAGGGTTCACGCATGAATTTTTGACCTGGAGTGTACGTGATTGTTAGATCGAGTAACATTGCTTGATACCCAACAAAAGGTTTAAAATCATCATTTGGAATAACGCTGTCTAGAAATCCCATTTTTTTATACCCATGGATTGATCTTCTTTCACTGAATTCTGCAGTGAAATCCATGTAAAATCCATTGAAATATTCTTGTGTATGTCCAAATCTAAGAGTTGTTGTTTCAATAAAATTACTTCTTCGGTATATCTGAGTAATGGCATCATAACTAACGACAGCGTCAAAATCATGAGAAAATAATGCAGTTACTTGTGCTTGTTTGAAGGGGTTGTATAAAAAGTCCCAACGTGTACTTCCTTTAATGTCGTGATTTAAAAACCCATAAGTAATTTCTGTATATTGGTCAATCATACGTTGGTTTTTCCACTTTTGGAAATAGGAAAATCCGGGAGCTACTCGTGGTCCCCCGGGATAAAGAGGTCTGGCCATAGCTGCCAAAGAGTTGATAGTCCATTGATTTTTTCTTTCCCTATTCCGATGATCAACCCCAAACCACAATACTTTTAAGAATGTTACCTTATTGAAAATCCGATCTATTGAATCAAGGTATTCTTTTTTATTCATGGCTTCTTGAATACTGTCACGAGTTAAAATGTATTTTTTTTCTTTCTCACTTAATTCAATGCTACGCTGTTTATTCCAGAATGAAGAATCCAGATCATATGCTTCTTGCGCTGTGGAAGACACTTCGTTCGAAAAATATTTTGAAGGAAATTGTGGATTGAAATTATAGTTTGAAAATTTAGCAACAGTTTTGCACGTAGAAGTTTCATTTTTATATTTCACACCATATTCCAATGTTTGCTCAGTTAAAATACATATGCTATCGCCCGGATGCTGGTATGTTTGCTGAATATTGAAGTAGTCGTAGATAAATAAATTTCCTTTTTCCATTTGAAGGTCAATTTTTTGAATCAACCATAAAGAATCTATTACATAAATATATCCTGATAGGGTGGAAGTTGAACTTAGTCTTGGGATTATTTTGATTTTATTGATTCGATGACCGTTTTCTTCATATTGTGCTTCTAATCTATATTTGTATGAAAGAATACCTGGTGTCGAAATCGGACTCATTACAGGTGTGCTGTGTAAATCTTTTAGATAGAGCAAGTTCTCAAAGAAATTAAAATTTGATTTTACAGTTGAGGTATAATATAGGTTTTTGTCGTTTCCACGTAATTCATAACCATTTCTTACTTCCTTGATTTTTGTTGGACTACCATAATTGCGGGTAAGTATTATTTCAGCAAGATTCATATTGCCGGCTACTTTGTTTATTTTTTCTTGCTCATTTTCAAACGGATCTGAAGAATTGTTATCTGTTGATTTATTTTTTAATTGAGTTATTTGTTCCAGCGCGCGTATATACACCTCAACAGAATGTGGATAGTTCCATAAATTGATAGAATCACGAATTCGTACAACATGCAACATGATTTCTCTACCCGGATTTCCTCTTTTTACAGAAATTTCTGCCTCTTCCAATTCGGTTATTTTTTGTGGAAACAACTGAATGTCACGCGTAACATGTTTGTTTGAGATGGGTTGATAAACTTCTCTTTCTTCATATCCAGAAGCACGAAAAATCAGGTAATATTCTCCATCAAAAAGCTGTAAAGAGTATTCCCCTTTTTCATTGGTTTGTGTTCGTAATTCAAGATTGTTTTTTACATAAACTTCAGCAAAAGGAATAGGTTGTTTTCTTTCATCCATTACTATACCCTTAATATTCCATTGAGAAATAGATAAAAAGGGGGTAAGCAGCAGTATAAATAAAAAACAGTATTTCATGCTTTTTGAAAAAGAAAGTTATTATTTTCTTTTCCCAAGCTTATGTTGTTCGTCTAAATAGGCTTGGTGTTTTTCCATCCGTTTACGCATAAATCTTCGGAAAAAGAAAAACAAAAAAGAGGCTAAAGAAAATAAATAGTATACAGACCAACTTGTGAAATTCTCTTTAAAACACATGGTGGTTACAAGTAAGAATATTGCAATTCCCATTGATAACCAAAAGTATTCCATGATTTTGTTGTATGTATTCATAATTGTTTATTTCGTTAATATTTTTCCTTGTGGTTCAATAAATTCGTAGTACGAAAAATCTTGTTTGGCTTTAATGCCTTTGCCATATAAAAGCTCTTTCGGACTTTTTATCATCACCATTTTGTCTGTAAAGATAAGGCTATCTTTTTGATTCCAATACAAAGCTTCGGTGTACATGGTTTGTTGCTTAGAGGGGTTGTATAATTGAACAGAATCTAAAACGCGCATGGTGCCTTTCGTTTGATTGATTTCACCGTACAATCCTGTTAGAATGGTTTCAATTTCTCCATCTTCTGTATAAAAGTCAACTCTTATCCCTTTTTTAAATTTGGTAATATTTTCGGGTGCAGAATAAGATTCGGCTAATGGTGCAAATAATTTGAATTTAGGCAGGGCACTTTCGGTTTCAAAAATATGAAGGTTTTCAGTTCTTTGATCCGGATCGGTTGATTTGAAAGTTACTTTTTTTATGGTGTTCATATCATTGACACAAGCACCAAGAATTAGTATGGTAAGACAGAAAAAGAAATTTCTAGTCAAATGCATCATACTAATCCAACTTATATTTCTTGAACCATTTTTCATATGAAGAAGGAGCAATGACTATTCCTACACTAAATGAAAAGAATTTTTCTTTCAGGTCTCCTGCCACACTGTTGCTGTTACTGCCATATTGGAAAGCAAGGTTTACAGAAGAGTTGGTTTTTTGACTTAAAAAAGGGAAGCCCATACCATAAGTTCCTGATATGGAGCTTAATTGTTTGTTGTTCATCGAGATAGGTAAGGTTCCATACTGTGCTCCAATGCGGTATTTAATGCGAGAAAAATACTTTGCTCCGGTTGAACGTTTGTTTTTTTCAACATTTGGAACAAACTGAAGTCCAATTTTTGAATTAAAGGTGTTTGACAAAACAGGTCCGGTATGACTGCTGAAATTTTCTTTGTATGAAGACCATTGCATTAAGTCGATTTCTCCCATTACCAATAACTGGTAATTCATTCTGTCTGGATTCAAGGATAAATTAGGACTGTATGAATACCCGACTGCTAGTGTTTGTTTTGACGGAAAACTAATACTTCCTTTATTGTCTGAAATATAAGAAATGGTATCTAAATACGTAGTTTGATCTTCGATATTAGAGGCAAAATAAAGTTCGTAATCAAGGTATGAGCGCATTTTTAGTTGTGGTGTAAAAACTGCGGACACATAGATTCTTTTTAGCTTATCAAGGTCTAAATATTGTTGATAATATGCTCCAAAAGAATAGTAAAGGGCTCTCATACGAAAATATGTAAAATCTACTCCTCCTTTTGGGGCTTGAGCGTTAAAGGTACTGCTTCGTTGGTTAACTACTCTGCCAAATACATAGCCTATATTTGCCCCAATAGACAGCATGTTTTTATCGTTTTTCAGAATTGCATACGAAAAACCAGCAGAAACTAAGTTCGTTGAGCCAAAACCTTTGTATGTGTATGTTAAAGAATCGTCGTATGCATAATCGTGTGTAGTGATTTCATATCCTTTTCTACTAAAAGGTCGTAAACCAATTGCTGCTCCAAATCTTTTGCCGATTGGTAGACCAAAAGAAAAGTTTGAAATTCCAGTTGTGTTGCCCTTGAAACGACCAGAAGCGCTAGTGAAAGTAGATAATTTGCTTGAAACACCAATAGAAAAAAGAGGTTGCCCAAATGAAAGCATTGAATAGCCCGCAGGATTATAAATATTTAAAATGGTGGAATCAACAGTTAAGCTTGAAATGTTTCCATATACTCCAAACTGAGTATCTGGCTATGATTCATCTTCACCAATACCTCTGTTACTGTATGTCTCTGATGAATAGTTTTTTGCCATTGCGTGAATATCAAGAATCACATTAACAGTGCTACGTAATGTTTTTTTGAACATGCAAATACGCTATTAATAATCCTTTTAGTGTCAAATTTTCGTCGACAAATATGCCATTATTCTCATCGAAATCAAAATATTGTTGATCTCCACCCGTGAGAAAAATTGTTAATTCTGGGTATAAACTTCTATATTCTTCAATAAAACCATGAATTTCATGTTTTATTGCGTGCATTACTCCACTTCTTAACGCATCTTCAGAATTTTTTCCGATAAATGGAGAGGAACTGTAGTTCGTTATCAATGGAAGTTTATCTGTAAATTGGTTCATAGCTTTAAATCTCAGCTCTATTCCGGGTGAAATGCTTCCACCTTGATAAGTACCAGATTGATCTACAAAATCGTATTTAATGCATGTGCCAATGTCTATACTTAGTACGTTTGTGGGGGATAATGCGTGAATAGCAACAGCGTTTGCCAAACGATCTAGACCTAATTTTGAAGGTGTTTCACAGTCGTTTTTTATAGGCAATGGCATTTT
>JBDHXR010000057.1:0-17801 GCA_039810825.1 Fluviicola sp.
CAGAAACTCCTGTAAAAAAACTATCACGCGTTAAATAGTCCAATCTATCCATATCTAACTGACTAGAAACCAATTGGTGTAAAAACTTTTTGGAATAACTGTTATCGAAAATAGACAAGGTGCAATCTAAATCAGATGCATTGTCTGGAAAATCTTTTTTGAGCGCTTGGATGAAGTACGTAGAAATTTGCTCATGGCTGATTCCTTTTACAATATCGTGTTCCAATGCATGACTAAAAGGCCCGTGACCAATATCATGAAGCAAAATTGCAACCAACACAGCTCTTTCTTCTTGTTCAGTAATTTCATGTCCCTTTTTACGGATCACAGAAATGGCATGCGTCATAAGGTGCATGGCTCCAATTACATGATGAAATCTTGTGTGCAAAGCTCCAGGATAAACCATGTGCGACATTCCCAATTGCTTTATTCTACGCAATCGTTGAAAATAAGGATGTTCAATTAAATCGAAAATAAAATCGTCTGGAATTGAAATAAATCCATAAACAGGGTCGTTTATGATTTTCTTTTTGTTGTTTCGGTGTGAATTTACGTACAAAACAATAATTTTATAATTTGAATATAAAACTAACGAATCTTTAGGAAATGCAAGCAAAGATTTTATGGGCTGATGATGAAATGGAATTTTTGAAACCTCACGTGATGTTTCTTGAATCCAAAGGATATGCAGTAGAACTTGTCAACAATGGCAGTGAGGCAGTAGAAAATTGCCTAAATAATCAATACGACATAGTATTTTTGGATGAGAATATGCCTGGAATTTCTGGTTTGGAAGCTTTAGCACAGATCAAAGAAAACTCTCCGCATCTTCCGGTGGTTATGATTACCAAGAGTGAAGAAGAATCGATTATGGAAGAAGCAATTGGAAGTAAAATTGCAGATTACATCATAAAACCGGTTAACCCAAACCAATTGCTGTTGTGCTTGAAAAAAAACTTAGATCACCGTAAATTGGTGTCTCAAAAAACAAATTCATCTTACCAGCAAGAGTTTAGGCAATTAAGTATGCAATTAAATGGAAGGTTGGATGCTGAAGAGTGGAAGGATGTGTATAAAAAGTTGATTTATTGGGATTTGGAGTTTCATGGTGTTGAAGATCAGGGGATGAGAGAAATTCTTTTAGCTCAACGCAAAGAAGCCAATGACTTGTTTTGTCGATTCATTGAAAACAATTATGAAGATTGGTTTTCAAGAAAAGAGGAGGTCCCAGAAATGATACATCAAGTGTTGAAAAGTAAAGTGTTTCCGTTGTTAACTGAAAAAATATTTCTTGTAGTGATTGACAATTTACGGTATGATCAATGGCAAATATTAAAACCTATTCTTTCAAATTATTACGCGGTTGAAAGTGAAGAAATCATTTATTCAATCTTACCTACAGCAACACATTACGCTAGAAATGCGCTGTTTGCAGGAACAATGCCGGCAGATATTGAGAAAGCATATCCTAAATTATGGCTAAATGAAGATGATGAAGGAGGAAAAAATATGCATGAAGCTGCTTTTTTAGAAGGGAACTTGAAACGCAACGGCAAAAACATAAAATGGTCGTATAACAAAATCACAAACCTAGAAGCGGGTAAAAAATTGGTGGATCAATTTCATACCTTGGTTGATAATCAATTGAATGTGGTTGTTTACAATTTTGTAGATATGCTTTCTCATGCCCGCACCGAAATGGATATGATAAAGGAATTGGCATCCGATGAAGCTGCGTATCGTTCACTTACTCTTTCTTGGTTTGAACATTCTCCTTTGCAAGAAATTTTTAAGAAAATAGCAGAAAAAGGGCTAAAAGTGGTTGTGACCACAGATCATGGAACGGTTAGAGTTACCAATCCGGTGCGCATTGTAGGCGACAGAAACACAAATACAAATTTGCGGTATAAAACCGGTAGAAATTTAAGCTACAAAGAAAAAGAAGTGTTTGTAGTGAAACACCCCGATAAAATTGGACTGCCTAAAATTAACTTGTCAGCAGAATTTATTTTTACACGTGAACAAGATTACTTTGTGTATCAGAACAATTACAACCATTTTGTAAATTATTACAACGATACTTTTCAGCACGGTGGCGTGTCTATGGAAGAGCTATTGATTCCTTTTATCATAATGAAAGCAAAGTGAAAGAACTGAAAATATCGAGTTTACTAGATTTGCCTGAAGTTGCAAAAAGTGTATTGGATTTTGTAGCTCATTATAAAATTGTTGCATTTTATGCCAAAATGGGAGCTGGGAAAACGACACTTATTCAAGAAATTTTAAAGGAGATGGGTGTACGTAAACCTGATGGTTCTCCAACATACTCATTGGTAAATACGTATGATACTGCGAGGTATGGAGAAGTCTTTCATTTTGATGTTTATCGCTTGAATAGTTTGCAAGATGCTGTAGAAGCAGGAATTGAAGAAATGTTTTATTCAGGTGCTGTTTGCTTTATAGAATGGGCAGAGCAAATAGAGGAATTGCTCCCAGATAATTTTGTACGTGTAGAAATTGAAGTAAACTCAAATACAGAACGAATAATTCGGATAATTGAAGTGAATAATCGCAAAGGATAATCAATTATCTCTAAAAATTTAGTAACTTCGTTTTATGCTCAAATGTGGTATCCATGACAACCAATCCGGAATTAATTAAACAACTTCTGAAAGAAGGAAATATTCTTCCTATGGAAGAGATGTTGGAAGTAGCAAATAGAAAAGGCCAACTTTTAATCGGCATTCCGAAAGAGAATAGTTTTCAAGAAAAAAGAGTTGCTTTGGTGCCAGAGACTGTTTCACTTCTTGTTGCAAACGGGCATCAAGTATTGATTGAAACAGGGGCAGGAGTTGCCTCTCATTTCTCTGACAACGATTATTCAGAGGCTGGAGCTAGAATTTCAGTGTCAAATAGAGCTGTTTTTGAATGCGACATTATTTTGAAAGTTACTCCACCCGATGAAGAAGAAGTTGATTTAATGCGTGGAAATCAGACCTTAATTTCCGCATTGCAGTTAAGCATTCAACCAAAATCGATACTTCAAAAGTTGATTGCAAAAAAAATTACTGCTGTTGCTTGGGATTATATCCGCGATGAGCAAGGTTTATTTCCTGTTGTTAGAACCATGGGCGAATTAGCCGGAACTACTTCCATTTTGATTGCTGGTGAATTGCTTTCTTCATACAAAGAAGGAAAAGGCATGATGTTGGGTGGCGTAGCAGGTGTGCAACCCACAGAAGTTGTAATTATCGGAGCTGGTACAGTAGCATCTTATGCAGTGCGTGCTGCACTTGGGCTTGGAGCTTCGGTGAAGGTTTTTGACAACAGTTTATCAAGGTTGCGAAGGCTGCAAAATGAAATAGGGCAACGCGTATATACTTCGGTTATCCAGCCCAAAGTTTTAGCTAAAGCTATTCGACGAGCAGATGTTGCCATTGGTGCTATACGTTCAGCAAATGGAACCACTCCATGTATCGTTTCAGAAGAAATGGTTGAAAGCATGAAAGATGGATCGGTGATTGTGGATGTTAGTATAGATCAAGGTGGTTGTTTTGAAACTTCACATGTTACAAACCACAATAAACCAACTTTCACAAAACACGGTGTAATACATTATTGCGTTCCAAACATTGCTTCTCGTGTACCTCGAACGGCTTCTTTTGCATTATCAAATATCTTTTCCCCAATTTTGATGGAAATGGGAAGTTCTGGAGGTTGCTTGGATTTGATACGCAACAATCCTGGTTTCCGCTCAGGTGTTTATATCTACAAAGGCATCTTGGTTAGTGAAATTCTCGGAAAAGTATTCGACTTAAAATACAAAGACATCGAATTGCTGATGATGGGATTGAAAGGTTAATAGGTTGTGGAATAAAACTTTCAGGCTTAACCTTGCATTTTTTTTAAAATACTACACGTAGTTTTTCTAATTGGAATTCTTCCAGCATCAAAACAAATCAATAAATTGAATAAATAAGTCTTGTTTAAAAGGACTAACCACCACGTTTGTCGCCTTTGTAACGAACTTTCTTGTTGGTCCAGTGGTAACGTTTCTGTCCGAAATTATGTCTGCTGCCTCTTGACGCATTGAATTTATACAACAACCCAGCATTGTGTTGGAAATAACCACCACCCGCAGGTTTTCCGCCCATAAAGGTAAATTTAGCTCCCGTTTGCAATTGGAAGTCTAAACCAGCATAAATCTTGAAGTTTACTCCCAAGTTTAAATTGCCTGCAAGTGATGCAGAAACGGGCATTACTGTGCGCTGAGCCATTCCAATACCAACAGAAACAAATGGATCTAGCCATTTTGGACGAATAATTGGGTAAAAAGAGTATTTACAATTCAAATCCATTCCAAAGTAAACACCGGCTACATTGTTCATGCGGTTTACCATTTTTCCAGGTTTGTATGTAACAAAAGCAGCGGAAAACTCTGCACTTAACCCGTATTTAAAGTATTTATCTACAAAAATGCGTGTTGGAAAATATTCGTAGTTCCACGATTCAGCAACGTCAAATGTTTGGCAAAACCCACGGCCATCGTCTTCAATTACTGTCCAGCTGATTCCAACCATCCAAGAATAAGGCTTAGAATATAGGGTAGGAGCAGGCTGTGCAAACGATTTTGAAATTGTAAGCAGTAGAGTAAGCAAAAAAATAGTCTGTAAATTAGGTATTCTCTTCAACATGGTATTTCAAATGCAAGTGTAAATGTACATAGCATCTTTGAATTAAATGCATTTTTTGTGAATAAAATATAAGCTAAATGTGTGAAATAAGGTTTTTAGCTATTAAAATTCGTATTCCCACGCACTTTTGTAGGTTTCGTTTTTTTCAATGTATTCAAGCAAACCGGCATAAAAATTATCAACGCCAATTGTGGAACTGTCACCAATTAGATAACACGTTTTTTTCGCCCGAGTGATGGCTACATTTGTTCTTCTGTAATCTGATAGGAATCCAATTTCTTGATGTTCATTGGACCTCGTTAGGCTTATGAGTATGTTTTCTTCTTCTTGTCCTTGTATGGAATCAATGGTTGAAATACGCCAATTTTGAGGTATTTCTTTTTTTAAAAGATCAATTTGCGCAGAGTATGGTGCAAGTATCACGGAGTTATCAGGAAGCAGTTTTTCATTTTCAATTATTTTCTGAATAAGTTGAACTTCTGTTTTATTCAAAATGCTTCCGGTTTCTTCATTTTCCTCTTCGTGCTCACCAAAGCCGGCAGTGTCAATAAAGAAAATGTTCCCATTCAAAACTTGACTGTTTGACTTAAGCTTTCCTTCATAAAAAAAGTTGTTGCAATAGCTTAATACGCTAGGTGGAATGCGGTATTGCTCTTCCAATAACACCGGATTGACAACCGTCATGCAATGTTCAAGAAGGCTCATTCCTAAACCAGATTTTTTGGCAAGCGTGCTTTTCACAACTGGTGGAAGTTGTTGCGGGTCGCCACACAATACCAATTTCTTACCAAATACAGCAATTAACCAAACAAGAGGAGCTAAGGCCTGACCAGCTTCATCAATCAACACTACATCAGCTTTGAAGTCTTTGTTTAATGCGTTGAATAATCCTACCGGTGTTCCAGCAATTACAGAAGCATTTTCGATTAATTCAATTTCCATTGCTGAAGAAAGTTGTTTTATTTCACGTTGAAGTTGTTTTACTTCGTTTTTTGCCATCTGTTTCTCCGTTGCTGCCTCTTTTGTGTAATTTCGGACATGTTTGGATGCGCTGTGCTTAGCTTTTGATAATTGTTTGTTCAATGAGCGCATTTGTTCACCAAATGATGACTGTTCAATCTTTGCCTCCTCTGTATAGTCTAAGATCGATTCGTGTATTTTTTCTTCGTTACCTATTCTAAGGAGTTTTACTTTGTTGTTTTGATAGATGATTTTTCTGCATAGGTTGTCAACTGCAGTGTTGCTAGGGGCGGAAACAATAACTTTTTTTCCTTGTTTTACCAATTCGTCTATTGCAATGGAAAGTGTGTGTGTTTTACCTGTGCCGGGTGGACCTTGAATTAAAGCGGTAGGTGTATCTGAAAGAATTGCCCACAATGCATGTTGTTGAGCCGGGTTTAACTTGGTGTTGTTTGTTGCAGAAGTGGTGTGTTGTGTATAAAAATTTTTAGCTAGGTTTTGAAGTTCTAATTTTTCCTTTAAAAACTTCACGCCAAAACGCATACATTCCAACGTTCTATCATCTGGATAGTAATCTATACGCAGCGTATTTTCATGTGAGTTTTCTTCAAATTCATCATATAGATGCAACACAATGCTGTTTTGTTCTATATCAAATATCTTCGCTTTTAGTTCACGATTTGCATAGCGAATCAATACCGTGACACCTCGTTTAAAAAACGTATTGTTGATAGGAAATGAGGTTTCAACCTGCAATTTTGGATAGTCCATTTTAGACTGATTTACCAATTTGCAAGGAAATACACTTAAACCTGCTTTGCGAAGTTCGTTGGGATTTTTTTCTTTGTTTTCCTGAACTGTTTTTTTGATGCAATCAATTTCACTTTCTACAGCCTTTTCAAGTTGCTCAGTGTACAGGTTTATATCTATTGACATGAATTACGAGATGATGTTGTTTTCGTTTTCAAATTTTCGATACGAAAGCAACACAGCTAAACTTGCAAGTACGAGCATAATACCAAAAGATAGAGCAACCAAATACCATTCGAGTGTGCCTGCCATCAACTCTTTGGTCGCCAACACAATGTTTACAATAGGTATTAGCGCTGTTACAGCATTTAACTCAACTCCCGGAAAGAATCCAATCATGGCAGGAAGAATTACTACCAAGTTCAAAGGTGAAATTACACTTTGAGCTTCTTTAAAACTTTTTGCCCGCACAGCAATTGGTATCATAATTCCTGCAAAGAAAATTATGAGTGGGAATAGCAAGAAGAAAAGCATAAGTAAAAAAGCAGGACTTAAAATGTCTTTGATAGCTTTCAATACATCCGGGTCTTTAATAACATGAAATACCTCAATTGCCAAATAGATACCGACTAAGTTGAATATTGCAGCAGTAAGCCCTGATAACACTACCACGCCCATTTTTCCAAAAAGAATTTGCCACCTTGGAACAGGTGTAGTAAGCAATGTTTCAATGGTCTGCCTTTCTTTTTCACCTGTAAACAAGTCGATAGCAGGAAACATGCATCCCATAAATCCAAAGGCGATAAACATATATGGCAAGAAACCGCCTGCCAATTTGCCTATCATTTCTTTACTTGAGGCCACGTTTTCATAGGCTACTTGAAGCGGTGTGATTTTTTGCTCATCAATTTTCAATGCAATAAAGCGCTCTTTCTTCCATTTTTCACTGATGTAGTTCACATAAACTTCAGCTCGCTCTTTCATTCCAAGGTTTGTTCCTTTGTGATATACAGTTATTTGTATTGGTTTCATCTCAGCTTTATTCACATCCGAGTTGCCAAACACAAAAATTCCAGCTTGAATTGAGTCGTTTTTTATTGCTTCTTTTAGCGCATTCGTATCTTTGAAAGGAATAAACTCTTTTTTACCTAATTCTTTTGGACTAGCTATTAATTCCTTTTCAAAAGAAGAAGCGTGCATACTCACCAAACCAATTTTCATTGATTTATTTGCAATATCTTTTTCAAATTTCTCTGAAACAGACATAAACAAGGTCATGATGACAGGAAAGATAAACGTAGGAATAACAATCATCATCAAAATTGTTCTTCGGTCTCTTAACGTATCTTTCAGTTCTTTTTTAAAAACAGTAAACATCATAACGAAAGGGAGTTTTGAGATTGAACAATACGAATAAATTCTTCAGTAATGTTTGGTGCTTGTTGTTGTGCCCGAAAGGCTTCCATAGTGTCGGAATACAAAACAGTACCTTTATTAATTATGGTGATGTCATCACTTAGCAACTCAACTTCACTCATGATGTGACTTGAAAACACGACTGTTTTTCCTTGTTTTTTGCAATCACGTATAAGCTGAATAATATTTTCAGCGGTAATAACGTCGAGCCCACTTGTTGGTTCATCGAAAATAACCACTTGTGGGTCATGAATCATAGTTCTACAAATTGAAACCTTTTGTTTCATTCCTGTACTCAATTTTCCGATTCGTTTATCTTTAAAATCGTGCATGTCAAGTAAGTTGTACAAATATTTTTTCCGTTCTTCAATTTTTGAATCTGCAACACCATACAATTGCCCGAAATAAGTGATTTGTTCATTGGGCGTTAAGCGCGCATAGAGTCCGGCAGAACCGGTAAGAAACCCAATGTTTTTCTTTGCTTCTTGAGGATTTAACACAGCGTTTACTCCATTCACTGTTATTTCACCACTCGTAGGTTTAAAAATAGTGGAAATCATGCGTAAGGTAGTCGTTTTACCAGCTCCATTTGGTCCGAGTAAGGCATGTACACGACCGGGTTGACAAGTAAAACTTACATTCTTAACAGCATCAATTGTTTTATCCTTGATGTTTAGTTCCTTTTGCTGTTTTTTGTTCAGCTCAAAAGATTTGTAGAGTTGATTTGCAATAATCATAATCGAATGTAGAAAAGTAACAACCTGATTATGAATGCAGGTTGTTATAAAAGTTGTTAATGATGATGATGACCGTGCTCACCATGAGAATGTCCATGGTCTAGTTCATCTTTTGTAGCTTCACGTACAGAAACAATTGACCCTTTAAAAAGAAGGTCGATACCTGCCAAAGGATGATTAAAATCCATGACAACGTAATCAGAATTGAACTCTTTCACGATACCCATCATTCTATTGCCTTCATTGTCAGACATTGGTATTTGAGCACCAACTTTCAATATAGATTCATCTACCTTTCCATTTTCATCGTAAAAAACAGAAACAGGAACATTGGCAATCTCTTCATCAGAAATTTCACCATACGCTTCAGCCGTAGGAATAGAAAATTCGAAAGTGTCACCAACCTTTAATCCATGAATATTCACTTCAAACGTTGGTATCAAGCGTTCAATTCCAAATAAAAATTCCATGGGATGACCCTCTGAGGTTTCTTCAATATGTGCACCTGTTTTGTGATTCGATAATTTGTAGTGTAAAGAAACTACTTTGTTGTTGTCTATTGTCATGCTTAAATATTATGAACTTCAAAAGTACAAATAATATTTCCTATTCCGGCGGCTTGTTAAAATCAAGTATATTTGTTGTGACTTTTGTGAATTAATACATGTTTAAAATTTACTTTCTACTATTCATTTTACTTTCCTCAGCGTTCTCATTTTCTCAGCAAGATGCAGATATAAAATCGTTGGAATATAAAATATACAAGGCAAAAGAGGATACGTCGAAAGTAAACCTTTTATTTAACCTCTCACAACTCTACAGAAAAAGCAAGCAAACAGACCTTGAAAAAGAAACAACGATTAAAGCATTGAGCTTAAGCAAGAAGCTTCAATATAAATCAGGAATAAACACAGCCTATAAGTTTGAAGGTGAAAGGCTTGCAAGATTGAATCAAAACAACGAAGCCATCCAAGAATTTGAAAAATGCCTGTTGTTTACGAAAACGAATGATAAATCAAATTACAAGTACATATGCGCTAGGTTAGGGAGGTTGTATTACCTGATTGGTAACTATCCGAGCTCGCTTCAGTACATGTTAGAGGCATTAAAAACTGCAGAGTTGTTAAAAGATGATGCATCTGTAGGGAAATATAGTGGGAATATTGGTAATATTTATAGTCAAATTAATGAGCAAGAAAAAGCGTTGGATTATTATTTGAAGGCTTTGACAATTGCACAAAAATGCAATAATACACAAAGTATTGCTACGAATAAAGTTCAGATAGGGGGTGTCTTTTTTCATCAAAATGAATACGACAAAGCTTTTGAATTCTATATGGATGCCTTAAAAATCAATGAAGAAATCCAGAAAACATATTTTTTAGCAAACAATTATTTGGTACTTGCACAATGCGAAATCAAAAGAAAGCATTTAACCGAAGCAAACAGTTACTTAACCAAAGCAAAAGCACTTGCAATTAAATCACAAGATTATGAAATGCTTTCAAGCATTAATATAGAATTGTCTAAACTGATGATTGAAAAAGCCAATTATTTAGAAGCAGAGAAATATGCATTAGAAGGACTGGAAATTGCCAGAAAGTACAATTTTGTTGAATCAAGGCTGAGTACATTGTATTATTTGGCTGACATCAATGACTCATTGAAAGATTACAAAGACGCTTTTTTCTATTTTGCAGAGTATACCGATTTGAATGATTCTTTAAATAATATGGAGTTTAAAAAAACGATTTTAGAAA
Source organism: Fluviicola sp. (assembly GCA_039810825.1). Taxonomy (GTDB): domain Bacteria; phylum Bacteroidota; class Bacteroidia; order Flavobacteriales_D; family Crocinitomicaceae; genus Fluviicola. The sequence continues at coordinate 10,318 of JBDHXR010000057.1, forward strand.
AAGAAATAAGTTACGAATATGAGAAAAAAGAAGTTTTAGCCAAAGCTGAGTTTGAAAAACAACAAGCTTTGAATAAAATCGAATTGCAACGTAGAAAGCAAGCTCTACAGCTCCTTGAACAAAACAATTTACTCAATGAACTGCAACTGAATCAATCTACAATCTTGCTCAAACAAAATCAAGTAGAGTCAAAAGCGAATAAACGAAAGTTAAGTTTGTTAAAAAAAGAGAAGCTATTGCAAGAATCGTATTCACGAGAGAAATCAAAAGAATTGGCACGTCAACGTTTTATTCGCAATTGGTTTGTGTTTGGGGCAATTGTTTTCCTGTTTATGGCTCTTTTTATTTTCAGGTCGTTGAAAAAATCAAAAGCTCAAAATCAACTTATCGAAGAGCAAAAGTTGATTGTAGAACAGCAGAAACAACTTGTAGAAGCTCATAACACGGAGATAGTTGACAGCATTACGTATGCCAAACGCATTCAACATGCTATTTTACCTTCGCTAGAGTCAATAAGTAACGCTTTTCCCAATTCTTTTGTTTATTATCAACCAAAAGACATTGTTGCAGGCGATTTTTATTGGATGGAAAAAGCCGGCGATTTATTGTTTTTAGCTGTAGCAGATAGCACAGGACATGGTGTTCCTGGCGCATTAGTATCTGTAGTGTGTAGCAATGCATTGAATAGATCCGTGTTGGAATTTGACTTAACTGAACCGGGTGAAGTACTGGATAAAACAAGAGAAATTGTGTTAGAGACCTTTTCTAAAAATGGAGAAGAAATCAAAGATGGAATGGATATTTCATTGTGTGTTTTTGACCAAAAGAAAGCTTGTGTAAAGTGGAGTGGAGCGAACAACCCGTTGTGGTACATTCAAGCAGGGGAGTTGAAAGAAATAAAACCCAATAAGCAAGCTATCGGAAAAGTTGATAATCCTGAGTCGTTTACTACTCACACTATTTCGATCGACCAAGAAACACAATTTTATTTGTTTACAGATGGATATGCAGACCAGTTTGGTGGAGAAAAAGGCAAGAAATTCATGTATAAACAATTCAAAGAATTACTGGTAAGTACGCATCAAACGCCTTCTGCTTTTCAAAAGCACATGCTTCAAGATACTTTTAATGATTGGAAAAGACATCATGAGCAAGTAGACGATATTTGTGTGATAGGTATAAGAATTTGAAGTTGATAGTTAAACTTAATTTCGAATCTTTTTTCATTTTTACGTCATTTTCTATATTTTTAACAAAGCATTTTTTTTGCTTAGTATAAAATATGAATAGACATCATTCCAATTTTCGATTATTTAAATATTCAATTCTTGTTTGTTTTCTCTTAATTATTTGCCAACTCAATGCGCAAACGAAAAGCAAATTATCGGACTCGGTAGAAAGGATATTAAACCAAATAACTTATTCTAATGGTGAATTTGATAAAAATTTTAAGCTTACAAATATTGCAATTGCTATTTCTGAAAGAATAAATGACACAATTTTACGTGTTAATTCTTATGCAAAAATGGGAGATGTATTATGGTATAAAGGGATCTTTGGCAGAGCTGAAGATTATTACCTAAAGTCGCTGTATTTAGCCAATGAGAAGAGGTATCCAAAGGAACATGCTTATGCGTTATATAGTGTAGGTTGGATTGAATGTGTTCAAAAGCAAAGAATTGAAAGAATAGGGATGTTGAGAAAATCCTATTCTATCTATAAGTCAATCAATGATACTGCTGGTCTTTTGTATACATTGAATGCCATTTCTGGAATTTATGGAAATATAGGTGAAAAAAAAGGAAAAGAGTTTTACTTAGATTCAGCAATTTATTACTTGAAATATGCAATCAAACTTACTAGATATAGTAAGAAGTATAATGTTAAATTATCTCATTTTCATTCAAATTTGGCAGAACATTATTTTGGTAAGAAAGACTATAAGTTAGCAGAATTGTATGTTGATAGTTCGATTGCAAGTCCTAAGACCAGTCAAGATTTGAATACTTTTTTGTTTTCACGTATTACAAAAGCAAAAATTCTTGCTGAAACCAATCGAGTAGATCAAGCGATTTCACTTTTGGAATCAATATTAGATGAGATTTACAAGCACGATGAATCGCAAAAGATTTTAGAAGCAAATAGATACTTGTATTTATTCTACAAGAAAAAAGGCGATTACAAACAATCCTTATACTATTTTGAAATTTACCTTAAATACCAAGAAAAAGCTTCAGAAGAATTATTGACTTCAAAATTGGAAGAAGCAGAGGCAAACGATAGGTTGTATAAAAATGAAAAAAGAATTGCTTCGCTTGTAAAACAAAAAGAGCTTTTTAAATTAAAAGAACGACAACGCACCAATATTGCAATAGGTGGAAGTTTTGTGTTGTTGTTGGTTCTAGGATTTCTGATTTTGATTTTGCGAAGAAATAAAAAAATAAACATTCTGAATCAAAGTATTTCAAAACAAAAAGAATTGATTGAAGAAAAACATTTGGAGATTAAAGACAGTATCAATTATGCCAAGCGTATTCAAGATGCCGTTTTACCTTCCAATTTGCTATTGAAAGAATACTTAAAAAACGGTTTCGTTTTGTTTAATCCCAAAGACATTGTATCCGGTGATTTCTATTGGATGGAAAAAGTAGGAGCTTCCATCTATTTTGCTGCTGCTGATTGCACCGGTCATGGTGTTCCAGGTGCCATGGTGAGCGTTGTGTGTGCCAATGCGCTATCCAAAGCATTACTCGAAGAAAAGCATAAAGATACCGGCAAACTGCTTGATAGAACACGTGAGTTGGTCATTGAAAGTTTTTCAGGGAGTGATGCAGAAGTGAAAGATGGTATGGATATTTCTCTCTGTAGATTAGATGGTCTAACCTTGCAGTGGAGTGGTGCCAATAATCCGTTGTGGATTATCCGAAAAGATTCAACAGTAGTTGAAGAAATCAAGGCAGACAAACAACCAATTGGTAGAACAGACAAATCAGCGCCTTTTCAAACGCACAGCGTGCAACTTGCTGAAGGAGATAGCATTTACCTGTTTACAGACGGTTATGCCGATCAGTTTGGTGGAGAAAAAGGAAAGAAATTCATGTACAAACCCTTGAAAGAGTTGCTGATAAGTATTTCAGAAAAGCCGATGAATCAACAAAAAGAATTACTCGATGAACAATTCCTGCGCTGGAAAGGCAATTTAGAGCAGGTAGACGATGTGTGTGTGATTGGAGTAAAAATTCAATAGCAAGTGTATGAAAAAAGCGAAGTTGTTATTTGGAATCTTAGTATGTTTGAATACTATTTCATTTGCACAAAATACTGAGGTTGATTCTTTATTAATAGTACTCAATACTACAAAGAATAATACAAATAAAGTTAATGTGTTATTAAAATTAGCTGAAATTAATGGATTGAAATATGGTAAAATTGAGAATGCAATTCGATACAACACTCAAGCGTTAGAATTATCTAAACAACTTCAGTCAGATACATTATTATATAAATCATATACTTCAATAGGTATTATTTATTCTGTAAAAGGTGATTACATCAAGGCAATAGATAATTTTAACTTTGCTTTTCATAAAGCAAAGTTAATTAACAGTCTTGCTGCAGAAGCTAGCTGCTTATCAAATATCGGAACCGTGTATAGAAACATGGGGAGCTTATCTAAAGCCTTTGATTACCAATTAAAGAGTATAAAAATAAAAGAAAAAATTGGTGCAAAATTAGAGCTTTCTAAATCTTATAATAATTTATCTGTAATATTAAATCAACAAGAAAATTATAAAGAAGCATTAATGTATGCATTCAAAGCAATTAAACTAAAAAAAGAACTCAATTTGAAAGAAGATTTGGCAGCCTCTTATAACAATCTGGGACAACTATATATAGATTTAAATGATTATCACAAAGCTTTATCTTTTTCTAGAAAAGCAGAAAAACTTAACAGTTATTATAAAAACAATTTAAGTCTTGCAACATCATTCAGCAATATTGCTAGTTGTTATATGAAACTAGGTAAACTTGACTTATCGTTAGAATATAATTTAAAAGCAATTAAAATTAAAGAATTTGCAGGAATCATGCAATCATTAAGTACTTCGTATATTAATATTGGAGAAGTATATCTACTGAAAAACCAAAATAGTAAGGCTAGGTTATATTTTGAAAAAGCATTAACTTTTTCAAAAAAGATTGGTACAGTAAATTTGATCGCTGATAGTTACAAAAGTCTAGGCAAACTGGATAGTGTTCAAGGAAATTATAAAAATGCACTTTATAATTTTCATAACTGGCTTATCTATCAAGATAGTTTTATGGATGTTGAAAATTCCAAAAAATCATTAACGCTTTTTTATGAATATGAATTTGCAAAAAAACAAACTGCTGATAGTATTAGTAATTCGAAAGAAAAATTAATTCAGCAAACAAAAATCAATCAACAAGCAGCCGAAATTAAATCTAAGAGAATTCAACAATACGCTTTGTTTGGAGGTTTATCTATTGTCCTCATTTTTTCTATAGCCTTGTTTAATCGTTTTAAAATAACCCAAAAACAAAAGCTAGTTATCGAGGTTCAAAAAAATGAAACTGAAAAACAAAAGCTATTAGTTGAAGATAAAAACAAAGAAATTTCTGATTCAATACAATACGCTAAACGCATCCAAGAAGCCATTTTACCGTCATCCAATTTTTTTCATGCAACATTCGAAAAAGGGTTCATATATTTTAATCCCAAAGACATAGTATCCGGAGATTTTTATTGGATGGAAAAAGTAGGAGCTTCCATCTATTTTGCGGCTGCAGATTGCACCGGACACGGTGTTCCAGGCGCCATGGTGAGCGTTGTGTGTGCCAATGCGCTATCCAAAGCATTACTAGAAGAAAAGCATAAAGATACCGGCAAACTACTTGACAGAACACGTGAGTTGGTAGTTGAACAGTTTTCAAAAAGTGAAGAAAACGTGCAGGATGGAATGGATATTTCGTTGTGTAAAATAACAGGAAATTCGTTGCAGTGGAGTGGTGCTAACAACCCGCTGTGGATTATCCGAAAAGATTCAACATTAGTTGAAGAAATCAAGGCAGACAAACAACCAATTGGTAGAACAGACAAATCAGCGCCTTTTCAAACGCACAGCGTACAACTCAATGAAGGAGATAGTATTTACCTGTTTACAGACGGTTATGCCGATCAGTTTGGCGGAGAAAAAGGTAAGAAATTCATGTACAAACCCCTGAAAGATTTGTTGTTGAGTATTTCAGGGAATTCAATGAATCAACAAAAAGAATTACTCGATGAACAATTCCTTCGCTGGAAAGGCAATTTAGAACAAGTAGACGATGTGTGTGTGATTGGAGTGAGAATTGGTTGAGTTTTTAATATGATTAATTAGTTTTAGGATAAAATTTTTCGAAGTGAAATTGAAATACAACAGTAGATATAAATCAATATTGACAAGTGCTTTGTTTGTTATCGTGTTTCTATGCATGTTCCCATTTCGTTCAACTTCACAACAAAAACGTTCACCTGATTATTATTTAGTAGATAAATTGGAAATTCAATCGTATTCTATTGAAGATAAAACATTGATGGAACAAGCTTTGAAAAAATTTCATGCAACCACTTCTCCGTTGAAAAAAATTGAATCTCTATCAGCTATTTGTGAAAATATGGAGCACGATGATTGGTGTAAATTTCAGCTTTATCAAAAGAAGATGATTGAGGACGAATTAACATATTCCACTTCTCCAACTTACACAAAAAAATTAGATGAACTTTTGGCAACTGCGCTTATGAATTTAGGGTATTTCTATGATTTTCATGGAGATATTTCTAAGGGCTTAAGTTATTATTTTGAGAGTTTAAAAATTGTAGAAAAAATTAATGACTTAAAAAGAAAAGCAGATCTCTATAACAATATCGGTTATGTATACAACAATCAAGGATACAGAGATAAAGGACTTGATTATTATCAAAAGGGATTAAAAATATTAGAGGAAATAGATGATAGCATAGGTATAGCAGAAATGAATAACAATATTGGATTTATCTATTACTATAAAGGATATCCAACCAAAGCAATTCGCTATTTTCAACATAGTTTACAAATTTCTACACGACTAAATGATCCTAAAGGAGCTGCAACTGCTTTGAACAACCTAGGTTACATTGAAAAAACCAATAGAAATACAGATAAGTCTTTAGAATACTATTTAAAAAGTTTAGAGCTTTACAAATCTATTAGTAATGAATTAGGAATTGCTCACTCATACAACAATATAGCTTCATTGATGTTTGATTTAGGGAAGATTAAGGAAGCTGAAGAGTATTCTAAAAAAGGCTTAATGCTATCTAAAAAACAAGGTGTTCCAGACGATATTTCCACGAATGCGGCTCTGCTTAGTAGAATTTATGCAAGAAAAGGAATGTTTAAAGATGCATATGAAATGGTTTTGTTGACTAAAAAGATGACCGACAGTATCAATAGTCTTGAAACAGTCAAATCTACTGCAACACAACAAGCAAAATACGAATATGAAAAACAAAAAGTACTTGATGATAAAGAGTATGAAAAGAAAATTGCTGTTGCGCATGAAGCGAAGAAAAAACAACAAGTAATCATTCTGTCTTCTGTTAGTGGCTTGATTTTAGTAACTGTTTTTTTATTCTTTATTATTAATCGTTTGCAGATTACTAGAAGGCAAAAAAACATTATCGAAACACAAAAACGCATTGTTGAAACAAAAAACGAAGAAATTCATGCTTCAATAACCTATGCTAAACGCATTCAAGAGGCTATTCTCCCTTCGCGAACAATTGTTCAAAAGCATTTATCAAATGGATTTATCTTCTATAAACCTAAAGATATTGTGGCAGGAGATTTTTATTGGATTGAAAAAAGCGGAAATACACTTTATTTTGCAGCTGCTGATTGTACCGGACACGGTGTTCCAGGAGCATTGGTTAGTGTGATTTGTGCAAATGCTCTGTCGAAAGCGCTTTTAGAAGAAAACATTTCTGATACAGGTAAAATATTGGATAGAACACGTGAATTGGTAGTAGAACAGTTTTCTAAAAGTGAAGAAAACGTTCAAGATGGTATGGATATTTCGCTGTGTAAAATTTCAGGAAACACACTGGAGTGGAGTGGAGCAAACAATCCGTTATGGATCATTCGAAAAGATGCTTCAGAAGTTGAAGAAATCAAACCGAATAAACAACCAATAGGAAAAAGCATTGATTCAAAACCTTTTACTTCTCACCAAATTTTGCTGAATGAAGGAGATACGATTTATATTTTTACAGATGGGTATCAAGATCAATTTGGTGGAGAAAAAGGTAAGAAGTTCAAAGCAGAGCAATTAAAAAAGTTGTTGTTATCAATTCAAAATCAAGACATTGACACACAAAAAGAAGTAATAAATACTACATTTGAGAACTGGAAAGGGAAGTTGGAGCAAGTAGATGATGTGTG
>JBDHXR010000058.1:0-17465 GCA_039810825.1 Fluviicola sp.
AAAATTGGTAGAAATGCCTCCTAAAAAAGCAGAGCAAGGCAAATGAGATTGTGACAACACATAAGCCAGCATGGTAGATGTAGTTGTTTTTCCATGTGTACCTGCAACACCCAATCCATTGCTTGTCTGAGTGATTAACCCCAATACTTCACTGCGTTTTAATACACGATGTTGCTTCAGTAAAAATTGAAATTCATCTAGGTTTTTTGGTATTGCAGGAGTGTAAACCACCAAGGTTGAAGATTCATCTAAATATGGAACAGGAATTGAGGATACATCGTCGTTGAAATGAATAGAAATACCTTCTTTTTCAAGTTCATCGGTAAGTGGTGAAGGAGTTTTATCATAACCCGCCACATCAAAGCCTTTGGAAAAAAAATATCGTGCCAATGCAGACATTCCTATTCCTCCAATTCCTAAAAAATAAAAGCGCTTTACACCGTCTAAAGTCATACCATTTTTTCAATTACATCTACAATATCTTGAGTAGCATTTGGTTTAGCAAGCGATTTAATATTGCTAATGAGTTGTGATTTCATCGATTCATCTTTTAGCAATTCAATTGCTTTGTCTATCAGTATTTTGTTTGCTTCCGTATCTTTCAATAACAATGCTGCATTTTTTTGAACCAATGCCATTGCATTCTTAGTCTGATGATCTTCTGCTACATTAGGAGAAGGCACAAGAATCGTTGGTTTGCCTACAATACAAAGTTCAGAAATTGACAAAGCTCCGGCGCGTGAAACAATAACATCTGAAACAGCATAAGCTGCATCCATACTGGATATAAAGTCAGTTAAAAAGACTGTTCTCACACCAGATTCTTTTAACTTAGCGTTCATTTCATTGAAATAAAATTTACCGCATTGCCAAATTAATTGAATGTCAGAATTTGCTATGGATAGAAGGCTATTCAAAACTCCTTCGTTTAAGGTACGCGCACCCAAACTTCCGCCCATAATGAAAATTGTTTTTTTGTTTGGACTCAATTCAGAAAAATGAGTAAATCCTTCTTCTCTACTGCACTTCATGTGTTTAATTTCGTTACGAACGGGGTTTCCTGTCAGAAAAATTTTGTTCTTAGGAAACACTGCATCCAAGCCTTCATAAGCCGTACAAACAGCTTTTACCTTTTTTGCCAATAAACGATTTGTTTTTCCTGCAAAAGAGTTCTGCTCTTGAATAACCGTAGGAATTTTTAATGCTTGAGCCATTTTCAATGTGGGTCCGCTTGCATAGCCACCTACCCCAATAACGATTTGTGGGTTAAATTCTTTGAGGATTTTTCGTGCTTGCACTAAACTTTTCAAAAGTTTAAACGGCAATAGTAGGTTTGTAAGTGTCAACTTTCTTTGCAAGCCAACAATAGGCAAGCCAATTATTTTGTACCCTGCAGCAGGAACTTTATCCATTTCCATTTTCCCTTCAGCTCCTATGAAGAGAATATTCACTTCCGGATATCTTTTCTTCATCTCGTTGGCGATAGCAATTGCAGGAAATATATGTCCGCCAGTTCCTCCACCAGAAATTACTACTTTCTTTAAACTATTCATGCTTCAGCAGATTGAGTAAACGTTTCATTTTTTTCAAGTTGTTTTTTTGCCACACCTTGTACAATTCCAATACTTATGCACGCCATAATCATGGCAGAACCACCCATTGCTAGAAAAGGCATATTTTGCCCGGTTACCGGAAAAACTCCTGTACAAACCATCATGTTTACAGTTGCTTGAGATAATATCAATATGCCGATACCCAAACAAAGGTACGTTTCAAAAAGTTGATCAGATTTTAATGCGATTTTAAAAATTCGGTAAAGTAAAATAATGTACAGCAATATTAAAATAATGGATGAAATAGAACCGAATTCTTCTACAAAAGATGCGTAAAAAAAGTCGGCATACGCTTCAGGAATAAATTCTTTCACTTTTCCTTTACCAATGCCTTGTCCAAAAACACCACCCAGATAAATTGCTTGTTCTGCATTGTTTGCTTGTAAGTTGTCCACTTGATCAAGAGCTGCAGTTGCATCATACCTATTGGAAATACGATTCATCCATGTATCAAAACGAGGCAACACATTTAAATCTGGCAGAGCCTTGTGAATTAGCACTAACATCCCCATAGCAAGTATGCCTGAAAATATAACCGTTGCCAACTTTGAAAACGGGACTTTTGCAAGGAACAATACTGTAAATGCAATCATAAACAATATAAACGCTGTGGAAAAGTTATCTTTAACAATCAACCCACAAATCACAATAATTGGAATGAGTACGGAGAGAAATCCGTCCTTCCAAACATGTAATTCATCTTTTTTCTTTACCAGCATGCGTGCTAAATAGATTAGCAAAGCTAATTTTGCAAAATCTGACGATTGAAACGTCAATCCTACAAAAGGTATTTTTACCCACCTACCTGCATCGTTTACTTTTGTTCCAAAAAACAATGTGAAAATCAACAAGCCAATTGCTGTATAATAAATCAACTTCGAGAGTTTGGAAATGTTTACCGGATCTTTTTTATGAACCCAGTACATCGCAAATATTGCCAGTGCAATGTATATGAAGTGTTTGAACAAATACTTAAACGGTGTGCCGCCTTCCAGCTTTACCAAAATTGGAATAAAACTGTAAACAGATACCAACGAAAACCCAAGCAAGAAAAGGGTGATCACCCAAATCACCATATCTCCTTTAAAGTATTTTCGTATCAGTTGAATCATCTTATTTATTTATCGAAACAAAGTCTTCAAATTGTTGCTTATAAGTCTTCCAACCTTCCCCACTTGTTGTGAAAAGCAAAGCGAATTTTTCTTGCTTGTTATGACGCAATAAGGTGAGTGAATCGCTCAAATTTTCCGTTGAAGTAACCAAAGGAATAACGCGTGCTACTTGTTGTGGAATTTGCATTGACGCAGTGTTATACTGACCGAGCCACTGTATGCTTTTCATCAATTCTGCATCGTGCTTCAACATTTGGGTTATCGTTTCTGCGGTTGAAAACCAAATAACAGGAAAAGGAAAGGCGGCAATAGTTGAAGCGATGTTTTCACATGATGCATTGTACCACGTAAACACATCCATTCCCCAAAGTTTTCCTAAGGGACGTAATGAAAATTCTTGATTTTCAAGTGCCTCAGTACGTGCTTGTACAAGTGGATTTACTCCAACGTTATTTTTTGTTTCCATACACCAAAAATTAAAGAGAACGAACTGCCGCTTTAAATTGATTTCCTCGATCTTCGTAGTTTTCGAACAAGTCAAAACTAGCGCAAGCTGGAGAAAGCAAAACGGTTTCTTCCTTTTTTGCCAATCTATAGCCAAAAGCAACTGCTTCCATTGCAGAACCAGCTTCAACGATTGTTTCAACATGCTCAGAAAATGCTTCGATAATCTTTTGGTTGTCCTTTCCTAAGCAAATAATTGCTTTTACTTTTTGTTTTACCAAATCAAGTAATTCGGAGTAGTCATTGCCTTTATCTACACCTCCTACTACCCAAACGGTAGGATTTTCCATGCTTTCTAGAGCAAACCAAGTAGCATTTACATTTGTAGCTTTAGAATCATTAATAAATTCGATACCGCAGACCTTGGCTACAAATTCTAAACGGTGTTCTACATTTACAAAGTCAGCTAAACTTTCGCGCACAATTTCTTTGCGAATATCAAGTATTCTTCCTACCAAGCCTGAGGCTAGTGAGTTTTGGGTGTTGTGCTTACCCTTTAGAGCTAAATCATGAATAGACATAGTGAATTGATTGTTATTATAATTGATGTTGAGTTGCTTGTTTTTTACAAATCCTCCTTCAGAAAACTCTTGGGTTAACGAGAATGGAAGTTTGTGCGATAAAATTTTTCGTTTTTGCAGTTCTTGATGAATAATTGCATCATCTGCATTGTATATGAAATATTCTTTTTCAGTATGATTGTTGAGAATTCTAAATTTTGAGTTTACATACAATTGCATGTTGTATTGGTACCTATCAAGGTGGTCTGGAGTAATGTTTGTTAAAATTGCGATATCTGCTTTAAAATCATTCATGTCATCCAACTGAAACGAACTAAGTTCAATTACATAAGCCTCGTGATTTTCCAGGGCTACTTGCTTGGCTAAACTATATCCAACATTTCCTGCCAAACCTACGTTCATTCCAGCCTTTTTCAGCATGTGATGAATCAGCATTGTCGTAGTCGTCTTGCCATTGCTACCGGTGATGCATACTTTCAACGCCTTGGTAAAATATCCAGCAAATTCAATTTCAGATATCACACAAATGTTCTTATCTAAAACTGCTTTCATCACTGGTACTGAGTCTGGAATACCCGGTGATTTGATGACGATATCTGCATTCAAAATACGTTCGAAAGTATGTTTGCCTTGCTCCCACTCGATTTGAAATTCATTCAACTCGTACTGAAAGGACTCTTTTATTTGTCCGAAATCTGACACAAATACAGCAGCGCCATACTTCTGAGCCAATATAGCTGCGCCAACACCGCTTTCTCCAGCGCCCAAAACAACAATATGTTTTCCTTTGATGTTCATCAACGTAGTTTCAGCGTTACGATGGATACAACTGCCAACAATATGGCTACAATCCAGAATCGAGAAACAATTTTTGCTTCATGCAATCCTTTCTTTTGATAATGATGATGAAGTGGAGCCATCAAGAAAATGCGTTTACCTTCACCGAGTTTTCTTTTGGTATATTTGAAATATCCAACCTGCATCATTACAGAAAGGTTTTCTATCAAGAAAATTCCGCACAAAACCGGTATCAAGAGTTCTTTACGAATTGAGATTGCAAATACTGCAATGATGCCTCCTAGAGATAAACTTCCGGTATCTCCCATAAATACTTGTGCAGGGTAACTGTTGTACCACAAAAAGCCAACACAAGCCCCAACAAATGCAGCAATAAAGATTACCAACTCTTCTGCGTATGGAATATACATGACGTTTAAGTAGTCGGCAAAATGAACGTTGGATGTAACATACGCCAAGATCGCCAAAGCTATTCCGGCGATGGCACTTGTTCCTGTTGCTAAGCCATCCAAGCCATCCGTCATATTGGCTCCATTGGATACCGCAATTACTACTAAAATCACAAAAGGGATAAATAAGACCCAACCATACGATTTATCGATATCGCCAATCAACCAGTTGTAATTGAACTCGTTGTTTTTTACAAAAGGAATGGTTGTTGTCATATCACGCGTAACAATCCATTTTGTGGGTGTTGCAGACGAAATATCTTTAGAATGTTGGTGTGTTACAAACGATTCTCCTGCTTGCAATTCATAATTTGCTGGTACACGTTTATGCACTTGCACATCGTTGTGGAAATACAAAATAGAACCTACAATAAGCCCAACACCAATTTGGCCAATAATTTTAAATCTCCCTTTCAGCCCTTCTTTATTCTTTTTAAAAACTTTGATGTAATCATCCAAAAAGCCTATTGCGCCCAGCCAAATTGTAGCCAAAAGCATTGTAAATACATATACATTGTGAAGTTTGGCAAATAAGATTGTAGGAATAAGAATCGCTGAAAGGATGATGATTCCTCCCATGGTTGGAGTGCCAGACTTCTCAATCTGACCAGCCAAGCCAAGGTCTCTTACCGTTTCGCCAATTTGCTGTTTCTTCAGCAATTGAATTAATCGTTTTCCAAAAATGATTGAAACAATCAACGAGGTTATCAACGCCATTGAAGCTCGAAAAGAAATGTAATGAAACACCCCTGCTCCAGGAAAATGAATTTTATCTAAATAATCAAATAAGTATGTTAGCATTATTTATTGAGTTTAGTGAAGAAATTAGTAACCGTTTCAAAGTCATCAAAATGGTGTTTTACGCCCTTGATTTCTTGGTAATTTTCGTGTCCTTTGCCTGCAATCAGAATGATGTCATTAGGTTCGGCAAGGGCTACGGCAGTTTTTATAGCTTGTTCTCTATCAACAATAGAAAGAGTTTTAGCCACATGGTGTGCTTCTACGCCCGCTTCCATCTGTTGAATTATCGAATTGGGCTCTTCTGTTCTAGGGTTATCTGAAGTAAGGATTACTTTATTGCTCCATTCGCAAGCAATTTTTGCCATTTCAGGTCTTTTTAACGCATCTCTATCTCCGCCACAACCAACAACAGTGATTACCTTTTCATTGCGAGTTCTTACGTTATCTATCGTTTTTAAGACATTCAATAAGGCATCTGGAGTATGTGCGTAATCTACAATAGCAGTGATCAGAGAATGACTTCTTACAAATTGAAATCTTCCTGCAACAGCATTTAGTTTGCTTAGCACAGTTAGCACTTCCAAGGAATCAGATTCTAGTAATTGGCTAATCCCGTAAACCAATGCCAGATTGTATGCATTGAAATCGCCAATTAATTTTGACCACAATTCAGTCCCATTTATTGTTAACAACAGTCCTTCGAAACTGTTTTCCAGGACTTTTACTTTAAAATCTGCCGGAGATTTTAGTCCGAAGGTGTATTTCTTGGCCTTGGTGTTTTGAAGCATTACCGAGCCATTTTTATCGTCTACATTTACCAGAGCAAATGCAGAAGCTGACAAGTTATCAAAGAACATTTTTTTTGCTTCAATGTATGCTTTGAATGTATGGTGATAATCTAAATGATCGTGGGTGATATTCGTGAATCCGGCGCCTTTAAATTTAAGTCCAGAAATACGGTGTTGAACTATAGAATGCGAACTAACTTCCATAAAGCAGTAACTACATCCTTCTTCCACCATTTGAGCCAACAACTTATTTAATTCAATAGGGTTTGGAGTGGTGTGTGTTGAAGGAATACGCTCAGTTCCAATCAGGTTTACAACCGTAGATAACAAGCCCACTTTGTACCCGAGATTTGTATATAAATCATGTAACAACGTGGTAGTTGTAGTTTTGCCGTTTGTTCCTGTTACACCTATCAAGGTTAAAGATTTGGAAGGATAGCCATAGAAAGCATGAGCCAACTGACCTAGAGCAATAGAAGTGTCTGAAACAACAAGCAAGGTTACATCATTAGGAACTTCCACCCTACGTTCAGAAACAATAAGCAAGCACCCTTGTGTGATTACTTGAGGGATAAATTCATGCGCATCAACACTGGTACCACGAACAGCAACAAACATAGAGTTAGCATCTGCAGCACGAGAATCTGCAACCAATTGTGTAAACAGAACATCTTTAGGTCCTAACCACTCAATTACCTCTATTGCTTTTACTATTTCCTTTAAATTTTTCATTCCAATACCAATTCAATTAATCCACCAGCGATAACAGGAGAGCCTACCGGTACAGTTTGACTTACTACTTTTCCTCCTCCACGAATAAAAACATGCATTCCCAAGCGTTCAATTGCATAAACAGCATCTTTTGCAGTTAATCCTATTACATTTGGTACTACATCTTTTGCTATTTTTCGTGGAGCAATTGTTACCTCTTTATCAGAACTTCGAATGGTTGCCCATTCACCTACTCCTTCGTTCATTTGATAATGAATGTTCATGCTTTTAAGAACCAACATCAGGTCCGCTAAGTTTCCATCTTTCACAACAGGAGGCAAACCAACCAATTTCTTTTGTTCGTTTATCGCTTTGTGGTAATCCAAAGAAGAAGCAAAAACCTTATTTGCAATTGCTGAGAATACAGTACCTGAAACTATAGCTCCATAAATATCTTTTGAAGGAGCTTCAACTACAACAATACAAGAATACATTGGTTTTTGAGCAGGAAAATACCCAACAAATGATGCTTGATATCTCTTGTTTCCATGTTCGCCGTATTTTCCATCAGCATTTTGCAACACCGCTGTTCCAGTTTTCCCTGCAATATCAAAATATGCAGATTTCAAAGCACTTCCAGTACCTCTTTTCACTACCCCAACCAAACATTCTTGCAACGAACGAAGCGTTTTATCTGAACAAATCTTTGGTCTTATCACCTCGGGTTCAAACGTTTTTACAAGTTGATTGTTTCGCACTATTTTTTCAACAAATTGTGGTCTTACAAAAACCCCATTGTTCGCAACGGCATTGTAAAAAGCAAGCGTTTGAAGCGGTGTTTGTTGCACTTCATACCCAATTGACATCCAAGGCAAAGAAACTCCCGACCAATTTTTTGTGCCCGGTTCATATAAGGTTGGTTTAGGTTCACCTTTTAATGAGATTCCTAGTGAGTCAGCCAAACCAAAGGAATGCAACCTATCAATAAACGCTTGAGGTTCTTTGCGGTATGCACGGTTTATGACTTGAGCAATTACATTTGATGACACCTCAAAAGCCCTGCGTATTGTGATTTTACCGTATCCATAAGGATTAGAATCGTGTAGTTCTAAGTTATAAAAACGATAAATTCCGTTCGCATCCACCTCATCATTCAGGCTAATTTTGCCATCTTCAAGCGCCGCCATTAAAGATGCTAATTTAAAAGTGGAACCAGGCACCTCTTTTGTGCCTATAGCTTGATTGTATGATTCATAATACTCTCCGTCGGACCCCAATTGCAGGTTAGAAATTGCACGAACGTAACCTGTTTTTACATCCATAACAATAACACAACCGCTTTTTGCACCTTGATTTTTTAGCTGTCTATACAATTCTGAATGTGCTACCTCTTGAATTTCTAAGTCAAAAGTTGTAACCAAATCTGCTCCTTCCACAGGTTCACGAATCATTGTCCCAGTTTTTTTCCAACCAGCAGAGATGCGTTGTTCCACTTCTTCACCCGGAGTTCCTGCTAAAAACTCATTGAACGCACCTTCAATACCCACACGCAATTCTTTGGAAACACCATCGTTTCTGTAATACCCCAATGTTCTTTTAAACACTTCGCCGTGCGGACGTTTTCTCAGCACAGTTTCATCATTATCTATAAGCCCACCTTTATTTCTACCCAAATTAAAAATCGGTAATTTTCTGAGTTGATTTCGTTGTTCATTCGTTGCACGTAATTTTATTGTCAAATAACGATTTCCCTTCACACGCCCTTTGCGGATGTAATTTTCGAAATCCCTAGCAGATGTTTCAGGAAACAACGTATGGAGCCCATGCGCCAATCCGCTTAATTCTCTGTCAAAAACATCTTGCTTTGCAACTGTTGGATCCATGTGGATATCAAAGAGCGAAACTGTGGTAACCAAAGGAATGTAGTTTTTATCAAAAATTTCGCCTCTACGTGGGTATTTTTTTACAACACGTGTGGGTATCTTTTCTTTTGTTTGCGTGAAAATAGAAGTAGCACCTTCGGTTTGAATCATGAGCGTTTTAACAATGACAACAATCAATGCCACACAGAAACCTATGTACACTAAGTAAGCACGCATCGTTGTATCTTTTTTGTTACTCATTTTCTCCTTTTTTCACCCGAATCACAATTGCCGGATTCGTAGTTTCTTTCAAACCTCTATTTTTAAGTTTTTCGACCAATTTGTAGCGCGAAGTAGATTCCTCAAGTTTTGCTTTACCTTCTACATATTCAGCCGTTTTAGCATCCACTTCTGCTTGCAAATCCACGATATTTTTTTGCAATTGTTTTCCGTAATATCCTTTAGCTACAAGCAGTAACAAAAGCAATAAGACAAAAAACACAAAAGACAAATTGTTTAACACAATGTCTCTGGTCAAAATTTCACCATTCAATATTTGCACAATCAAGCTTTGTTTCTTATCCCCAGTAGAAGATTTCGCCTTTTTTTCAACCTTCTTTTTAGCCGATTTTTGCTTTGGATTATCCGTTGGCTCATCAGTAGTAAAAGATTGCTTCTTTTCTTTCACTGCATCCATTGGATTCACTTCGGGTCTTTCTTTGTACTCATTTTCCATCGTTCAACCTTTTAGCAATTCTCAACTTTGCACTACGTGCACGTGTATTTCGTTCAATTTCTGATTCTTTAGGAAGAATCGGTTTTCTATTTATCTCTTCGAAAGGCTTCAAGATGTTTCCAAAAAAATCTTTTTCAATTGAACCATCCATGTTTCCACGTTTCATCCAATTTTTCACCAATCTATCTTCAAGTGAATGGTATGACATTACAACCAATCTTCCTTCTGGAGCCAGCACCTCGGCAGTTTGCATCAGGAACTTCTCCAACACTTCCATTTCCTTATTCACTTCAATGCGAATAGCTTGAAAGACCTGCGCAAAAAACTTATGGTCTTTGAATTTTGGAGCAACACTTACCAGCGCATCCATCAACTCTTTGGTCGTTTTAATTTTTTTGGATGAGCGAGCTTTTACGAGTTCAACTGCAGTTTTATAAGGATGGTCCAATTCACCGTACTTGCGAAAGATAGAAGCCAATTGTTCTTCATCGTAAGTATTTACTATTGTTTGCGCTGTTACTTCACCAAACTGATTCATGCGCATATCCAACTTTTCATCAGCTCGAATAGAAAACCCACGCTTTCCATCATCAAATTGATGAGAAGAAACACCTAAATCAGCCAATATTCCATCAACTTTAGTAATTCCAAGTGCACGAAGGTGATTTTTTAGAAAAGCAAAATTTGCAGCAACAAAAAAGAAATTTGGCGCTTCCCAGGCATTTTTAGCAGCATCCGGGTCTTGATCAAACACAATCAATTTCCCTTTTGAAGAAAGCTTCGAGAAAATTTCACGGGAGTGACCACCACCACCGAACGTAACATCAACATACGTTCCATCCGGATGAATAGACAAGCCTTCTATACACTCATGAAGCATTACAGGAATGTGGTATGTATTTGTGTTATTCGTCATTGTTCTCCAAGTCACCCATTACTTCATCCGCCAAATCGGCGAAATCAGCCATGTTTCCATCAATAAGTTGGAAATACTTGGACTTGTCCCAAATCTCAATTCGATCGTTGTAAGCAATCAGCATCACATCTTTATCCAGCCCTACTCGTTCCATGTGCAAAACAGGAATCAAAATCCTGCCAGCGCCATCCAACGAAACTTGCTTTGCCCCTTGATGAAACAAGCGGTAAAACATTCTGTTTTTTGGTTTGAATAAATTCAATTTTGAAAGTCGTTGTGCCAATCTATCCCATTCATTCATTGGGTAAAGCGTCAAACAATCTTCAAAACCTTTGTTTAGCATGAATTGTTCTTGAGCCTCAGGAGAAAGTTGTTTGCGCAAACCAGAAGGGAAGAGGAATCTTCCTTTTCCATCCAAACGCACTTCAAATTCTCCTACAAGTCCAGCCATAGCTTTTAATAATGGGTAAAATTAGAGAGAATAAACCCACTTTTTACCACTTAGTTACATATTGTTGATAACTTATAACGCAAAAATACACTAAATAGTTACAATCAACAAATATAAATCATTGAAAACATTGATGTTTCTAATAAATAAAATGAAAGTGGTAAAAAGTGGTAATAAAAATAATATTGTGGAAAAATAATTGTTTAATAAAGAAATTAGGAATGAATCTGAATAAGCGTTGTAAATAGAATTAAAAATCTAGTTGAATAACCGTTAAAAACACTTATCTCCTTGATACACGGCACTTACAGACGGATTCACCCAAAAACAAACAAACGATTATGTTAGCAGAAAATAAAAAAAGAAGAGCGCATTTCTACGCTCTTCTCATACACACTGTTAGTTGATTTAGGTAGGTTAGTTTTTTTTACCTACTACTATTTTGTCTTTGTACCTCCAAAATTAAGGTACGTTTTCTGAAAGTCCAATACGTTAAATGACGTATTTTTAAGATTAGTTTTACTTTTGTGAAAAAATTACCATGGATATTCAAGAAGCCTTATTTGTAATTAGCAACACAGACATCACGCTTTGCCCTAAAGATGGTAAACCTGAATACGCATTCATAGGAAGATCAAACGTTGGAAAATCTTCCTTGATAAACATGTTGACCGGAAAAAAAGATTTAGCAAAAACATCTGGAAAACCGGGTAAAACACAATTGATTAACCATTTCATCATTAACAAAGAATGGTATTTAGTAGATTTACCGGGCTATGGATATGCAAAGGCATCTAAAAGTAGTAGGAATACATGGGAACGTTTCATTGCAGATTATCTAACAAAGCGTGAAACTCTAATCAATATTTTTGTGCTTATTGATGCTCGATTGGAGCCTCAAAAAATAGATATAGAATTTATGACATGGTGTGGTGAAAACAAATTGCCTTTCTCCATGGTGTTTACAAAAATTGATAAACTTTCAAGTTCAGCCCTACAAAAGAATTTAGCTGCGTACAAAAAAGAGATGTTAAAATACTGGACAGAACTTCCGCCAGTGTTCACAACCTCAAGCGAGTCTCAGTTTGGTCGTGAAAAGGTATTGAATTACATTCAACAGATTAACGAAAGCTTAGTTCAGTAATTTTTTCTGTTATCCGGAAGCACTGAATAATAAATCAAAATCCTCATTCAAAAACTTTCTCCAAAATTCTGGTATTAGTGCTTTTATTTGAATTCCAGTTCCAGAAATCGGATTTTTAAATTCAAGGGAATATGCATGTAAAAATAAAAAGGGAATGTTTAGAACTTGGGCAAAGTAATGATTGTGATGTCTATTTCCGTGTTTTGGATCATTGATAATTGGGTGAGCGATCTTATTTGCATGCTGCCTTAATTGGTGGTATCTTCCTGTTACAGCCAATAACTCCACAACTGAATAACGCTGGGTAGCATACGGTGGAATTTCAAAATTTCTCTCTATTTTCAATAGGGTTTTGTATTCCGTTTTTGCTTCTTTATAGTTGTTTTTCTCATTTTTGACAGGAGAATCAATTGAACCGAATTCAGGGACAAAACCCCGCATCAAAGCCCAATAAATTTTCTTACTTTCCGGCTTAGAAAATTCTGCTTGAAAAAGTGAAACATTTGATTTTTGTTTCGCAAAAACAACCAAACCAGAAGTTTTTCTATCTAGCCGATGAATTGGGGACAACTCTGAGATTCCTGTTAAATCTCTTAACCCTTCTACCAATGACGTTTCTTGAATGTTTCTTGCAAAATGAGAGTGATGCAAAATCAGATTTGAAGGCTTGTTTACAATCAAACAACATTCGTCTTCATAAAGAATATCGTAATTCATCTACTCAGTCCATTCTACCCAATATGGACTCTTGAATGGTGATTTCTAAGGGTTTAAACTTAAATTCAGGAAACGCTTGCAATAACTTTTCAGAACTGTATTTTACACTTTGCTGAGAACTACGTGCGCTTTCTTTGGTTATTGTTGGCCTTCTTCCGTATAATCGTGAGAAGAATCCTGAAATTCTCCAGGCTAATTCTGTAAGAAAGGGGCTTGCCAGATGTTTTGGCGATTTCACGTGCATTTGATGACAAATCATATCAAAAAGTGAATGAAAATCAATATTGGTGCCTGTAGCCAAATAACGCTCTCCACTTGGCCCTTTCTGAATCATCAATTCAATAATTTTAGCCACATCTCTGGCATCAACAAAGGCGTTGGAACCTTTCGTATAAAAACGCAAACCTTCACTGAGTGTTCTGAAAATTTTCATCGAGCTTTCATTCCAATCACCTGGTGCAAACATAATGCTTGGGTTAACGATTGAAATGCCCAACCCTTCTTCTTGTGCGCGCCAAACTTCTTTTTCTGCACTGTATTTAGACAATGAATAACCGCTTACTTTTTCATCCGGATTCCATTTGTTTGATTCTCCAACAAACTCTTTTTCAGCATCTTTTCCAACTGCTGCAGTTGAAGATACATGTATGAAATGTTTCACATTTTTGTCCAACGAAAAATTTACCATATTGGCAGTACCAATTCGGTTTACTTTAAATAGCTTGCCAAAATCGCTTTTATGGAACGAAACCAAAGCAGCACAATGTACAACAGTATCGCACCCTTCTATCGCTTGTTCAACTTCATCCAACTTTAGAATATCGCCTTTGTACCAACTAAGTCTAGACAAACACGCCTCATGCAACTCAATAGATGAATGAGCCAATAATTGCAAGAAATAAGCTTTCTTTCGTTCTGAACGATACATTGCTTTAACTTGATAGCCTTGCTGTAATAAATGAATTACAACATGCGAGCCTAACAATCCGGTTGAACCTGTAACAAGAATCATAAATACAAATATACTGAATTGATATCGCATAGTTTTTTCAGGAAGAAAAAGTTTTAGTTTCTTATTTCGAATTTTTATGTAACCACTCCCATTCATATACGTTCTTCTTAAAAACCCAATTGATATGAAAACTCTAATTTTAGCAGGTTTCATTACCTGTATTTCGACTCATGCTTTTTCGCAAGAAGCTGTTCAAGATTCAACGCCTTGGGTATTAAATTGTTATCCAAATCCAACAAGCGATTTATTAATTGTAACTTCATCGTTAGAAATTAAAGACATTACGCTAATCGATATAAACGGGCAGGTTATCAAAGCTCCTAAAATGCCAAATTGGAGTTTCTCTTTGCACGATTTGCCTCAAGGATGGCTATTTGTGTACGTGGAAACAATGGATGGCAGAATCGAAAAGCGAAACGTGTACAAAAATTAAATGCTGTTTTACAAAATGATTTTACTTTTGCAAGAAAGTATTAAGCGTGAGAATTTTAGCAACTATTGGTTTATTGTTAATCTCAAATTCATTTATGACATTTGCTTGGTATGGTCATTTAAGAGAAAATACAGAGCTTAGAAAAACAGGATTTTGGGTTTATGCAACAACTATTTTACTGAGTTGGGGGATTGCATTTTTTGAATATCTTTTTATGATTCCTGCCAATCGAATTGGATATCAAGGTAATGGTGGACCATTCAGCCTCATTCAGCTGAAAATAATCCAAGAAGTAGTTTCAATATTGATATTTCTACTCTTTACGCTTTTCTTTTTCAAAGATGAATCTATAAAATGGAATCATGCTATTGCTTTTATACTCATTCTAATAGCAGTATATCTGGTTTTCAAGAAATAGTTGATGTCATTTTTTAATCACCTTTATAAAAGTGAGCCACATAATTTTAATGTCCTGCCCCAATGTTGGATTGGCTAAATACTTCTTATTTAACGCAATTTTTGCAGGCATAATTTCCTGAATATACGTTTCTCTTGGATTGGTTGACTGACCTAATAGATGATTTTCATTGAAATATTCCAGCGAGGCATAGTCTGTGATTCCGGGTTTTACATTCAATATTTCAAGTTGTTCTTTGCTATATAAATCAACATATTCTTGCACTTCTGGGCGCGGACCAACAATACTCATTTCACCCACAAGCACGTTTAAAAATTGAGGAAATTCATCTAATTTTGATTTGCGAATAAAATAGCCTGCACCGGTGATTCTTGGATCTCGCATGCCAACTGTTAATTTTCCTAATTTATCTGCATTCACACGCATAGTTCGAAATTTCCACAATTTGAAAGGAATACCGTTTCTTCCCACACGTTCTTGTCTATAAAAAACACCTCCGCGACTTTCTAGAACAATAGCAAGAGCTATCAATAATCCAACAGGAAGAAATACCAGTAAGATAAAAATAGATACAACTATATCGAAGATACGTTTCATCAATCCATCACTTGTTTTACAGCATTTTTCACTGCCTGAATTACAATTTTCACTTGTTCATCAGTTAAGTCAAAATAAACAGGAAGGGTAATTTCATTGGCATACATGTTCCACGCATTCGGATAGTCTGACATTTTGTAGCCACGTGTTTTGTAGGCTGTTAAGATAGGCAAAGGCTGAAAATGCACATTAACTGAAACATCTTGGTCAAAAATTGCTTGAATAATTGCATCGCGTTGTTCTTCTGTTGCGCCGCCAATTCTTAATTGATACAAATGGTAACAAGTCTCACGTTGATTATCCTTCATTTTGGGAAGTAAAGCCCAATTTTCATTTTCAAATCCGGCATTGTAAGCCAAACAAATTGCTTTTCTTCTATCCAAATTTTCTTGAAAGCGATCCAGTTCAACCAAACCTATTGCCGCTTGAATATCCGTCATGTTACACTTGAAACCGGGTTCAACGATATCGTAGCGCCAATTACCTTTTTGAGTTTTTGCTAGTGCATCCTTGTTTTGTCCGTGTAACATTTTGACACATAATTCTTTGTAAATAGCTTCATGATCAAAAGAATCGGGGAGATTGATACTCATGGTTCCACCTTCAGCAGTAGTTAAGTTTTTTACTGCATGAAAGGAAAAACAGCTAACATCTGCAATTGCTCCTGAACGTTTTCCTTGATAAGTGGCTCCGAAAGAATGCGCCGCATCAGCAGCCACCAAAATACGTCCCAATTGTTTTTGATAATCTGACTTTGGCGAAAACATTTTTTTCACTTCTGGGTCATTCACTAGTTGATAAATAGCATCGTAATCACAAGGAAATCCTGCAATATCTACAGGCATTATGACCTTTGTTTTATTCGTAATTGCTTTTCTAATTCCTTCGATCGAAATATTAAAATCATCCGGATTCACATCCACCATGATAGGTTTTGCACCAGTATGAAGCACCACATTTGCTGAAGCACAATAGGTTATAGCAGGAACAATCACCTCATCTCCTTCACCAACGCCCCACCAACGCAGTAGAACTTCCATTCCGGCTGTCCAAGAATTCACAGCAACCGTGCATTTATTTCCGCAATATTCAGTTAAATTTTTCTCGAACTGTTTGGTTCTAGGTCCTGTTGTTATCCATCCAGAGGTTAAAGCAGCCGTTACTTCATCAATAACACGCTGGTCAATGCGAGGAGGTGAAAATGGAATCATTGTTTGAATTTTACACGAAATTAAAGAATATTAAACTAAATAATCTTTTGACCTACTAAATTAATTTTACATTTTTATTGAAAACTGTTTAATTTATAAGCACATCTATCACTCAATGAACAATTTTTCTATTTGAAAAGTACCATCCACAAAACTTACTTTTACAAGATATGTTCCTTTATTTAATTTTGATACGTCAATATCATAACATGAGTCTGATTGAATCAATGTTTTACCATTAAAATCTACAAGAGAAACTTGAAAGACTTCAATTTCTGAATCAATATTAATAACAGTTGAGGACGGATTTGGCGAGATTGTAACTGATGAGTCTAGCCTTTGACTTGGGTTGTTCCCAACTGGAGGTAGTGGGCATGAAATGCCTTCTCTGTCATAATTAGCAACAACCAAATCCGCCAAACCAACAATAGCAACACCTCCATAATTAGCACTTGTAATAGGTAAGCAACTTTCTACATTTATATAGTAATTCATCAAAATTGAATATACTGTAGGGCCTGGTTGAGCACCAGACACATAGTCATAAACATATAATCCTGTCCAATTTTTAGCATTCATTTGGTAATTCAAATGCTCGTTAGGTGTTGGAGCGCTAACACCATCACCATAATAATGACCAAAACACAATCCATAAACGTTGCAATCAAAAGTCCTATTAATTGCAGAGCAAACACTCATGTTTTCTTGATTGAAAATTATTCTTGTAAATG
>JBDHXR010000059.1:0-17361 GCA_039810825.1 Fluviicola sp.
ATTTACAATGTGCGCTCCAAATCCTCGAACTGCTTCCGAGATTAAAAAGTATGGGTTGCGGTCTTTTTCATAAAGTGCAGTTGGGTGAAATTGAATGTATTGCATGTCTGAAATGTCTGCCCCAATTCGATGAGCCATTGCCACTCCATCACCTGTACCAATTTCAGGATTTGTTGTGTACAGAAATACTTGACCACAACCACCAGTGCATAACAAGGTTTTCTTAGCTAAAAAAAGTTCACATTTTTTTGATGTTTTGTTGTAGCTATATGCGCCAATGCATTTTTCGTCGTGTTTTATCAAGTCTAGTACAATGTTATCCTCTAAAATTTGAATGGTTGAAAATTTACTTATTTGAATGAGTAATTTTTCTTCAATTTCAAGCCCCGAAATATCTTTGTGATGCAATATTCGATGTTCAGAGTGGCCACCTTCTAACCCTAAATCCCAATTTCCTGTTGAGTTTTTATCAAACTCAACTTCAAAATCTATCAGTTCTTTTAAGCGGTCTTGGGCTTGGGTTACAACCATTTCAATAACAGCCTTATCTCCTTTGTTTCCGCCAGCTTTTATGGTGTCTTGGATATGTTTTTCAAAAGAATCATTCAACAAATCTGTTACTACTGCTATTCCACCTTGAGCATAGCGTGTATTGCTGTTTTTTGCTTCAGATTTTGTGAGAATTGTGATGGATAAATCTGGTCTTGCTTTAGCGGTCTTTAATGCAAAGAACAATCCGGAAACCCCAGAACCAACAACCAATATATCGGATCTTTTTGTATTCATTTTAAGAACAAATCAAGACAAGGCTAACATGCGTTCAATGGGAGCCAATGCTTTTAGCCTTAGTGATTCTTCAATTGTTATTTCAGGACTTTCATTTAGCAAGCAACGGTATAATTTTTCCAAAGTATTCATTTTCATGAAACCACATTCGCTACACGCACAAGTGTTGTCTTCATCTACAGGAGCAGGAATCAATGTTTTACCCGGATTATCTAAAGCCATTTTATGAAGGATTCCAGCTTCTGTTGCTACGATAAAAGTATCTGCATCAGATGTTTTAATGTAGTTTAAGATACCTGATGTGGAACCAATGTAATCTGCAACTTTCAGCACATGACTTTCAGATTCAGGATGGGCTGCTATTTTCGCAAGTGGATATTTGTTGTGTAAATCCAATAGTTTTTCAATGGAGAAAGCCTCGTGAACAATGCAGGAGCCTTCCCAAAGCAACATTTCTCTGCCAGTCTCTTTGATGAGGTATTTCCCTAAGTTTTTGTCAGGAGCGAAAATGATGGGTTGATCTTTCGGAATTGCATCGATAATTTTTCGCGCATTTGATGAGGTACATACATAATCACTCAATGCTTTAATTTCTGCAGAGCAGTTGATGTATGTTACAACTTTATGGTTGGGGTATTTTTCTTTAAATGGCTTAAATTCTTCTGGAGGACAACCATCTGCGAGTGAACATCCCGCTTTCATATCTGGAAGTACAACTTTTTTAGTTGGGTTGAGTACTTTAGCAGTTTCTGCCATGAAATGTACACCTGCAAATACAATAATATCTGCATCTGTTTGGGCAGCTTTTTTTGATAATTCTAAGCTATCACCTACAAAATCGGCAATTTCTTGAATGGCTGATTCTTGGTAATAATGCGCAAGAATAACCGCATTTTTTTCTTTGCGAAGCCTATTTATTTCTGAAATTAATTCTGACTTTTCCATAAATGGCTGTAAAATTACTGCCTTTTCTTCAAAATCTATATGATTCTTGTCATATCTATTTTAATTTTTATGAAATGTTTGCTATTTGCCCTCTAACAATTTGTATAACTCATTTAGATTAGGAGAAATAATAATTTCTATTCTTCTGTTTTTTGCTTTGTCTTTTGGGTCTACAGGATGGAATTCACTACGTCCTGCTGCCATTAATTGAGCTGGATTCATTTTGCTGTTTGCAAGCATAATTTCAGTTACAGCAGTTGCACGCAATACACTTAGTTCCCAATTGTTTTTTGGTGAAACAGCGCTTGTTAGTTTATCAGTGTCAGTATGTCCTTCAACCACAATTTCAAGTTCCTTTTCATTTTCTAACACTTTAGACAAGTCGATTAGTGCTTTTTTACCTTCGTTTTCTACTGCCACACTCCCAGATGCAAACAATAATTTAGCTTCTAAAGAGACGTAAATTTTGCCATTTTTTTCCACTACGGTTAATCCTTTTCCTTCAAATCCTGCCAAAGTGGTTGCTACTTTTGTGCGCAATGTTTTGATAGCCTCATCTTTTCTTCTAAGTGCTTCTTCCAATTCATTTACACGTTCTTCACGTTCGCTTAACATTTTTTCTTTTGCTATAAGTTCCTGTTCTAAACTCTTCAACGCATCTTCTCGTCTTTGAAGCTCCATGTTTTTGGCATCGATATCTGCTTGGTAAGACGCAGAAGATTTAGAGTTTTTCATGCGCATTTGATCCATCTTTTGCTCGTATGCTTCATTTTGAGAAGCCATCAGATCATACTGTGTTTGCAAAAATCGAAAATCGGTTCCTAGTTTAGAAGTATCTGCTATCAAGGATTGAATTTCTTTTTTGTATCGGTCAACCAATACTTGCAGGTCTTTTGCTTTTCCTTCATTTTCAATTGCTGATGCTTTGTACTTATTTAGTTCTTCACTGCAGGTTTTTTCTCGTTCTACCAATTCATTGTACTTTTTTGCAGGCACACATCCAATTAGCGAAAGGGAAAGGGCGAATAATCCGATATATTTTTTCATGAAAAATGCTTTGTATCAAAATTCGGGATAAATCTTGCAAAGAAAACGAGGAGTAAAAATACTTTTAAACAGCGGTTTTTTAATCTTTTAGATTAGTCATTAATCAAAAGTAGCACAAGCATTTGGGTTGTCTGATTGCTTTCTGCATGGAGAAAATGAAAGTGTTATTTCGTGTGTATGCACTGTATTTGGGCGAAGTTTTGAAAGAATAAAATCAAAAGAATAACCAATTTTGAACTTTTCCTTTATACGGAAACCGATTATTCCGATTAATGCATCTGTATTTCTATACCCAAGCCCAAAACTAAACACATGTTTATATTCCATTACAGCATGTATTTGCAGATTAATTGGAGTATTTTTGGTGAAAGAAAGAAATAAGCCTGGAATTAACGTAAACTTAGGATTGATTTGATATTTGTATCCACCTGTAAGGTATGCGTGCATTTGATAACGTGCATTCATGCCAATAACAGCCCATTTTTGAGGAATTAACTCTGACATTGAGAAACCGATGTAGTATTTTCTACCATTCCACCATGCACCAACAGTTGCAGTAGGAAGAATTTGGCTTGCACTGCCATTTATTACAGGATCGGGGGTTAATGGTTTTGCTTCGTTTAAGTCAAATGACAATTGTCTGGCACCAAAAGCCAAGCCTAAAGACAAACGGTTATACACATTGAAATTGAAATGCCCGGCATAAGAAAGCTGAACCCGAATGTCTTGAAAAGGTCCAATTTTATCCATGCTAACCAATCCACCCAAACCATGTCTGGCACTTAAAAATTTTCTTCGTTTAGCACTGAGAGGAGAATGGATGCTTAGCCAACCGGTATAAGGAGCTCCATCAACCTTAATCCACTGGCCACGTAGTGTTGCTTGCACATCCATACATTGTTTGATTCCGGTGTAAGCGGGGTTAAATGCGTATTGATGATTGAACCATTGTGACATGTTACCAAGCTGTTGGGCATCTCCAATAAAGAAGATACACAAAGAAAAGATTATGGTAAACGGTATTTTCATTATCGTATTAAAGAAATGCTTCCTTTTATTGGTTTGCTTCCGTTTAGTTGGTGCAAGTCGAGTGAATAAAAGTACACACCATCGGATACGGGTTTCCCTTTGTTTGTACCATCCCAAGCTTTTGTTAAGCTATATCCTGAAATATCAGCAATTTTTTGTCCCCAGCGATCATAAATTATCACTTGCGTGTCCGGATAAAATTCGATTCCTTCTATTATCCATTTATCGTTGCTTCCGTCTCCATTTGGTGAAAAACTACCCGGTATAGTTAAGTTATTCATTACAAAAACGGTAATATTATCTGATAATGCGCAAATAGAATCAAAGGCAGTGAGTGTATAGGTAGTGGTTTCATCAGGGTTTGCGTAAGTAGTTATTGAATCGGGAGTGTTGATGTTTTGAGAAGGAGACCAACTGAATGAAAATCCATTAGATTGACCAACCAACACGATGCTTTCACCTTTTTGTATTGTAACATCATTCCCCGCAAAAACAGTCAATGAATCAACAGCAATAGCCGGAAATGAAACCGAAATGGTATCAGGGCAAAGCGAAAAACAGGAGCAAGCCACAGAAACAACATCACCATGTTGTAAAACACTTGTAGTCCAATAGGCTTCTTGCGTAACAGCACGTTCTATTCCGTTGATATACCAATGAAAATCGCTTGTATCAGTACAGTTTACCAGGTATGCATTAAAACTAGTTGGTGCGTTAGGGCAGATTGTGTCAGAAGGACCTGTAATAGTAATAGCCGGAGTTGGTCGGTCAAAACTTGTACCGCTTCCTGATACATCAAAAGTTGCTTCTGCAGGCAATGT
The DNA here is from genome assembly GCA_039810825.1 of Fluviicola sp. GTDB lineage: Bacteria > Bacteroidota > Bacteroidia > Flavobacteriales_D > Crocinitomicaceae > Fluviicola. The sequence continues at coordinate 4,629 of JBDHXR010000059.1, forward strand.
TGCACCACCATTCGTGGCACCATTTATTACAAGGTAATAAGTACTGTTTGGAGGTAAGGCAAGAGCATTTAAAGAGAATCCGCTAACACCGGCGGCTTCGCAATTGCTTACCAAAGTGTATGTTGCAGCATCACACGGAACAACAGCGCTAAGAATTGCTGCTTGTAGCAAGTTTCCACGTCCAGCCTGTGGATTGAAGACGATGTTATTGAACGTGAATGAAACATTGCCTCCGCTTGCATTGGTAGTAAATTGATACCAAACGGTATTGTCTCCGGAAAAACAGATTGTAAAGTCATCTTCACATCCAGTGCACACAGTTGAGGTAGCATTGTAGTTGGAACCTGAATAACTTTCATTTGGACACATTGGTGTTGCTGTAATACACGCGTCACTAGCTGCTTGACCAAATAGGGATGAACAAAGGGAAAGAAAAAAAATGAAAAAAAATAATTTCATTGATCTGTGCTAAACTGAGATACTAAAACGTAAAACTAATATTTTACCGTATAATATTGGTCAATTTTTTTTAGTTTTGAAACTTAAATTTTCGTTAATAAGCAATTTTTGGCACAATCATAGATAAACGAAATCTACATTCAAAATACTGAATTATGAGAAATTATTACATTTTATTATTGAGTTTCCTTGTATCAATTAATCTTTTTGCACAAAAGGTAGATTATGACAATGATTCTCGTTGGTTTTGGGGCTTAAACGCGGGTGGAACTTGGACAAAAACGGATGTTCCATTTCGTTTAGATGCTGGTTTTGGCGCCATGCTTGGCCGTCAATTCAACTATAATTATGGCAAAAAACTAAGCTTTGATGTGCGCTTACGTTATTTAACGGGTTTGTGGAAAGGGTATGGAAAAGATACTACTGCTTTAAGTAATTTGTCTGATGCGTATGCTGACTATAAAAATGCGAACAAACCTGTTTTTCAAAATTTTGGAACCAAACTGCATGAATTCAGTTTAGAATTGGCTTTGCATTTCAACTCGTTGAGAGAAAGAACAGGCTGGGACCCCTATATATTTGGAGGAATAGGCTACACGTTTTACAAAGCAAAAGGAGATTTGACCGATGATAACGGATATATCTATGAATACGATTCTACAAAATTCGCAAATGGATACACAGCGAAAGAAATTTTTAATCTTTCGGATAAAAAGTTTGACACTGATCTGAACGGTTCTTCTTTTCGTGGAGCTTTTATGCCAAGCCTGGGAATCGGAATTGGGTATCAAGTTGGAAAATGGTTTTCCATTGGACTTGAGCACAAAACGACATTTACATTAGCAGATAATTTTGACAATAAAATTAAAAATACCGGAAAATTTGCTAATGATTGGTACCATTATACAAGTTTGTATTTGCGTTTTCATATTCGTAGCCATTACAATTCTCACACGCAATACCAAGATTCTGTACGTCAGCCGGTAACAAATAACCCTATACCAAATGATAACAACAACACAACGAATCCTACAAACCCTACGAATCCAACGAATCCTACAAACCCACCTAGATTACCGATAGTTGACTTTACAAACCCAAGTACCTCTGGTATTACCGTAAATTCTCCTACATATGTGATTCGTGCGCGCATCCAGTATGTTAACTCATCATCCAATTTGATATACAGACAAAATGGAAATTATCTATCTGCATACACGTTTAATCCTTCAACTCAAGACTTTCAGAGTACTGTGACATTAGTTCCGGGGCAAAATGTGTTTGAATTAACAGGAACAAATGATGCAGGTTCAGACAATGATCAGGTAATTATCAATTATGTTCAGGAAGATAGAACTCCGCCTGTGGTAACCTATCAGAATCCGTCTTCAAGTCCTCAAACTGTTCAAAACCAAACATACAATTTGGTTGGTACGGTTTTAAATGTAACAGGACGAGATAAAATATCAATGACGTTAAACGGACAACCTGTTACGAACTTCAATTACAACACTTCAACAAAAGAAATTACGGCAAGTCTAAATTTAATCGTAGGATCAAATGTGGTAATTACGACAGGAGTAAATCAATACGGCTCGGATTCTGAATCTGCAACATTGATATATCAACCAAGACAAACTGTACAACCACCTGTTGTATATTTTACAAACCCAAATGTTTCACCATATACCGTGAATCAAAACACGTTTTCATTGGCAGCAGACATATTAAATGTTGAAGATTTGCAGCGTGTAAGTTTTAAACAAAATGGAAGTGTGAATACAAACTTCTTGTTTAATCCTTCAACCAACAAGTTTACAAGCAATGTTGTGTTGATACCCGGGCAAAATGTGTTTGAAGTTATAGGTACCAATGAAGCGGGAACGGCATCTGCGAGTACAATCTTGGTTTACAATTATGTTGCTCCAAAACCACCGGTTGTTACCATTACAAATCCTGCGGTTAATCCTCAAGAGACCACTTCGCAAACTTTTGATTTGCAAGCAACAGTACTAAATGTTACAGCTAAAAGTCAAATCCAGTTTCATTTCAACGGTGTAAGCACAACTAATTTTATGTACAATGCCACTACAAATGTTGTTTCAGCACAATTGAGTTTGAATGTTGGTGCAAATACGGTGAAGATTACCGGGACAAACAGTGATGGTTCAGATTGGAAACAAACAACCATTTTGTATAAACGAGTAGAAACAGTGCAACCACCATTGGTAAATTTTACCACACCGGCGTCTAACCCATACACAACAAATGTTGCATCTATGCAAGTTACGGCTTCTGTGTTGAATGTAGCAAGTGCATCAGGTGTTAATGTAAACATCAATGGCCAAAACATTTCTAATTTCAATTTTGCTTACAATGTAGTTTCGTTCCCTATTACTTTGATGGAAGGTGCAAACTCAATTATTGTAACAGGTACAAACACTGCGGGTACAGCTTCTGCAACTCAAACGATCATTTACAGAAAGCCAGTTTCAGTTCAGCCACCAATAGTTTCATTCATAGACCCAGCAACGAACCCTCAAGCTTCAATTACATCTACATATCCTGTTAAAGCACGAGTTCGCTATGTTACAACAAGCAGTCAAATAACATTAAAAATTAATGGACAAGCTTCCTCCAATTTCTCTTACGTGCCTTCCACAGAGATGATGGACTTTACAGCAGGTTTAGTAAACGGATCAAACGTGATTGAGATAATTGCTACAAATGCAGCCGGTTCAGACACTAAAAGTACGGTAATAAACTATAGAGCTCCTAATCCGGTGAGTCCGCCAATTGTTACCATTACTAATCCTTCAACCAGTATTAGTACAGTTTCAACAACAAGTAGTCCAATTGTTGCTACTGTTTTAAACGTGTCTTCTGCTTCAGAAATTAGTGTGCTTATCAATAACAATCCATGGTCAGTATTTTCATACTCAACAACAACTAAGATCTTAAACTTTACAGCGGCACTAAACCAAGGTTTGAATAAAATTCTAGTTCGTGCAACAAACGCTGCAGGTACATCTGTAGATTCAGTAAGCATAGAATTCAAACGCGAACAAGTGGTTTTACCTCCAACGGTTAAGTTTACCAATCCAGCTTCTCAAGGTCTTACAGTTTCAAATCCTGTTTTTGTAGTAAAAGGAAGTGTTGGCAATGTGTCCAATCAAAATCAGTTGATTTTAAAACATGATGGACAAATCGTAAATTCAGCTTATTGGAGTTACGATGTTCCACAAGGAATACTTGTATATAATGTAACATTAAATGCAGGAAACAATGTGTTTGAATTGACAGCTACAAATGCAGGTGGTACTGCTTCTACTGCTACAACGTTGATATACAAAAAAGTAGAAGTGGAGTGTTTGAAACCTACAGTTGCTTTCCAAAACCCTTCTTCACAAGGAATAATTGTAACTGATTCAATTTTTGAAGTAAAATGCTTGGTGAATCGAATTTCATCTTCGAATCAAGTTACTCTGTATATAAACGGCACGATACAAGCTCAAGGTGCATACAATGCTTCAACTGGAGTGTTTACAAAGTCTGTGAAATTTGTTAATGGAGCCAATCTGATTGAGGTAAAAGCTACCAATGATTGTGGATTAACAGATGCTTCTGCAACAGTAGTTTACAACAAAATAATTCCACCATGTTTGCCTCCGGATTTATCAAGAATATCTCCTGAAAACGAGTTATTCTCTACACAGCAAGCAAGTGTACCTTTGTCCGCTTTAACTACGAATATATCAACTAAATCTCAGTTAAACTTAACAGTAGATGGAAGTCCTGTTGCCTTTACCTTTGATGTGGCTACATTTTCAGTAAACACGACATTGAATTTATCAGTTGGCTCACATACTGTTGTGTTAAATGCACGAAATGCTTGTGGAACAAAAGTATTGACATGGAACATTACAAGAACACCGTGTGATAAACCCGTATTCACAATTGTTAAAGCATCTGCAACAAATGGTTCAACAGTAACATTTGAGCAAATGGGAGTAGCGGCATCTGTATCTGGTGCTACCAATCAATCTCAAATTTCTGTTACTCACAATGGGCATTCAATAGCATTTTTCTTTGTTCCTGAAACAGGGATTATGAATTTTGATAGACAAATGATTATTGGAACCAATAAATTTGTAATTACCATCACAAATTCATGTGGCACAACCATTCATGAACTGACAATTATCAGAGAAGCATTGCCGGTTGTTACTCCACCAACTATTGAAATTACAAATCCACTATTCTCTCCATTGCAAACAGACCAAGCTGCACTCACAATTTCTGGTATGACAACAGGAGTTACAGCAGCATCACAAATTAGCGTGACTATAAATGGAATTTCTACAAATTTCAGTTATCAACCAAGCGGAGCATTTAGTTTAAATGCAAGTTTTATTGAGGGACAAAACACGATAACAGCCACTGCAATAACACCTGGTGGAACCGCTACGGATACTAAGGTTGTAATTTACAACAAACCTGCAGAAATAGTGCCACCTACCATTCAGTTTTTGAATCCATTGCGTTGTCCGGCAAACTTTAACCCTGGAACCTTCACTTTTACAGGTAAAGTAACGAATGTGACACATGCAAATCAAGTAAAAATAACGTTCAATGGAGCACAAGTGCCTTATCAATCCACCATTCAAAGCAATACATTATCTTATTCATTTGATGTGGTAATCACAAATGTTACTGTTGCTGTGCCATATACTGTTACTGCTGTAACTTCGGGCGGACAAGCTACAAAATCTTGTATTGTTAATGTTGTTCCTACTTCAGGTACAAACAATACGACCATAGGAACTAGTCCAACGTCACCTTCAGACACAAACACAGTTGCGCCGAATAAGACAAATCCAAATCCTGTTAAGACTCCTGGAAGAATAGAATCAGGAGGTACAAACCCGGAAACTAAAACACCGATCAATATCAAACCTCAAGGAACAACGGGAAGACCAGTTAGGCCATAATAATAAAAAGTAGTAAAAGAGAGCAAGATAATTTGCTCTCTTTTTTTTGTTGAATAGAGATGATTTTGAGGAGATGATTGACCGAGATTTAGCATTTACTTTTATGTGTTTTTCAATTTCTGAAACAATTTAACAATATTGTTAAATTGTTAAGTGAAAATCTCAGATTTTACGGAGTTATAGCGTAATTTTTTCATTCAAAAAATAAAGAAAAATTTGAAACGCGTATTGCTTTTCTATTCCTATTATAGAAAACTTGTTGGAAAACACTATAAGTACAGTTAAAAACTTTCTTGAATTTAACAGCCTGTTCCGAAATTTCGGGGGAGGGGCGACCGTTTTAAACGAAAAAAACACCGATTTACGGTGCTTCTTAAATATTTTGTACAGTTATTAGTTTACTGCGCCTGAAAGTTCTGCGCCAGCTTTAAAACGTGGCTTTTTCTTTGCCTGTATTTTTAACGGTTCGCCTGTGCGTGGGTTTCTGCCTGTACGTGCTGGAACGTCCTGAACGTCGAACGTTCCGAAGCCGACCAAAGTAAGTTTGTCGCCTTTCTGTAATGCTTCGCCGATGGTGTTTAAAAGTGCGTCTAAGGTTTCCTTTACTTCCTTTTGGCTTTTGCCTGCTTTTTATCTCCCTGCGGTCAATGAGAACGCTTCGCTTAGTTGGGCTGTTTTTTCAATTAATTCTTTCTTGTTCATAGTTGTTGTTTTTTATTGTTCTTAAAAGTAGTTTTTATTTCTTTTCTTGATTCAGGAATACAAGAATTTTCACGTTTTAAAAGGGCTGTTTTTTCTTTCTTTTTCTCTACAATTTTCCAAACCCAAACCAAGCTATAAATGAGGTGGAATGAGGGAAATTTTAAAAATAAAGAAAACACGCTGTAAGCCTTGTAAATAAAGGATTGTAGCGAATAAATTGATTGTTAATAACTTTCTTGGATTTAACGGACAGGAACGACCGTTTTAAACTGATTTGGAGCAAAAAGAAAGCCCTTCCGAAAATTCGAAAGGGCTTCTAAAGTCTTATTTCAATAGCAGATAATTTGATATCACCATTTATTGATTACAAACTTTACGCTTTGTATCAGTTTACTTTCGATATCTTGGCTTATACTATATACTTCTTTGCCATTTTTATTTTGTATAATTTTCATTGATTTTTTTTGTTCTATAAACTCATGTGTAGTGGTCGGAATATATACAAAATTGGTATGAATTGCTTTTATTTCACTATCATTCAAATTGTCTGAAATAAATGAAAGGGTATCACCTTTATTGATTAGTAGATAATTTGAAACAATAACGCTTGTAATAATATAATCGGGACAAAAAGTATTTCGAAAATAAGCTGTTGCTGAATCTAGTTTAAAACATCCATCATTGTTCAAAATAAGAATGTCTTCAATAGCTCTTATTGTTATTTTAATGGTAGATAATTTTGACTTCGTGTTTTCATTATGAATCGATAAACTCAAATAATTATTATCTAATCGATAAATTTCTTGCCCAAATATTTTAAAAAGGGGTAGTAATGCAAAAATTAATAGAGAAATGTATTTCATCTACGTAATATTAAAGTTCCATCAAATTCTCCATAGAATTTTTTATTTGCTTGTTCGTGAGCTTCTAAATAGGGTAACTCCTTTGTTGTTCGAAGATAATTCTCATAAAGTTCGTGCTTGAGAAGTCTTACTCTTACATTCTCGGAAGAAGTAATTTTTGTCGTTTTACCTGTTACAGGATCAGTCATATTACTAGAATAAGTATATATTATATTACCAGCAGCTAAACCAACTTGACCATTATAGTCAGCTTGAGGCAGAACCGTAGGAACTAAATCCCCAGTAGAATTTTTTCCATAGGTTGTTTCTGAAGCATTTTTATATAGAATGCCCCTAGTAAAATCCACTTCTGCCGCCTCAGCCCACTTGTTTTTTAAATAACGTGATGAAATTGAATTATAAATATCTTCACTTCCTCCATTAGCAACAAAATCCTCCTTATTTTCTTTTAATCCTCTAGAATTAAAATCCGGAGAAGTCGAATAAAAGTAATTTTCATCAGCATCAACTAAGTTTTTTATTAAACTCAATCCTTCGTCCTTTTCAAGAATTTTATTGATTTTATTTTCACTTAAATCTCCAAAATCTAATGATACATTCCCATCTTCACCAATTTTTACATATTTTTCATTTTTTGATTTGGTTAAACTGGAAACATCTTTTTTTGTGTTATCATCTGTTCCTACCTTCCACTTATCACCCAAAACATCATTACATAAAATCGGATTCCCCCCCATACTAGCATAAGGACTCTCCCAAGGTGTTCCAAATGTTTTAGGATCAATACTCAACCATCTACCAAGACGAGGGTCTAATTGTCTAAATTCAGTCGTATAACTGTTACCACTTCCTTTCACTTCGTCATCACGTTCAGAACCTTGATACCCATAACGATATGGCACATTCCCCAAAACAGTAAGAAACAAGTTGCGGGTTTGGAGTTGCACACCAAATGGGGAGTAGTCGGTGGCTTGGCGCACTTCTGCCAGCCAGTAATCTACCGTTGTGCCATTGCTAGAGTGCGGAATGGGTTTGTCGGAGATGACAGAAAGGACGTTGCCTAAGTGGTTTGTGAGCTCATACGTGCTCAAGCCAATGTTGTGTGTGATAAACAAAACGGGTTGGGTGGAGTTTTGAGAAGCAAACAAGGGAATTGGGTTGAAATTTGTACCCAAGCGAGAACTGCCGTAAATTACTTTCTCGGTTTGGGCAAACTGCAGTATTTGCTGTGTGTTGTTATAAGCGTAAACCTGTACCTGCTTTGCTATTTCCTCCTTCATTCTTTGCAAGGTGATGTTGAATTTTTCTACTCTAAATGTAGGATTTATTTTTTAGATTTAACAATCGCTGCAGTAACATTTTCAACTTTTTGCCTTATCTTTGAAGTATTAGATTTACGTTTAGCATTCTAAAAAGCCATGAAAACATCCGATATAATTATTGTTCATCCACCAAAAAACCAAGACACATTGGAGGCTTTAAAATCATTTTTAAAAGCACTTAAAATTAAGTTTGAAATCACTTCAAATGATGAAATACCAATCGAACATCAAAACCTTGTCTTAGAACGTATAAAAAACACCAAAGAAGATGAGTTATTAGACTGGGATAGTGTAAAAGATGATTTTGATGGAATTTAAAGTTAATCCTGAAGCTAAAATTGATATCCAAAATGAAATCAATTATTACAACCAACAACAAAAAGGATTAGGTAAAATGTTTCATGCCGAAATTAAACACTATTTCAAAGCAATCAAAAAAAATCCTTTCTATCAAATTCGATATAAAAATGTGCGTTGTCTGCCCTTAAAAAAATTCCCGATTATGATTCATTTTACGGTAGATGAAGGCATAAAAAGAATAACCATCAGAGCGGTTATCAATACACACAGAGATCCTAAAGAATATTGGGTGAAGTAACTAAAGAACTCTCTGGTTGGTAAACCAAGGAGTTTAATCCCACTTAGGGAATTACAATATTTTGATTGTTTTAGCGCAATAAAGTAATTCCTGCATATTATCGGGGTAACTTTCTTCTGTGATTGCTTCAAGGCTCATAAGATAAAACGTTGCATCTTCTCCACGGAAAAGAAAACTAATTGATTCCATATTTTTCTCACTTATTGTACATGCTGAATGTTCATAATAAGAAGGGGCTGGTGTGGCTTGCCTGTCTTGCTTGCAAGTGCTTTGATTAATTAGCTACGCTGCATCCTGCGGAAGTCTGATTTATTCATGGGGTTTTGATTTAACGCTTTATATTATTATTCAGTAATTACTCTATTAAAAAAACTCCAATAATTAGAAACTTCAATTCGTATGCAATCTGAATTTTTTAACTCATTTATTTCGCTTTCCGTATGAAGCGTTATATCCATTCTTCCCTCACATAATTCTCCATTTTTTTTAAAAACATAGTTTAACTTTTTACTTCCTTTCACTTTAGAGAAACTTTTAAATTTTGCACAAACTTCGCTACTGTTTGAATACATAATGGGAGATAAAAGTGTAAACAATAGAATTGATATGACAACAAAAATCAGAAAAATTTTATTTGATTTTTTCATTATTTTATTTCTTTATCAGATTCACTATTAAGGTATTGAAAACTTGCACCTATACCAAAGTTCAACCTGTTTCCAAAGGAAGAATTGCCTCCCAAATAATTCACTCTATTTGTAGCTAAGCCACCTAAACTATTCCAATACATATCATTTTTGAATTTATCAATTGATTTATCAGTAAATACGGTACTTATTTTTCCTCTTCCGTCAATGTCAAATGCTGCATCTAAAAAAGATGATGCTCCTAATGAGTACCAAGGTTTTTTAATAAAACTTGTTGCCATTGAAATACCTACACTTCCGTAATCAATATCTGAAAAATTTTGAGTTGATGCAAATTGACCAGTAAAATTGGATAAACCATTTAATCCTGACGAAGCGAAAAAACCGCCAAATCTTCCAAGGTTTAATGCCAAACCACCACTAAAAGTTAAAGGCAATGAAGCCATAGTAAGCATATATGATTGAACACCTTTATTTAATTTATCCATTTTTGTTCTATTAGCTTTCCATTGTTCTTGAATGTATGGTGATTGTAAATCTATATCGTCTTCAAAAGGATTTTTTGATAAGTTGATAGGTCTAGTAAAGCCATTTCTAAAAACATTTAAATTTGCGCCATTAAGCCATGAATTTGAATTAGATTCAGAAATCCCACTATTACCACCAATAGCTTTATTAGGTTTAATTACAGTGCTCTCAACTACATCATCGTTTTTATGTGAATCGCCATACATACCTGAATCATCACCACTTGAATAAGATACACCGGACTTACTGTTTATTGCAAAACCTGTACCTTCAACATCTTTTTGAATTCTTCCTTTGATTTTGTTTGATTTTTTATACTCCTTTGCCTTGCCTTTACTTTCAAAAAGCCCATTCATATCCGTAAAAACTAGAGGATTGTCAAATCCATAACGATATGGTGTCCAGCTTGGCGCAAAAGGAGCTAATGGGTCTAATGTCAACCACCTGCCCAATCTTGGGTCATATTGCCTAAATTCCGTTGTATAACTATTTCCTTGCCCTTTCACCTCTGGATCTGCTTCCATTCCATTAAACCCATAACGATATGGCACATTCCCCAAAACAGTAAGAAATAAATTGCGGGTTTGGAGTTGCACACCAAATGGGGAGTAGTCGGTGGCTTGGCGCACAATGCCTTGCGTGGATGTAAATACACGTGTATGTGTGCCGTTGGTGATTCTTGTGCTCATCAATGTACTCCAGTTGTTTGTTTTGTTTGTACTTTGTTCTACAGCGAAATATATAAAATTATTATCAGTTTTAGTGTTACATGTAGTACAAAAAAGAAATTAATGGAGTATCAACGGTCTGGATTCTGAAAAAAAAGGTCTTCCTACTACCAACAGTATTTTTTTGAATTTAAAAAAAACACCTTTTTTCTTGTTGAATAATAAGTTGATAAATAATTAACTAAGATATTATCTGAAAATGAATCAATTGAACAAAATGGATATTGATAATAAATTGGTATTCCACTTTTTTTGTCTATATATATAAATGAAGGGTAGTATTGTGTGTTTTTTGTTTCAATTTTCAATTTTACACAAAAATCATTTAATGAATAAAATGGTATTAATGTGTCTTTTTGATATGAATATATATATGTCCTTTTTTTGTTAATTATATCATGTTTATGATTTGAACATAAGTTTAATAAATTGATGGTAGAAAAAAATAAATCTGGCATAAAAACATTACTTTCAATACTATCTCCTACATTCAAAGGAATATTAATTGTTGTTCCACTTGTGCAAAAGGTATAACGAATTTTATTTTTGTTATTATAAAGTTTTAATATTTTTTGGAATTCGCTTTCTAACTTTATTTTTTTGTATATTATTGAATCTTCAGTTTTCAATTCATCGATTTTAGTATAATCTATATCAAAATAAACTATTTTAGGTGAAAAACGAAATACTTTGTTTCTCCTTTTTATAGTATATGTAGAAGAATTCCCACTTTTGTATATTATTGAGCATGAATTTATTATAAAAAAAACACATAGTAAAAATAAATATTTCATAAAATTATTTTGTTGTGGGGTTAGGTTTCTTTTCACTCTCAATAAGCTTATTAAAAAAATCACTTCTAGACTTATACACCCTCTCATTTACCGAATTTAAGCCAACTCTGTTTAATTTATTGTAGTTGCTATTATTCCTAATCGTATTTTCAACATCTTTACAGACCTTTTCGAATGTTTCGGCCTTATTATTATACAAGTTTTCATGATCAACTCCTTCTCCTTCTCCAGTATAAGCTTTTTTATAATCTTCTAAAAGTAATTTTCCATTAATTTTATCAATTGATGTATTTTTCTCAATAATTTTAGCTTGATTTTCTGAATGTACCGTTATTTCATGAATTAAAGTTGTAAGTCGTTCTAAATCAAAACTATCTTCACTTGTTTCTTTTTTTTCTTTTGCACCATAAGTATTTAAACTTATTTTAATTTCAATCTTTTCCAATAAAATTTCCTCGGGTAATGTTTCATAATTAGCTAAAGATTTACCATCATATAAAATATCTGAATAGCCCATTTTACCATTATCTGTATTGATAATTTCAAATCTTAATTTAATTTCAGAAAACTTTCCTGAAGTCACATAGCCTAATGATTTAGAATCACCTATTGTGTTTGACCATTGTTTTAAAACATCATTAAAAGCTTGTGTTTTTGTTAGTACAGCATAACTATAGCCTGAATATTTTTGAACTATCGAAACAAAATCAATAATATCTTTTCCATCAATATCAATAAATTTTACAGGGCAGTTATCTACAAAATTATACGGTGATAAATGAGGATACTTTCCTGCCAAAGGGTCAATAGTAAGCCATCTCCCCAATCTATCATCATACATCCTCGCCCCAAAATCATAGCTGTTCCCTTCGCCTTTCAGTTCATTATCCTTCTCCATGCCGTTGAATCCGTAACGATATGGCACATTCCCCAAAACAGTAAGAAACAAGTTGCGGGTTTGGAGTTGCACACCAAATGGGGAGTAGTCGGTGGCTTGGCGCACTTCTGCCTGCCAGTAGTCTACAGTTTGCCCATTTTGGTGCGGAATGGGTTTGTCGGAGATAACGCTTAAAACGTTGCCAAGATGATTCGTCAACTCAT
>JBDHXR010000060.1:0-17213 GCA_039810825.1 Fluviicola sp.
CGTATTGCAAATGCTATTCTAAGAAGAGTGCGAGATTTTGCTCAAGTAAAAGGAAACGGAACGATAAATTTTTCGATTACCAGCCATGCTTTAGACGCGCTAAATGTTGATAAATATGGCTTGGATGAAATGGATAATCGAATTTTAAAAACCTTGATAGACAAATTTAAAGGTGGGCCAGTTGGCTTAACAACTATTGCCACGGCTATAGGCGAAAATGCGGGGACCTTAGAAGAAGTGTATGAACCATTTTTAATTCAAGAAGGTTTTATGATGAGAACACCCAGAGGAAGAAAAGCGACTGAAAAAGCGTTTAAGCATTTAGGGTTTGACATGGGTTGGCAACAAGGGGGATTTTTCTAAATGCAAAACAGCGATTCAATAAAGCATTTTATTCGTGAAAAAGCTTTTGAACTGGGATTTATGTTTGTAGGCTTTTCAAAGGCTGCTTTTTTACAGGAAGAGGAAAAGGGTCTTGAGACTTATTTAAATGCAGGATATCAAGGGAAAATGGCTTATTTGGCAAATCATTTTGACATGCGTTTAGATCCCCGAATCCTTGTTCCAGGAGCTAAAACGGTAATATCACTTTCTTTTAACTATTACCCTTCTGAAAAGATTGCTCAACCGAATTTTAATCTTGCTAAATATGCTTATGGCAAAGATTACCACGATGTAGTAAGAGCAAAGTTGAAAACGTTATTGGAGCAAATTCGTTTAAAATATGGATCCATTGAAGGAAGGGTTTTTGTTGATAGCGCGCCTGTTTTGGAAAAAGCTTGGGCTAAGAAAAGCGGACTTGGTTGGGTTGGTAAAAATGGTTTATTGATTCATCCAAAAAAGGGTTCTTTCTTTTTTCTGTCTGAAATTATTTGTGATCTGGATATCGAAGCTGATGGACCAATCAAAGATTATTGCGGAACTTGCACAAAATGCATCGATGCGTGCCCAACAGATGCGCTAAACACGCCTTATGTGTTAGACGCTTCGAAGTGTATAACCTACGCAACAATTGAGTTGAAAGATCCAGAAATTCCTGAGTTTTTTTCGGGTAAAATGGAAGATTGGATTTTTGGATGTGATATTTGTCAAGATGTATGTCCATGGAACCGTTTTTCCAAACCTCACAAAGAACCCGAATTTTTCCCGAAAGAAGAGTTGCTTGCATTTGGTAAGGAAGATTGGATTGAGCTAAGCGAAGATAAATATCGAGAAATCTTTAAAGGCAGTGCAGTAAAGCGATCTAAATTTTCAGGCTTGAAACGAAATATTCAACAAGCATTGAAAAAGTAAGAATATTTTAAGTGAGTTTGGTATGAGAATTTTGTCAGTGAAATAAAATGAGATTTTCTTCAATCGAAATTAGAAGTGACTGTTTTTTTAAATCAAAAAAGATCTGGATCTATTGAATTTACTGAGTTTTATAGTAAACAATTTAACAATATTGTTAAATTACCCATTATTCTCAAAAATTACAAATCAAAAACCATCAACCACCTTATTTTTCCTTTGGCTCTATCTATCAGTTCTATTACCTAGCGTGATACATAATGAGTGTCGTTTAAAAACAAAAAAGCTCCCTTTTCAGAGAGCTTCAGAATTGAGTTTGAAACAATAACTTACTCAGCTGCACCACCCATGTTTTGAAGTTGCTCAGCCGACATTTCCGTGTATCCTTCAGGAATTTTAGTACTAAATCCTTTCTTATTTACAGCTTTGTCATAACCTGTTGCAGTAAAGTGAATGTTCATTCCATTTGAAACAGTTGTGAATTCCAATGGGAAACCATCAATTTTAACGCCACCAAACTGTTTTTGACCTGCCAAACTTGCTGTAATGTCACCGGTTGTCCAAACAATCATTTCAGTTCCATCTGCAGACTTCACAATGTTTTTCACACATTTATAGCCAATTATTTCTTTTGTTTCGGTTGTTTTTTCAACTGTAGGTCCCGGATTTGCTTTATCTTCTGCTTCTTCTTTTATTTGAGAAGGAGTAGCAGTTTTTTGACCCATCACCTCCATCAACATCAAAGATTTGCCTGCTTTTGTATCAGAAACTGAACTCATTTTCATCATGGTTCCAATGGTAGATTCCATTTTGGTTTTGCCCGGGATGAAAGAGAATACCATTTTAGAACCTTGCATCATTCCAACAGCCATTGCCATTTCCGGATTGTCACTAGAAAACTCCATGTTGTATGAAACGGTACCTGAAGTTTGAGCCATTGCAAGTGTGCCAAGCCCTAAAAATAAAGATAATACGATTTTTTTCATTGTTTAATTTTTTGTAAAGATTACTATTTCAACTTGATTTACAAAACCACTTATGTAAAATAATTAGAAAATGGCGTTTATTAAATCTTTTCCATTCGCATACAAGATTAATGCCATGATAATTATGAATCCTGCATACTGTGCAATTTCCAGAAAACGTTGACTAGGCGGTCTGCCAGAAATCATTTCATATAAAAGAAACACAACATGCCCACCATCAAGCGCAGGAATTGGTAATAAATTCATGATAGCCAACATCATAGAAAGAAAAGCTGTCAATGTCCAAAACGCTTGCCAGTTCCAAGTGGAAGGGAAAAGCTTTCCTATTGAACCCATTCCTCCAATAGATTCGGCACCTTTCTTTGAAAACACATATTTGAATTGTGCGATGTTTGCGTACAATCCTTTTGTACCTTTTGCTATTCCAAGTGCAATACTTTCACCAAAAGGATAATATTTCGTGTAAATGGCTGCACTATCAGTTGTTATAGAAACTTTAGGCTCAAATCCTAAAATTCCTTCTTTATTCAAAATGAATTCTTTATTGAAACTGGTATCTTTTTTCTCAATCGTAATCTCAAGTTTTTTACCTTTATTATGAAATAGGGCAGATTTAAACTCGTCAAAAAACAAGATTTTTTTTCCATTCACAGCAGTGATTTTATCTCCATGTTCTAAGCCTAATTTAGCAGCTTGCGAGGTAGAATCTACTCGTTCAATTCCATCAAAAAACATACGCATACCAAAAGCATTTTCAGCATTGTTTTCCCACATTTTCTGCCCCATATCTTCAGGTAAAACAATTGTTTCGATTTTGTCGTCTGCGTGTTTAACTTTGAATGTATTTTTCCCGAATATCATAATTTCCATTCCAAGCTTGTGAATGATTTCAGGGTCTTTTCCATTTACTGAAATTAATTGGTCGCCTGAGCGGAAACCAAATTGCTCAAAATACGGATGAACAGCTATGCCGTTGTGTAATTTGTTGTAGTCAACTCGCTCTTCACCCCAAGTAAATAAGATAATTACGTACAATACAAAACCCACAATAATATTTACGATAATACCACCCAACATGATGATCAAGCGTTGCCAAGCGGGTTTTGCTCTAAACTCCCACGGTTGCATGGGCTGAGCAAGCTGTTCTTTATCCATAGACTCATCAACCATGCCCGCAATTTTCACATACCCACCAAGAGGAATCCATCCTAAACCCCATTCTGTGTCGCCTATTTGTTTCTTAAAGATTGAGAAATAAGGATTAAAGAAGAGGTAAAATTTTTCAACTTTCGTTTTAAACCAGATTGCAGTTAGATAATGGCCAAATTCATGGACTACAATAAGAATAGATAAAGAAAGAATAAGTTGGGAAGCACGAATCCAAAAATCCATAATGTAAAAAGGTTAATTTAATTTAATTTTTTAATTGAACATGTTTTGTTGAAATACCTTGGTTTTCAAAATATTCAAGTACAGCTTCTAGCATGAGTAATTGCTGTTCTTTGATAGACAATGCAGGCAATTCTTTTACAAATTCAAAATGTGGCCAATTGTCTTTGTCATTTCCGACAAATTTGTAGTATCCATAAGGTTCCAGAATGGTGCAAATAGCAATATGCATCAAGTCTGTTTTTTGATCTTTTGTAAATTTTTTGAAACCAGTACCAAGTATATCAACGCCCATCAGAAAAAGCAATGTTTGCAAATCCATACCCGGACCAAAATCTGGCTCCAATTGTTTCAAAAGGTCTTTGTATCTTAATTCAGCTAAGCTATCCATTTCAGCCGTAAAGTTAATCAATACTTTTGGAGCGAAATCGAATTACGAAATAGAATAAGATTATTTAACGAAAAATATATCCTTTTTCTCCTGGATGAATTCTGTCAAAAATCCAATCATATCCATAAATCATGTGTGCATGAACAAAATGTTTATTTGGCCAATTTTCAGGAGTAAAAATTCTTCCTATCGATTTAGAAGCTTGAGTTTCTATATTTTTCACTGCCACTTGAGGAGCAATGCCATCTTGTTGTCTCAGTTTATCCGGATTTGCTTGATCAAGATTTGAACCGTATTGCCACACTTCTTGAAAGATGCTCCAATCCATACCTAATACAGAAGCATTTTCTGGAGCAACAATATAGAGTTTGCCTAACACAACATTGTTTTTTACTCGCTCAATAAATCCCATCATATAGGCATACCCCATACTGTGACAAACAAAATCTAAAGTGTCTTTAATGGTGGTGTTTGGGATATTGGAGATTGCATTTATGAACGTTTCTCCAGCAATCTCTCCTTCTTGATACCGATGCATAAACCCATTGTAGTTAGATTTCTGTTTCAAGGATTTGAAATTGACACTGTTTTTCCGTGAGAAAATTTGAGCTCTTAAGTAGCGCCAACCAAATTTGATTTTTGAGTAATAATTGGATGTTTCCACTGAAAAGCTACCATCAATGTAAAATGAAGTATCTGGTTTTAATCGTTCAATAAAACG
The DNA here is from genome assembly GCA_039810825.1 of Fluviicola sp. Taxonomy (GTDB): domain Bacteria; phylum Bacteroidota; class Bacteroidia; order Flavobacteriales_D; family Crocinitomicaceae; genus Fluviicola. The sequence goes on from JBDHXR010000060.1 coordinate 4,778, forward strand.
GTTATCGATGTTGTACCAATAATTCGTACGATCGAGAAGATAAATTTCATTTCGGCTGGGATCATTGTCTGTATTTGGTCCACGATAGCCATTCGAAAAAATCAAAAATCTACTGGCTGTAGGTTCACAAAAAATGTTTGTTTTTTGAGGCAGGGAGTGCCCAGAAAATTGATACGCTGTTGAAGCAGGTTTTTCTGAAGCATCATTACTTACAATAAAATATGAGTTTGTGTGAATTGAAATGTTTTTTGTGTTGTATCGAAGAGTATCCGAGCTATTTATGTAGAACAATTTTGAATCATTTTTCTGAAAATAGAGTACAGGTTTTGTAAGCACCGATGTCCAAGTGCCGTTTTGTTTACGAAAAACGACTACTGTATTTGAAGATGCTACCTTGTTGCTATACCAAGATTTTTGAAAATTAATTCGTGTTTTTGCGGAATTTCTTTCTTTGCCCAACCGATTGATGATGTGTGCCATCTGTGCACTGTTGTAATTTGTAGTTTTATTTTTTTTGAGTGAGTAAAGAAGTATCAACCGATTCATTGAAAAAGGATGTTTTAGCGTGCTGTCAATAATGCTGCCATCATTGTTTTCTTCCCAGAAATAGTAGTAAACCACCCCGTTTCTATGGTTAAAATCTAAATTATTGCAGCTATTTGGTTTGTTTTGAGAAAAAACGGCGTTGCAAGAAAATAGCATGAAACAAAAAATTACTAGAAGAAAGTCCTTTCTGCACATATAGAAACGCTTGTTTTTTAAATCAAGAGTGAAGTTACGAATATTCACGTATTATTCAATAACGAATAAGGGATACTTATATTTTGATTTTTATATTTCATTATTTTTGTAAAAACATTTTTTATGGGTAGAGCATTTGAATATCGTAGAGCAGCAAAAGAAAAGCGTTGGGACAAGATGTCTAAATTGTTTCCAAAATTAGGGAAAGCTATTACAATGGCAGCAAAAGAAGGAGGTCAAGATCCGGAAACTAACTCAAAATTGCGTACAGCCATTCAAAATGCAAAGGGTGAAAACATGCCCAAAGACAATATTGAAGCTGCAATAAAGCGTGCAGATGCAAAAGATGTAGCTTCATTTTCACAAGTGGACTATGAAGGAAAAGGTCCACATGGCGTTTTGGTGTATGTAGAATGTGCAACAGACAACCCAACACGAACAGTTGCGAATGTAAAATCATATTTCAATAAAGCCGGAGGAGGCGTAGTGCCAAACGGTTCATTAGAGTTTATGTTTAGCCGTAAATCAGTTTTTGAATTGGAAAAGGTTGATGGCATAGACCCGGAAGAGTTGGAGTTGGAATTAATTGATGCTGGTTGTGAAGAAATCGATGTGACTGAAGAACGTATTTTTGTATATGGAGATTATACTTCTTTTGGAACTTTAGCAAAGGCAATTGAAGATAAAGGAATTGCAATTGTGAAATCAAATTTACAACGCATACCAACAAGTCCGGTAGAATTTTCTGAGGAACAACTCACTGATATCGAAAAAATGCTGGATAAAATTGAAGACGACGACGATATTCAACAAGTGTTTACGAATATCGCTTGATTTTTTATGTTCTAAAAATAAAAAATGAACATTCTTGATGTTGCCATTCTTATTCCAATTTTATATGCTGCGTATATAGGATTCAATAAGGGCTTTATCATAGAGTTGTTTTTTCTACTCGCCATTGTTGTTGGAATTTATGTTGGTGTTAATTTTTCTGATGTAGCTGCATCGTATTTGCAAAAGCAGTTGAATGTTCATTCAGAATACCTTCCGGTATATGCTTTTACACTTACTTTTATTGGTGTTGGGGCGGCTATTTATTTTGGAGGAAAGGTTTTGGAAAAAGTAATTAAAATTGCCCAATTATCATTGCTCAATAAAATTTCTGGATTACTATTTGGGATGGTAAAAACGCTCTATATATTAAGCGTACTTTTTGTGCTATTAGAATCCTACGATGAGAAACAAAAGATGCTACCCGAAAATAAAATTCAAGAATCATTGCTCTATAATCCTGTGAAACAACTCTCTTTGAAAACAATACCATCACTTCAATCAAGTGCTATTTTTAGAAAGAATCAATACAAAAAAGACGCTGACAGCACGGGGTTAACAATTGAGCAAGTTATTCGAGCAAAGAATATTGCAGATAGCCTTGGAATCGGTGCAAACGACGCAAAAACGATTGTAGAAATTCATCAGAAATATTCTGAAAAATAATTTATGTTGTTCCTGCGTCTATTTTTTTAACTTTGATTTATGAATCATGTAGGTCCAATTGGTGTTTTTGACTCGGGTTACGGGGGATTAACAATTTTGAAAGAAATCAAACAATTGTTGCCTGAATATGATTTTTTATATTTAGGTGACAATGCCCGCTCGCCATACGGTTCTAGAAGCTTTGACGTAATTTATGAATACACTTGGCAAGCTGTACAAGCACTCTTCGAAAGTGATTGTTCGTTGGTGATTCTTGCGTGCAACACTGCTTCTGCTAAAGCTCTTAGAAATATTCAGCAATTAAACTTGGTAAAGGCATATCCCAAAAAACGTGTTTTGGGTGTGATTAGACCCAGTGTAGAAGAATTGGCAAAGCGTACACATTCAAAACATATTGGAGTATTGGCAACCGAAGGCACAGTAAAATCGGGCAGTTACCCGATAGAGTTAGATAAGTTGGCACCAGATTACAAGGTTTCTCAGCATGCCTGTTCAATGTGGGTTCCCTTGATTGAAAACAATTTGTTTGATACAGAAGGAGGAAGGTTTTTCATTCAGCAAGATGTACAGGCATTGATGAAAAAAGACCCTTTAATTGATACTGTATTATTGGGATGTACACATTATCCAATTATAGAAAACACCATCAAAGAATTTTTACCCAAACATGTTGAAGTGTTAACACAAGGTAAAATTGTTGCTTCCAGTTTAGTAGATTATTTGATTCGCCACCCGGAAATTAATGATGCATGCTCGAAAAATGGTAATGTTCGTTACTTAACTTCAGAAAACGAACAAGCGTTTAACGAACGAGCTAGCTTATTCATCAATGAATTGATAAAAGCAGAGCATTTTTCACTGCATTAAAAAGTGATTAAAATAACTTTATTGTCATGCTAAATTTTACCAAGATGTTGTTTTTCACATACGGAGAAATCAATCCGCCTGCATAATGGTAAAATCCACCAATTCCTAAACCTAAGAAGCGTACTTTCAGCAAATCATTCACCAGCAAACCTGTTTCGGCGTACCCTTTGTTCATGGTTAGGTAGCCAATGGAGTGGTTTGTAGTGTTTTTGTCTGACAACCCATACCCAATTCCATGGTGAATTGCGATTTGTGGTTTTGTCCATTTCACTTTTGTTTTAAAGGCTTTAAAATCGAAACGGGTAAATGCCGTTGTTAGTTGAGTGGCATAATAAGTGGATGGCAACATGGTTTCAAATGTATTGGCAACAGAAATGTTTCCATGATTTCTTCCGGTTCCTATTCCAACGAATTGATACAGGAGTGGAGCATCACCTTGCATACCGCTATAAGTAAGCAAGTATGTCAATTTACCTACAGCCCGAATAGGAACAATCTGTTGAAGGCCAATTGACCAACGGGTGTAGTTAATTTTATCGGGTGTCCAGCCCGGTATATTTTTAGTGATTTTACCTGTGATAATAGGCCATTTTGAACCCATTGAGATACGTTTTGTGCCCAAAGAAATTACCTTATCCCGAATGCTCCATGTTAATTCAAGCGAAGTTTCTGCAACTTCAAATATGTTTTGTAGTCCCATGGAACTGTTATTCCATTGATAGTTATAATCTTTTGTAAAACCAATTCGTTGATACGACCCAGCCAATCTAAATTTTAAACGTGGAAAGATATATCCTGAAAAAGCAACTTCAGCAATGCGTTGTTTATCCATTTGGCGGATATACAAGTTTTGGTAAAATGAGTTTAACTGAGTGATGATTGGGTTAAATGAAAAATTTGTACTTCCACGTTCTATGATGTCTTCTTGGTATCGGGCTTCAAAATCCAAATATTGCTTTGGCCATAAAGTCACTTTACCATAACCACCATATTTCCACATTTTATCTTTAAAACCATACGCAAAATAAGAACCGACCATAAAACGTTTTGATAGACGTTCACTGGTTTCAAGACCTGCTCCCAATCTAAAACCTTCATAATCTCTATAATTTATTAATCGGGTAATATCGGATTGAACATATCCGAGTGGTATTTTTCCTTGTGCAAGGGCTTGTAATGTGTTTAGTCTTCGTTCTAAATTTTCAGCTTTAGAGACGCTGTCGATCATTTCATACGTTCTAAGCTCTTTTTCATCCAGCTGATATTTGCGTTTTGCATCCCAATGTGTTGAATCTTTTTCGTTTGCATCACGCTCCGTCTCAATAAATACTGCATTGAAACCCTCACCTTTCAAATCGGCATTTAACTCAACATGTTCTATGTAGGTATTCCCTTTACCAACCAAGTATGCATCTTTGATTTTACTAGATACTTGAATTGGAAGCGTAATATCTGTTGAAAGTTTGTGAGGAAACCATTTCTTGCCTTCTAAAAATGTATATTCTTGCGTGATTTTCACATTGAAAGTTTTATCTTCTTTCGCGGGTTCAGCTATTACACGCTCGATAGCAAATCCATTGGTATTGATGTATAAAACACCTTTCATGCCATCAAAATTTTTATCTCTTCTGGGTTGAAATCGAATTGTAAAGGTGGTATCGCCTTTTTCGTTTATGGTAGAATCTTGAAGAATGAATAAATACCGGCGAATCGAACCTAGAGCAAGAGGGTTTAAGTAGCTTTTTCCAAGTAAATCAAATTGATTGTCGTAAAAATTAAACGATTGAATTTGATCTGCAAAGGTTGAAAACATTGGGTCTGTAAAACCAGACACTCGATACGCTGTAATGATTTCTTTTTCCTTAAATGGAGGTTTAAAATACTGCTCAGCAGTGCTTTCGAGCATAAAAATGTGCTGAGAGTTAAAGAACTTTTTGATTTGGATGAGATTGGTATCGCTTGTTGTGTCCGAAATTGCAGCAACAGTTTCCGGATTCATTGTAAAAATGAACTTGCTGTATGCATCGTATTTATATGCAATATCAGACTTTGGGTGATTTGTTTTTCTGTTTTCAATCGCTTTTGCCATGATTCTTTCGGCAGGATTTATTCCCGGAACAATCGTTACTTCATCTAAAAGATTCCCCTCTTCTACCATAAGCAAGATACTATCTGCACCAAGTGTATATGTTGTATCTCGAAAGCCCATCATTTTTAATGTGACTTTACTATTTCCGGTTGAGTTCGAAAATCGACCATCTAAATCTGCTAAAAAGGGAGTTCCTGTTTTAGGAAATATTTTAACAAAAGGAATTGCCTCTTTTGTTGATGCTTCTTTGATTTGATATGTTTGAGAGAAAAGTTGAAAACTGACAATCAAAATTGTATATAGACAAATAAATTTTTTCATTGGATATTTTGTGCAATTTCAAAAGTAACAAAATTTTCTAGTGCCTAGTTACGTGTTTTTCAAGAAGTGTTTTTAGAGAACCTCTTTTTTTAATAGCAGTACTTTTTTATTTGTTTATTCTATTCCAATTTGAATGGCGAATTTAACCAACCCAATGGTGCTCTTGTAACCTGTTTTGAGCAGTATGTTTGCACGATGATTGTCAACAGTTTTTTTACTAATAGTTAAAATTTTTGAAATCTGCTCACTGGAATTTTCTTCAATAATTAACTTTAGTATTTCCAATTCTCTATTCGACAGTGTTACGAGTAATTGATTTTTGTCTTTGTTGTTCTTTGATTGTGAAACGAGTATTGGTACAATTTCTTTAGAATAATAATGCCCATCATTCATTATTTTATTCAAAGCTAATAGCAATTCTTCTTTACAGATGTTTTTTAATACAAATCCATCTGCTTCTGCAGATAAAGCTTCTTTTATAATCGGAACCGTATCATACATACTTAGAATTAACACTTTGATATTGTTGTACTCTTCCTTTATTTGCATACACAAATCAATCCCAGAAAGGTATGGCATGCTAATGTCTGTCAATACAATATCAATGCCCTGATTTGAATTCATTATAATATCCAAAGCTTGTTGACCATTTGTGGCCTCGGCAACTACATTAAAATTTGTTCCTGTTAGAATACCTCTCAATCCATCCAATATTATCTGATGGTCATCAACAAGGAGAATGTTATATTTTTCTATCATAATGGAATGTTTATTAAGAAGTTTGACCCTTTGTTTTTTTGAGAATTGATTTTGATACTTCCATTTATCAGTTTAATTCGAGCATAGATGTTTTTCCATCCGATTCCTTTTGCATTGTCTATTTCATTTTTGTCAAACCCTATACCTTGGTCAGCAATGAATAATTGAATAAAATCGGGGTGATGGCTTAGTTCAATTGTTAATGTTTTGGTTTTTGAATGCCGAATGATATTTGCAGTTATTTCTTGAATGATGCGATAAAGGGACAATTCTGTTTGCAGTGGAAGAGAAAGGTCTTGCGAATTGATTTTTGTTGAAAATTCTACTTGAATATTTTCAGAAGCATTTATACTTTCTATTAGTTCCTTAACTGCTTTGATCAATCCTAAATTTAATATTTCAGGAATAAGGTTGTGAGAAATAGACCGAACCTCTACAATTGTTTCATCAAGGTATTTAGCTATATTATCCACATTTATGCTTTCTTCTTTTGATGGCAAAAGCATTTTCATAACAGATAATTTTTGCCCAATGCTGTCGTGTAGGTCTCTGGCTATTCGTATTCTTTCATTTTGTTCAGCAAGATATATCTCACGCACAGTCTTTTCATTTTGCTCGTGTAGTAACACAGTTGTTTTAAATTTTTGCTTTTTTCGATAATTCATAAAAAACAGAAAACTCAGTAGTAGAACAATAATGAATGCTGAAGCACTTAGAATCCGGTTGTTTTTTTCATGTTGAATTTGAAGTTTTTGGGCGAGGATTTTACGTTCTTTCGCAGAAACTTCATAGAGCACTTCGTATTTAGATAATTCTTTTGCTTTTTCCTTGTTAAAAATTGAGTCCTTAAAATCAAACCATTTTAACATATAGTCGGCAGCAGTAGAATCGCCTAGTTTTGCCAAACACATGGCTTTGGAACGGATTGCATACATTAAGTCTTCTGAAAATTTTGAGTCTTGCAGTTCGCTTTCAGCTTTATTTACAAGCGCTAATGCTTTTTTGTAATCTTTTACTAAATAGTATTGCAGAAAAACTTGTTTCATTAAAGCAAATGCTAACGCACTTTTATCCTGAGACAGATGGGCGTAATACTCAGCTTTGTTAAGAATTTCGTTTGCTTTTTTTATGTTTTTATCTTTCCCAAGAATATAAAATTCTGAAAGTATAGAGTATGATTTAGAAATTGCCGAATAATTTTTTTCTTTCTCCCAATAATCAACAGCTTTGTACGTATAATACTCAGCAGAATCTTTCTCTATGAGCTCTACATACATTACGCCAATAGTGTAGTTGATTTGGGCTGTTAGTGAATCATAGTGGTGTTTCTGACACAAATTCAAAGAGCGGTGTAGCCATTTCAATGCAGTTTGTTTATCGCGCAGATAATAATGAGTTAATGCAATGCCTTTTGTTGCTTTTGTTTGTTGAAAATAGTTTTTTGTTTTTTCAGACAACCTTAAGGCATTCATGTATTCTTTTTGAGCTCCATCAAAATTTACATTTCTAAATTTGTCGTTCCCTTGATTGATTAGAGAGTCAATTTTCTGATACGTATTTTGCTTTTGTGAATATATAGCGTTCCATCCTGAAAGTATAAGAAGTATCGCAAATACTCGACTTGTATTCAGACAATTTACTAGATAGTTCATATTGAGCGTGGTTGAGTCACTTATTGCTAAAGTAATTATTTTATTTGTTGTCTGAAAGATAGAAGTTTATTATAGGTTCGCGCTGATTTTAATAAAGTGAATATGAATAAAAGAATGCGAAAAATTAGTTCGACGATTGATGCAGTGTTTAACAAAAAAGTCCCCACTTCATTATCAGCAAGGACTTATTTTCAGAATCTTTTTACTCTTTTACAAATTTCAACATTTCGCCATTTGAATTTTGGACAATGTAAACTCCATTTTCAAAATTTCTTGTATCAACTTTATTCGTTCCTTCTGTCAAGTGTTGTTGCGCGATTTCTTCTCCAAGAAGATTAAAAATAGTAATATCACTACTTTCAGAAACGGAGATGTTTAACCAAGAATTTGTCGGATTAGGATATAAAGAAAATTCAAAATTCTTTAAAACTTCATCTATTGAAGCTGTTCCAGTACTGTTAAATCTTGCAATTTTATTTGCTGAAGTATTTCCGCCAGCATTTGTGAAATTACCACCTACATAGAAATTATTGCCATCAGGTGTAATGCGGTATACTTTGTCATTTAAACCTCCTGCTACACTATGAATAGAGCCATCATACATAGCAATATAGGTTGTGTTAGGAATTCCTGCAACATCTTGAAAATCTCCACCAAAATATACTTTGTTCCCAATTACGCCAATTGCATACACGCGTATTACACTTGATGAACTGCTAGCTAAACTTGTCCAAGATGCACCGTCCCACTTTGATAAAGTTGCAGTGCCTTCGCCACCAACATAAATATTTCCATTTGATTGGTCAATGGCCATTGAAATTACAGCACCTTGATCAATACTTACATTGTCAATGTCCCATCCGCCAACAGACAAAAAACTTGTTCCATCCCATTCTACAATACCTTGTTGAAAATTTCCACCAACATACAATGATGTGCCGTATGTTGAAAGAGCATTCACGGACAATGAAGATGAATTGCTAATTGATGTACTTGACAATGCAGTCCATGATGTACCATTCCATTTTAAAAGCCCATCAGCATTTGGGTCTCCATTCGCATCCGTGAAATTTCCTGCTATAATGATTTCATTGTTGTGTTTAACAATGTCATATACAGTCCCACTTGTAGTAATACCATTTCCCATAGCTTCCCACGTTTGAGTGGTGATATTCCAACGTCCAATTTTGTTTAAACCTACAACACCTGCTCCGTCGGTGAAATACCCACCAACGTATATGTAATTGTCAATTTTCTTTGCAACGTTTATTGTTCCCAGTCCATTAGGATAATCATACCAATCACCTACTAAGTTCCAATTAGAACCGTCGTATCTACCAAAAGATCCAACAGAAAAGTTTACAGTGAAAGAACCACCTGAGTATACGTTTGAGCCGTCAATTGCAATTGCGCCCACACCTGTTGTTAGACTAGGAGTATTTAAGTCTTCCCATGCTTGGGAATAAGATGTTGCACGAACCATTAATAGCACTGAATTAATGATTAAGAATTGAGTAATTATTTTTTTCATAGATTTTATTTTTAAAAGGCTCCATTATATAATGAAGCCTTTAATTTGATGATTAGATAGATTTTTTTGTTATTTAGAAGACCAAGTTCCACCAGCACCTTCGCATCCAACTTTAAGACTTTCTACACCATGTTTTGGGATGTCATTGTATTCTTGTTTTCCTTCTAATATATTACCACTTGGGTAAGTGCACACATAATCTTTTTTACATGAGCTCAAAGCAGCAATTCCTATAAAAGCTAATGCCATTGTAAATAATACTTTTTTCATTTTATTTTTTTTAAATTATGTTTCAAAAATATCCTCAGAGAGATGAGTGGTCAATAGGTATTTATACCTATTTTAACATGAATTTGAAATAAGATTAAATGCCGACAGCTTATAATTTGCTCGTAACGGCTAAAAATTTCGAGCTATTCCAAGGGTATGGTTTACTCAAGTTATCAATTGTACGTCGAACTATATCGTCTTGTTGTTCGGTAACTTAAAATAAAAAAAATCAGTTAAGTTTGTAAAGATTACATTTCCAGAGTGAGCTTTCATGATACATTAAATATTGTAAAAAAGATATCTTTAGCTAGATTGCTTAATCTTTGTGCATTAAGAATTTCTTTTTATTGGTCTAGAATAAGCAAAAAAGTAGTTTTATATGGAAGGCCTTATGCATTGAGTATAGAACCAACTACTGCATGCAATTTAGGTTGTCCTGAATGCCCGAGTGGATTAAAACAGTTTTCTCGTCCAACTGGAAAGATTGATCTATCGAACCATAAGTTATGGCTAGAACAAGTTCGAAAAACTGTTTTTTATATCAACTATTATTTTCAAGGTGAGCCTTTCTTGCATCCTCAATTTCTGGAGTTGATTCGCGAAGCTAAAAAAAACAACATCTATACTGCAACATCTACCAATGGGCATTTTATTAGTGAATCTAAAGCACGAGAGGTTGTCGAGTCTGGACTTGATCGACTCATTATTTCAATTGATGGGATGACGCAAGAGACTTACGAATCGTATCGCATTCATGGCAACCTTAATCAGGTAATCGAAGCTGCAAAATTTATGGTCAAAGCGAAACAGGAATTGAAAAGCAAAACGCCATATTTAATTTTTCAATTTTTAGTAGTAAAGACGAACGAGCATGAGATTCCACTTGTACAGAAATTAGCAGATGATATTGGAATTGATGAAGTGCGTTTTAAAACAGCCCAAGTGTATAATTATAAACATGGCAATCGGCTGATACCGGACAATGAAGAGTATTCAAGATACATAAAACAAAAAGACGGAACATACAAATTGAAGTTCAAAGGCGGTAACCACTGTTGGCGAATGTGGTCAGGTAGTGTGCTAACATGGGATGGAAATATTGTGCCGTGTTGTTTTGATAAAGATGCCAAGCATAGTTTTGGAAGCTTACAAAAACATTCGTTTGAAGCAATTTGGAAAAATGCTGCCTATAAAAGTTTTAGAAAGGCAATCTTAAAAGATAGAAATGCAATTGACATTTGTAAAAATTGCTCGGAGGGAGCAAAAGTTTGGGTGGACCGATGAGGTAAAAACTGGAGCAATTATACAATTTAACAATATTGTTAAATTGTATAATAAAAATCCCAGTGTTACAAACACTTTCACCGCATTTTCTTTTGTTTTTGCTTCAATTATAAATTAGAAACCCCCGCTTCTCTTATATCTCTAATTTGTAGTTGCAACGTGGTTTTGTCTCTGAATGTATTTGTTTCCAACGTAAATGCACAATCAAAGGAACAGCCTGAAGCAATCAAGTCAAATTTATCTGCCATAAAAAAACCAATAGTGCGCAGTTTAAAAGTACAGTTTGGTTGAATGATTTCAAAAGAGATGTGTTGGTCTTTTAGCAAACGCTGGTTTTCTGCATATACATTTTTCACACAAAACACAGGCTTTTCATTCCCCGGACCAAAAGGTTCTAATTGCTCAAGCATGCGGTATAAGCGTGGAATTTGAAAGCTCGATTCACCTGGAATAAAAAGCTCATTTAACTGTATTTCCAAATCAATTTTTAACTCTTCAAATTCTTCTATTGGTTGAATGTTTTTCTGAACATAGTCTTCAAATTGTGTTTTAAAAGGCAAAATGTTTTCAATATTCAAAGATAAACCTGCAGCATGATGATGCCCTCCAAATTGCAAGAGCAAGTCTTCGCAAGATTTTATAGCCTCGTAAACGTTAAATCCGGCAACTGAACGGGCAGAACCTGTAGCAACACCATTACTTTCTGTGAGAACTATGGTTGGTCTATATTTTTTCTCAATCAACCTTGAAGCAACAATTCCAACTACACCTTTGTGCCAATTTGGGTTGTAAACAACAGTTGACTTTTGAGTTTCAAAATTTGCATCAGAAGTGATTAACTCATACGCTTCTGCAGTTGTCTCAGCATCCAATTCCCTTCGTTCAGTGTTGTATGTGTCTATTTCTAGAGCTATTTCATTGGCTACGTTTTTGTTTGTGGCAAGCAATAATTCTACTGCGCGAGTACCACTGCTAAGCCTACCGGCAGCATTAATTCTGGGAGCTATGGTAAACACGATGTCAGACAATGAAAATGGGTAAGTTTTCTTTGCTGAAGCAATCAAGGCATTTATTCCTTCGCGTTTTTGAAGATTGAGTCTCTTTAAGCCTAAACTACAAAGCACACGGTTTTCGCCTGTTATCGGTACTATGTCTGCACCTATTGCTATGGCAACCAAATCTAAAGATTCGAATAACTTACTTTGATCCTCGTTTTTGAATTGCAGCCATGCTTGTAGCAATTTAAATCCTACGCCACACCCACAAAGTTCCTTGTATGGATAGGTGCATTGAGTTTGTTTTGGATCTAGCACAATACAATTAGGCAATTCATCACCGGGATTGTGATGGTCGCAAACAATTACATCTAGCCCAAGTTCTTTTGCATGCTTAATTTTTTCAACTTCTCGAACACCACAATCCAGG
>JBDHXR010000061.1:0-16833 GCA_039810825.1 Fluviicola sp.
AAATAAAAGACGTAAGAGGAATCAAAGATGTTGGAATTCTCAGAAATGTTGGTCAACCAGAAATGAGTGTTGTGCTTGATGAAGAAAAAATGGCTATTTATGGCGTAACAAAATCTGAAGCGCAAGCTGTAATTGAAATGGCAATTGGTGGTAAAACAGCAACTCAGAAGTTTGAAGGGGAAAAGAAATTTGATATCCGAATTCGGTATGAAAAGGAATTTAGAAAAAACGAAGACGATATTTTGATGTTGATGATTCCCACGATAAACGGAAATCGAATTCCCTTGAAAGAAGTTGCAAGTGTGAGAGAAATAACTGGGCCCGCATTTATTTATCGTGACAATACCAAAAGATTCATTGGAGTAAAGTTTTCTGTTCGTGAACGAGATTTAGGAAGCACCATTGCCGAGGCACAGAAAAAAGTAAATTCTCACATTCAATTGCCAAATGGCTATAAAATGAGTTGGAATGGTGAATTTGAAAATCAAGTTCGGGCAAGCAACCGTTTGGCACAAGTTGTTCCTATCAGTTTGATCATCATTTTCATACTTCTTTTTATTATGTTTAACAATGCTAAAGATGCAGGATATGTACTCATCAATGTACCTTTTGCGTTGATTGGCGGAATATTGGCTTTACATATTACCGGAATGAACTTTGGAATCTCTGCTGGTGTTGGATTCATTGCATTGTTTGGTATTTGTGTGCAAAATGGAGTAATCTTGATTTCTGAATTTCACAAGCAAACAAAGACTACTAAAGATATGCACCAAGCTATTGTAAATGCAGTTGACATCAGAATTAGACCGGTAGTTATGACCGCTCTAATGGCTGCAATTGGGTTGTTACCAGCTGCTTTAAGCACTGGAATTGGGTCTGAAAGCCAAAAACCGCTCGCCATTGTAATTATAGGAGGTTTGGTAACTGCAACACTATTTACCTTGTTGGTTTTTCCACTGATTTACAGTAAGGCAATCAATAAACGAGAAGAAAAGAAAAAGAAAAATATACAACTTTAGTGTGATTCACGCTCTTTGAATGAACATTCCAACATCAAATGTTTTCTATTTTGAGTGTTTTCTTTCAGGCGATTCATAATTCGATCTGCAGTTTCTTTTCCAATAGCATCTACTGGTTGACTTAATGCAGTAATTGTAGGTGTGAAATAAGCAAATGCATCTGCATCGTCAAAAGAAATCAACCTCACTTTGGCTGGTATTTCCATTTTGAGTTGCTTCAATATATTGAATGTGTGAATTGCAACCTTATTGTTTAATGCAATGAACGAATCAACTCCGTTTGATATCAATTGTTGTACTATCCGAACGCTACGAGTTGAAACGTCTGTTACTTCCGCAATTTCAAAAAGAATATTGCTCTTTTCACAAGCCGATTTTGTTCCATCTACTCGCAGTTGAATTGTCATAACTTCTGAATGTTCAGGCAATAATATAGCTATTTTCTTTGGCTTTACAGAAAATCGTTTTACGAGTAAAGAAGCTTCTTGGTAATTATTTATCCCAATAAAATCAGCAAACTCATCCCCTATTCTATCTACCCAAACAACAGGAATTGGCGTTTCATCAAGCACCTTTTTCAAATCTGGAATTTTGTTGCATGGCGCAATAATCAATGCATCTACAGAGCGAAGAATCAAATCTCGTATCAACTTCAATTCCATCGTTTCATCATCATTTGTAGAAACAATAAATAATGAATACCCTTTTTCATACAAGGATTCTTGAATTACTTTGCTTAATTCAGAATAAAATGGATTTGAAATATCTGCCAATACTAACCCAATAGTTTGTGTTTTCCCTTCACGCAATCCTTTGGCAAAAAAATTAGGAACATAATTTAATTCTTTTGCTTTGTCTAAAATTAATTTTTGTGTGTTTTGACTAATATTGAATTGATCTCCTTTGCCATTCAGCACAAATGAAACGGTAGATTTTGAAATATTTAAACTGTTTGCAATGTCTGCAAGTGTTAGTCTTTTCTGCTTCATGAGAGTAATAAGCTAATTTCTACGGTCTTTTCCCCACAACATCTTGTTTCGTATTGTTGTTAAGAAATTTGAGTCCTCTAATTTAATCATTTGTATCAAAAAATCTGCTTTTTCAATAATTACTTCTTCTTTTTGTTTGATATTTAACGAATTCCCGTCTAGTGATAACAAGTAATTACGTTCCCTTCCTTCAACACTCAACTTTATTGGAATGTCATCTGGAACAACAATTGGACGCACATTTAAGTTATGCGGAGCAATTGGCGTAAGCACATGTACTTTGCAGCCTGGTGTAACAAGCGGACCACCACAACTTAAATTATAAGCAGTGGAACCGGTAGTTGAAGATACAATCAATCCATCTACCCAATATGAATTTAAGTAATCATTCCCCAAATGAGCATGAACGGTAATCATTGAAGCGGCATCTTTTTTCTGAACTGTAACTTCATTTAATGCAAAATTGTCCTCTCCAAACAAGTTTCTAGTCGTTTTCACACGTAATAATGATCGGGCTTGTAATTGGTATTTCTTTTCTTTTATCAACTGAATTGCATGTTCCAGTCTCACTTCATTCACATTTGCTAAAAACCCCAATCTGCCTGTATTGATTCCTATAATTGGAACATTTGAGGCTCTGATAAATGTTACCGTTTTTAGAAAAGTGCCATCGCCACCAATACTGAAAACTAAATCAATCCCTTTTTCAAAATCTTTGTGTGATGAAAACTCGTTATAACTTTGACATGGAAATCCTTTTTTTATTAACTGTTCTTTCAATTCATGATGCAACACAACAGACCACTCATTTTTTTCCATGGCTATAAAAAACCGATGAAACAGTGGTAAATCTTGTTTGGCAACTTTTTTACTATATAGTGCTATTTGCATTGGATCAAATGTTTAAAAAATTCATCAAGGCATCGTACCTGAATTTCAAATCATCATCATCTAATGAACGCTGAAAGCTTGCTTTTACAGTAATTTCATGGCGTTCAAATGAACGTATGATTGCTGATAAATCAACTTCAGAAATTTTAAGCGTTACCTCTATTTTGGTTGAGTCTGCCGATGACATAATAAATGAAGAAAGTATTTTGGCGTTTTCGCTTTCAACAATCTGTGCAATTTGAACCATTGAATAATCATACTGATTCATTTCCAATAATACAATTCCCCCTACGTCTTTTATACTTGATGTGTTGGCAATTAAATGCATCAATCTATGCACACTGGTGCACCCTAAGTATTTCTCAGAATAATCCAACACCGGCAAAATTGATATGTGGTGTTGCGCCATCAATGCCAACACTTCATAAATATGCGCATTTTCGAAAGCAAATGGTCTTGGAAGATGATCAAACAATTTGTCTAAACTTTGTTCTACATTCTTTTTGTCAAGTACATCGCTTTCGGATACAATTCCTACGAAATTTCCATTTTTTAAAACGGGTAAATGCGAAACTTTAAATTCTTCCATCCAAATAAGGGCTTTTTCACCGGAATCTGTGTGAAATAATGGAGGAATTTCATCTGTAATTACTTCTCTTGCTGTATGATAAGTGCCAAATTACAAAAAGGTTTTGAATCCAAGTAACTTTTAAAAAAATATCACTTTTCTTGTATAACGCAAGAATACACTGAGTATTTTTATCTTTGTGCTTCAAACTATAGAGATTATGACAAAACTTAGTGTAAACATCAATAAAATAGCAACTATCCGAAATGCACGCGGTGGAAACACACCGAATGTGACACAAGTAGCAATGGACTGTGAACGATTTGGAGCTGCGGGCATCACGGTGCACCCAAGACCAGATGAACGGCATATCACAACTAAAGATGTTGATGATTTATCTCAAGTTGTTGCTACTGAATTTAATATTGAAGGCTACCCCGATGAGCGTTTCATGAAAATGATTGAAAAATATAGGCCTGCTCAAGCAACGCTGGTTCCTGACCCGCCACATGTACTTACAAGCAACGCCGGTTGGGACACAAAAACTCATTTAGCGGTACTAAAAGATATCATCAATCAACTTAAATCTTGGGGAGTGCGCACATCAATTTTTGTAGATACAAATCTGGAAAATATCAATTATGCAATAGAAACCGGAACAGATAGAATTGAATTGTACACCGGACCTTATGCTGATGAGTTTCACACGAACAAAGAAAAAGCTGTAGAACCTTTTGTGATTGCTTCTGAACGCGCTAATGAGTTGGGATTAGGCTTAAATGCCGGGCACGATTTGAATCAAGAAAATTTACGCTATTTCAAACAATCTGTTTCAAATTTACTGGAAGTATCCATTGGTCACGCACTAATCTCAGATGCCCTTTATTTAGGTTTGGAAAACACCATTCAGCGATACAATTACTTGCTGCGAGATTGACTCCTAAGTCCTCAATAACCTCAAAATAATTGTATTTATCTGATTTTTTTGCTTTTTAGATGCTTCATCATTCATTTGATTGTGTGTTATTTTTCTCAATTGAATGATTTTGATGTTTAAACTATCTCGCTCGTTTTTGTTTGGAATTACTCCAGCATCGGCAGTTTTGTCAACAGACCGTAAGCTAGCAATATGAGGTGATGCAACCAAAGGTATTGGGTAGCGCAAATGATCAAGCGTGATTACATTTCGAAATTGTTTTGGGAAATCATGAGCTGTAATCAAACTCATATCTCCACCGTTTGAATGCCCAATCAAGTCAACTGATTTCAACTTCAACTTTGGGTATAAGTTTTTAAATTGATGCAAGGCAAACAAAATATTTGCTTCCCCCTTTTTCCACACCGGCATTCTTATTTCTTGCATATTTCCTTTCATTGGCAAAGGCGGATCACCAGCCAATTCGTGCTGAATGCTTAGAACCCAAAAACCCTTTTGAGCCAATCTTCGGGTTAAATATGAATAATTCAAATAATTCTTTGAATAATTTTGACCATAACCATGACTAAAAATAACCAATGAGATTTTTGAATTCGTATCGTTTTTAGGTAGAAATACAGCAAACGGAACTTTGCGATTGCGCGTAGAATCCGTTAATTCATACTCATCTACTTGCACACTGAAGTTTTTCTTTTTACTAGGATTGTTTTTTGAATAGCTAGTGTCTTCGCTTCCACTAGATCGCAAAAGAAACCCCGCAAGAATGGTGCTAAATGCTAAACCAAGAATAACAAGAAATCGGTTTTTATTCAATTCTGAAAATTTTTGTAAATGTAAGAAGAATGATTTTTTAGAAAAAAAAGAATTTTTGCTT
Organism: Fluviicola sp.; assembly: GCA_039810825.1. Lineage (GTDB taxonomy): Bacteria > Bacteroidota > Bacteroidia > Flavobacteriales_D > Crocinitomicaceae > Fluviicola. Next base: position 5,279 of record JBDHXR010000061.1, read on the forward strand.
TCTGATAAAAAAATGAAATAAAACTGTAAGCAAAAACTTCTGAAATTCAAAAGCAAAAACGCAATATTGCGTTTTTGCAAAAAACAAAGTTATTTCATCATAACGCACATTTTTCTTTTGTATTTCTCTGCGCCTATTCACGAAATTCAGGACAAGCTAAATTCAAACCCTTCGGAAAATGTTTTTTGAATAGTTGGTACCATGCGCCAGCTGTTTCCTATGTATTTGCGATGTATTGTTTGGGTTTGGGTGTTAATGGTCCAGCTACCGAAAGCTATTTTCTACGGGTTTACCTCGAAAATATGCAACGGTACAGGCTATTTTAACTTGGTTTTACAATTGTTGGGTTATTAGGTATTTAAACAAACTATTCATTTTCCCCTTACTGATAGTTCTCCAACAGTTTTAAAATTTACCTCTTCGATTTTAATAATTTGTTTATTACTATCCAATGTTATTATCGCACAAGAGCGAACAATGTCTAAGGTGTCAAAACCAGCAAAATTATCGTGAATTATATTTGATGAGTTGTTGTTTATATAAGTGGAAAAATCAACTTTATTTCCAATTCCAGAAACTATAAACAAAATTGAATCTCGTTTCAAGTTTTCACCTTGTTTTTTAGCAAAAATATTGTTGCAATTTATACAAGTTCCTATTTCATTGATGACAAATACATAATTGTAAATTGAAAGCTGTTGATTGTGTTTTTTACAGTATTCAACTAGCTTTTCACTAGCCGATTGAACTTTTACAGTTTTATTTACATTAACCTGAGTAGTACAACCAATAACCGCTATGACTTGTACAATTAATAAAACGCACTTATTCACCTTGTTTTTCATATACTAAACAGTCAAATTTACGAACTGTTGAAGCTGGATTTGTATTTAATTTTTCAATGTACAACCCTTTTTCTGCTATAAAAAAGTTGTATCTATACTTTTTAGAATCAAACTCAATCTCATCTAGTTTTTCCCATTGATTGTTGTATACTAAAACATTGAAAGGGAAATTATTCTTTTTATCTATGGGTTTTCTAATTATTACATACCTAAGATTGCGGAGAGAATCTTGAACCAACCTATCAATAAATGAATTTGAAACACTTATTTTATTAACAACCCTCCCCCCCCCTTTAAGCAGAATAGAATAATGAACTTTAGGTAATGTAATCTCTCCTATATTCGATTCAACTTTAATTATAGGTCGAATTTTAAAATTGCATTGATCTATTTCAAATAATGTATCTACGAATTGATTATAATAAATTATTTCACTTTCAGAAGACACAAAATATCTTGGAAAAGTATAATTTAATTCATAATCTCTTAAAATTCGTTGATTTGCTTTTCTTCCAATGGTAGTTAATTTCTTTCTTTTTAATTCAATTTTTGAAATAATTGGTGAATGATGTGATTCGCTATTTTTTTCTTTCATTGTTTTTAGCTTTCTACTTTCAGAACTACTTTTAGGAATAATAGCAGTGTATATGTTTTTCTGACAATAAAAAAGTTGACCAGGTGCTAACCATTCACCAAGTTCGTAATTTTGAAAAAAGTTAAATTTATCTAATATTTTCAACTTCTTATTAACTACATAAAAGAAATTAAAGTCTGCTAATAACAAATATTGATTGTCATCAAGAATAATAATATCTTTTAAATCACAACTATTATCCCTTTCAAATGATTTCAAATGTAAACTATCAACACGATGTCCAAGCGAGTCAAAAAAGAACACACTGCTTAATGTTGAGAAATCAAAAGTGTAGAAATATTTTTTATTATTTTTCACAAACGACCTAATTGAGAAACAGGTTTTTGGAGTGTTAATCAAAAGGGAATTTGATTCAACTTTGTATTTACATCTATTACAAGATGTCAAAGTCAAAATCGAGTAAATAGCAAATAAAATCAATTTCATATTAACATTTTTAAAGAAGGCAAAAGCTTAATACCTCTGCCTTCATGTAAAAATAAGTTACAATCTGAACTTGTAAACAATAACAACATTTTCTGAATCATCTCTGAATACAAGATATCCTGATGATGAATCAGTAATATTACCTCGCAATTCAACTTTGTAGTCACCCGATATCACTCTATCAATATGACCATCATATATAAATTCAGTTAATATATCATAGTGTGATTCAGCATAACTTCCTTGATTACTGCTATTCGATAAATCTTCTACAGAAGTAACAAACTTTGGAGTTACAAAAGCTCCTGTAATGCAGTCTGTAGCGGGTTTCTTACAACCATAATCGACACCTTCTGTATTGCCTCCGTCATCAAACCAAGTTTCATCTGCCATTGGTTCTCCATTACTTTTAACCTGATCCCAGATTTTAGTGTTTTCTTTAGAACTGGAAGTAGTTGAATTTAAAACTGGAGTTGGATTTTGTTTCTGACAAGCCACTGTAATTATAGTAGCAATTGCCATTAATGTTAAAACATTCTTTTTCATAGTAAATTATTTTTTAAATTAACAAATTCTGTCAATCGGCCGATAGTGAGCAGGCAACAAATCAAAAAAAAAAAAACAACTTCCAAATAATTTAACAAATATTTTTTAATAAAAACACATTTTTAATTGATGTAAAACGATTTAGCAAATCATTGTCGTAAAATCTAAAAAAACACTTATGTAAATGATACTTTGTGAAAAAACTCTTTAAATACCCATTTTTACTAACTGCTAATCAATATTATACAATTGTTTAGTTGTTATGGATTTAAGCAAACAAAAAGTGAGGCCATCTGACCTCACTTCATATTAAAAGAACTATTCATTAAGCCAATGAGTCAAGCGTTACTTCATCTTCTCCGTCCATGTTGATTTTCTTCTTGAAAAACTTGGCTTGAATACGATCAACAACATAGTACATCAACGGAACAACAACAATAGTCAAAAACATGGAACTAGTCAACCCACCAATTAGCACCCATGCCAAACCATTTTTCCACTCAGCACCAGAACCGGTAGCTGTTGCAATCGGAATCATACCAATTACCATGGCAATTGTTGTCATCAAAATTGGTCGCATACGTTCACGAACCGCCTCCAACAATGCATTGTATGTAGATTTTCCTCGTTCTTTTAAGTGGTTGGTGAAGTCAACAATTAGGATTGCATTCTTAGCAACCAACCCTAAAAGCATCAACATACCCAACATGGTGAAAATCCCCATATTGGTTTTGGTTAATGTTAATGCAAGCACAGCACCTACCAACGAAACAAAAATCGAGAACAATACCACAAATGGATATACAAAATTGTCATACAATGCTACCATGATAAGGTAAACCAAGCAAAGACCTATTCCCATGGCAATTCCGATAGCTCCCATTGATTCGTTCTGACGCTTCACTTCTCCACCCCACAACATTCTTACGTTTTCGTCTAACGGATTTCTATCTAAATACTTGTTGATGGAATCTGCAACAGTTCCGGAAGCAGTGCCAAGAACATAAGAACGTAATGTAGTATTCGGGATTCTATTTTTTCGTTCCAGCTGACCGTAACCGTTTTCAATTGAAACCGTAGCAAATTCACTTAGTCTCACTTGTTTTCCGTCATTCGTAATGAAAATCATACTTTTAATATTGTCAACATCTGCGCGGTCAGATTTATCCAACATGGTACGAATGGTATATTCCTCTCCTTTGATATCGAATTTTGATTTATCATCTCCCGTTAAAGCATTTTGCAATTGCATCCCTACTACAGCAATTGGCAAGCCTAGCTGCCCCATTTTTTCACGGTTCAATTCAACTTTTACTTCGGGTGAAAATTCATCTGTAGAAATTGTAGGGTCTTTAGCTCCGGGAATTGTCAAAATATGGCTTTTTAATCGTTTAGCTTCTCTCATCAACAAATCAGTATCTTCAGAAGATAAAAATATTTCGATCGGAGCTTCCTCTGAATCAATCATTCCCATGTTTAGTGCTTTCACTTCAATACCGGGGAACGTGTTTTGAATTTTCTTACGAATCTCGGTCATGTATTGAGCTGTAGGGTAAACGTGTTGCATTCCGGGCTTCATTTTCACAGTGATTTCTGACTTGTTTTCTTGTCCAAAAGCCGCTGCTCCCATTCCTGATGAAGGTCCACCTACATTCGAAAACACAACATCAACTACCTCTTTTTGAGCCAACATCAATTGTTCAATCTTTAAGGTTGTAACATTGTTTTCTTCAAACGTGGTACTTTTATCAAATTTCAGTTTGAGCATGAATTTGCCCTGATCTCCTTGAGCCACAAACTCTTGCCCCACAATACCTAAACTCATTGTTGCAAAAGATGCAATAAAAATGGCAATTATGGAAAGCCCGGTAATGATTTTATGACGCAAGGTCCAGCCTACCAATTTCACATATCCTTCTGTAAAGGATTTCACCCCTTTTTCAAACCATATCAATATCAATTGAAAAGGATTTTTAGGGTTAAGTTTTGTTTCTTTTGCAAATCTCGATGCTAGCCAAGGAGTCAATGTAAAACACACAAACAAGGACATCAACGTAGAAACAACAACTACCACTGAGAATTGCCTAAGTATATCTGAAATTGTACCTTCAATAAATATTACAGGTGAGAATACAACCACATCAACCAAAGTAATGGCAAGTGCTGTAAAGCCGATTTCCATTCTACCTTCAAGGGCTGCTTTTCTTTTCCCCTTGCCCATTTCAAGGTGTCGGTATATGTTTTCAAGTACCACAATGGAGTCATCAACAAGGATACCGATAACAAGTGACATTGCTAAAAGTGTCATCAAGTTCAGTGTGTATCCAAACATGTACATGGCAATAAACGTAGAAACCAATGAAGTTGGGATAGCAATGAGTACTATTATGGCATTTCTTAAACTATGAAGAAACAACAACATTACTGCGGCCACTAACAAAACAGCCAATTCTAAGTCGTGCAACACTGCGTTAACTGAATCAAGTGTAGGCGCAGAAGTGTCTGTTGCTACCGTAAATTGCACGCCTTCTTTCTTATACTTTTCTTCAATTTCTTTAAACTTAACCTTGGTTAATTTTGCCATATCAACGGCATTGGCATCACTTTGTTTTTTAATTCGCAAACCAATACCGTTAACCCCATTCAATCGGCTTAGAGTTGTCACATCTTCATTGGCATCAATAACTTCAGCAATGTCTCCTAATCGAACTGATGAGTTGGAATAGGAAAAAATAATCATGTTTTTTAATTCATCAACCGTTTTAAACTTTCCAGCCAAGCGAACAGTCATTTGTTCTTTATCGTTCTTCAGTTTACCGGTTGGAAATTCAACGTTAGATGACGCGATAATTTGGTTTACTTGAGCTAACGACAAGCCGTATAGCTTCAGTTTATCCTTATCAATATTAACTCGAAATGCTCTTTTTACTCCACCAATTACTTGAATTTCAGCAACGCCTTTTGTCTGTTTAATTTGAGGCAATATTTGCTTATCCATCAACTCCATAAAATCCAAATCGCTCATGTTTTTTGCAACTGCACTCACTTGTAGCACAGGTGAAGCATTGGGGTCAATTTTTGCGATAACAGGCGCATCCACATCATCCGGAAGGCTGTTTATCATGCTGTTGATCTTTCGTTGGGCGTCTTCTAATGCCTGATCGATATTCGCTGAAGCTTTAAATTCTATCAGTAATATTGAAGCATTATCCATTGAAAACGCAGTTACTTCAGATACGTTTTCCAAGCCACTTAAGGCATCTTCCAATGGTTTTGCTACTTGCGTTTCCACAGTAGCTGGAGAAGCACCAGGGTAAATTGTTGTAACCGTTAATAAGGGCGGAGAAAAATCGGGTAATAGTTCATAACTTAGCTTACTGTAACTAAGCATACCGCCACCAATTAATATTGTAAAAATTACAATAATAAAGGAAGGTCTTTTTATTGAAAGTTCTGTAATTGTCATGACTTTCTATATTATTTTGTTTTTATTTTAGCATTATCTTGAAGGTTTACTTGACCTTTCACAACGATTTCATCATCCTTAGAAATACCACTTAACACCTCAATATAGTCGCCATCAGAAGTTCCTGCAGTGAAGTTTACAAGTTTTACTTTTCCATCTTTTACTACGTAAACTTGAGGATTTTTAGAAGATCCTACTAAAGCCATTCTAGGGATTGAAAGAGCAGTTCTGCTTTCAGAGTTACCCATTACAACAGTTCCATACATACCTGCTTTCAATTCTCGTGCTCCATTCTGCACCAATATTTGCACTTTAAAATTGTGCGATTGATCAGCAACTGCAGCTATTTGAACCACTTTTCCTTTAAACGCTTTATCTCCATATAAATCTACTGACACTGAAACTTGTTCATTCAATTTGAATTTCAAAACATCTCTTTCAGGTACGTAAACAGTTAATTTCAATGCAGATATGTCGGCAATTTCATACAAAGGTGTACCCTGACCAACAAATGAACCAAGATCGATCATTTTTCTTGTGATGACTCCTGAAAACGGCGCTCTGATAGATGTGTTTTTTATTTGTTTTAAAATCAATTTCTTTTGTATTTCACTTGATTTTAAGTTTAAACCTACCTTTTCAGCTTGCGAACCCGAAACAGCATTGTCCTTAACTAAATTTGAAAAACGGTTGTTGTCGTTTGTAGCTCCTTCTAATCCTACTTCAGCATTTTTCAACTGCAATTGCAACAATTCATCATCTACTTTTGCTATTTGCTGACCAGATTTCACTTGATCTCCTTCTTCAAAATCAACCTTTACAATTACACCAGCAGCATCAGATCCAACGGTATTCTGATGAATCGGTAAAAATGTACCTAAATATGAATACGTTCCTTGAAACTGATGAATTTCCGGTTTACTCGTCTTTACTAAAATTTCAGCATTCGGGTCATTGATGAAAATTTTACTTTGAATTTCGTGTTGATTTGATTTCAATTTTACAATTGCCAACACAACAAGAGCTACGGCAACTATAGCAATGATTACTCCTTTTTTCATTTTGTAACTATTAAGCTTTATTAAATTATATATTCCCTATTATTTTTAAATACGCAACTTCAGCCTGTCTCAATTGAACATACGCTAAAATCACATTGGTTTGAGCTTGCTGCATATCTGTACTTGCTTTTACCAAGTCATTTGAATCAATGGTGCCTTCATGGTATTGTTTTTCTGAATGCGCATATACGCGCTCAGACAATTTTAATTGTTCTTGAGAAATCTGAAGTGAGTGAGCTTGAATTTCAATTTGACGTTTTGCATTTTCTGTTTGCAAATGCATCTGTTGCCCCAATAACGCTTCTTGATTTTCCAATTTCATGTGATTGATTTTTGTCACTCGTTGCTTGTGCATTTTTTCAAGTCCATCAAAAATTGTCCAGTCCAATCTTAACCCCACAAAAGCAGATTCAATTCCTTGTCTTACATCATCTTTTGGTTTCATGTTATATGTGTAATTGTACGCAGCATAAAATGAAAGAGAAGGGAGATAAGACATGTTTGTTCCGCTTTTCTCCTCTTCATTCAATTGTTTTTGAGCTTTTATTAACTCTAGTTCTGAGTACAAAACATTTTGGTTATCTGTTAAAATACTCTTCTCTACCAACTCATCTTTCACTAATGAAATAGATTGATTTTCAGGAATGCCAATTAAGATTTTTAGGAGCAATTCCATCTGATCTTTATTCGCTTCAAGGGTTTGTTTCCCGTTTACAACGTTTAATCTATTGATTCTTAGTTTATCCACTTCCGTTCCAACAACCAATTGCTGTTTTTCCATCGCTTCTAAATTGGAAATCAAAACATCCATGTTGTGCAAATTTGAATCAACAAACGTAAGTTGTTTATAAATTGCCTGAAGATTGAAAAAAGTTTTTGCAATTTCTGCACGACTATCTCGCTCAGCTATTTGCTGCTGTATCTCAATAATGTTTTGCTGAATTTTCAATGAATTAATTCCATATTCCAATTGAGGATTGTACAAAACTTGTTGCAATTGTACTGTATTGGATAAATTGAATGGAACACCAAATTTTACTGGCATATATGAACCCGGAGCCCCTCCAAACATTTCCCCCGGAATCAACTGTCCTGGAATTATAGCATTGTATTTGTAATCTGCAACTGCTGATATTTTTGGCAATTTATTGGCCATATAAAACTTCACCTGACTTTTATTTGCTAAAACGTCAAGTCTCGCATTTACAATTGATAGATTGGCTGTATCTGCCATTTTAAAACATGTTGCTAAGTCCAATTCTTGGGCCTTTGCTCCAATAGCTACAAAAACCAGAGTTAAACTGAATAATTTTCTCATGCAATTCATACTACTTCTTTTCTTTTTTTATAAATAAATAATCAACCATCATATCTGTAACATACTGTTTTTGTAAAAACATTAACTTGTCGTATTCTTCTTCTGTCAATTTATTCAAATGCATCATCAATGGTCTCCCAACAAATGGATATTGGCAATTTGATACAATCAATATCATCAAATTTGCCAGACTCATATCACGCACCAAACCTGCATTTTGAGCATCTTTTAACTCCTTGAACAAACCTGTTTCTTCAATAGTTTCAATAATTTTTGATGGGTCAAACTCAAATTTATCTTCTCTAGCTAATTCAGATATTAGAAATCGTGGAATATCCGGGTGAGAAGCTAAAAATTCAAATTCTTTTTCGATGAAAATTCTAAATTTCCCTTCCAAGGATAAATCCATTTTAAACACTTCGGTCATAGACGCTCCAAATTCCTGCATTACCGACCTAAACACTTGTTTAAATAATTGTTTCTTTGAACAGAAATAATAATTTATCAGAGCTATATTTATCCCAGACTGCTTTGCTATCTCACGTGTGGTACACCCTTCAAAACCTTTTGAAATAAAAATATCCTTTGCAACTGCAAGTATTTTATCTTCTGTTGACTTTTCTTTTTCCATTGCGAGTGCAAAAATAATTCAAAAAATTAAACAAGCGTTTAAACATTGTTAAAAAAATCAAAATATTAGCTGCATTACGGGAGTAAAAAAACACGAATCAATCAATGAACCAACTATACACAACTGTTAATGAGTGATTTAAACAATATTGTTTCGAAAAAAAAAGATTAAGCTCTTGATTAAAGAGCACAAGAAAACAAGTTGAAATTTATTTTTATGGGTGTTCACAATTTTACCACAAACCTTTATTTTTGAAAGTAGATAAGTGAATTTCATAATAAGTGAGTTATTAACCACAACTTGTCCCGACTTACGGGATAAGCTCATAGAACCACATAGCAAAAATTAAAAACTATGTGAACCTATGTTTCTATGCGGTTCAAAAAATACCATAAAGACTAAAACATTTCTTTTTATTTGTTTTTGAATCACTTGCAAATTCAATCAAACGGTTTTTTAAACCTTGTGGTATAGATACGAATACTCAATTTTATTTTTTTCAAAATGAAAAACATCTTCATTTTGAAAAAAACAACTTCAAAATAGGAAATTATTCACTGTCTCCGCTGATAAACACATCAGAACGTTGATTCTTGAAATAATACGAAATTGCAAAACCAACAAACAATGATTGTGTTGGAGCTTTGAGGTCTTCTGGTTTGTACCCACCAGATTGAGTTGAACCAATTCTACTTCCATTAAACTGATATCCTGTAAAATTATAGCCAAACACCCAGCGATAAGCCACAGCTTCGTCTGCAGCTAAAACAAGCGACATTAATGGTTCAACGTAGAATGCAGTCACTTCTTGCTTGCCATACACTTTGGTTCCAGTGGTTTTGAACCAATGATGCGCAACACCCGCTCTTACACCAATCTCTAATGCAAAGCGAGGAGCTAACCAATTTGTCCACCCAACTTCCACATCTCCACCAAGCACATGCATTCCACCTCTCATGGAATAAACCTTTTGATGGTCAAATACAGAATCATTGCTCACGTTGGGTTCAAAAGGTACTCTGAATTCATTTACTCGATAAAACATGTATTTTGGTCCAAATGCAATGTACATTTGCTTCAAAGGTTTGTACTGAATTTTTGGGTGAGCATAGACTAAACCACTCATATAGCTTCTAAACATTTTGTTCCCCATACTTGCCGGAAGCATCAATTCTCCGGTAATGTTCCATTTATCATTCCCAATTTGACTAAACGAATTTTTAGACAATATAAAAAGCAGTACTAAAAAAAGATATTTCATAATGAAACTTAAGTGTTGAGTAGATAAAGATATCCAATAATCTAAAATTTTGTTCCAATAAATGAATTATTTCTTCAATACAATGAATAAACCGTGAATTCTTCTTATTTTCGAAGTATGTTGAAACAAATTCAAAAAGAAGATCTGGCACAACTGGGAAACTTAGAAGTGTTGGCTAAACATGCTGTTGAAGGATTTATTACCGGGTTGCACAAAAGTCCATTTCACGGTTTTTCTGTTGAGTTTGCAGAACACCGCATTTACAATCCGGGCGAATCCACAAAGCACATCGATTGGAAATTGTATGGAAGAACAGATAAACTTTTCACAAAAAAATATGAAGAAGAAACCAATTTACGCTGCCAAATGGTTATCGATGTGTCTTCATCCATGTATTTCCAAGGAGAAAATAAACTTTCTAAACTTGAATTTTCAATCTTAGCTTCTGCTTCTCTTTCTGAATTATTAAAACGACAACGTGATGCAGTAGGGCTAACTTTGTTTCATGAGAAATTAAAAATCCATACTGCAGCAAAATCATCTGCTTCACATCACCGTTACCTCATCCATGAACTTGAACAAGTGTTGCACGATTATACAACTGAAAATGCAACTAAAACCGCATCTACACAATGTTTGCATGAAGTTGCTGAGCTTTGTCACAAACGTAGTCTAGTCATTATTTTTACAGATTTACTAGATGACCCTTCAAATTTAGGTGAGTTTATGCAAAGTATTCAACACTTGAAGCACAACAAACACGAAGTAATCTTATTTCACATCGTTGATCAAAAAACTGAAGTGGAATTTGAATTAGGCAGTCAACCCATTCACCTTGTTGATATGGAAACTGGCGAAAAACTAAAACTTCAACCCAATGAAGTGAAAGCAAAGTACAAGGAAAACATCTCAAATTACTTCAAAGAAATTGAAATGAAGTGCATTCAATATCAAGTCGATTTTTTTCCAATTAACATTCAAGATTCAATTGAGGAAGTATTGATAAAATACCTACTCAAAAGACAACGCCTTCACTAAGTCGATTATGCTCTATGAATAGGATTTAGCAAGTCCAATATGGATTTTACAGGACTGAATGTTTCACTTGGAATCTCTACAAAAACTGAATTCCAATTAGCCATCGAACCATTCCATAATCCCGGCATTTCAATAAACTTAATTTGTTTACCTTGCTGTGATTTCTCTACCTTAAAGTAGGTGTTTTCGTCTTTATATATATCGATATCATTTCGAGATTTTACACCTTCACACACCATTATCACAGGGTTAAAGTGAGAAGATTGTATCACAAAGCGGAGTTGTTGGCTGTGAATTTGCGATTTTTC
>JBDHXR010000062.1:0-16402 GCA_039810825.1 Fluviicola sp.
AACAGAGTTTTGAGTAAATCCAGTATAGAATTTATTCAGTTTTTTACTGAAAAGAATATAGCAGTAGCTCATAGAAAAAATAATAAAAAAGCGAGTAAAAATATACTCGCTTTTGTGGTCCTCCCGAAATATTTCGGGATTGATTCGGCTCGAACCAAGGACCACCTGCTCCGATAGCTATCGGAGGAGTCAGGTGTCTTTGTATTTGAGGAGTAATTTCTCGATAATTTCAGGGTATTTACTAAGGTTTTTAATGTATGTAGTACTTTTCATAGCTTTGATGTGTTTTTCGATTTTCACCGCTTGAGAATTTGTATCGCATTTAATGGATAAAAAGATTTCCCAGTCATTTGCAATACTAGTAAAGTGTTTGCCGTATGCATTAGAATTGTGTTTTTCTAATCTATCAACAACAGAGTTTTGAGTAAATCCAGTATAGAATTTATTCAGTTTTTTACTGAAAAGAATATAGCAGTAGCTCATAGAAAAAATAATAAAAAAGCGAGTAAAAATATACTCGCTTTTGTGGTCCCACTTGGGCTCGAACCAAGGACCACCTGATTATGAGTCAGGTGCTCTAACCAACTGAGCTATAGGACCATGAAGATTACTCTTCAATATGTTTTTAGTTGTACGTTTTCAACTATTACTAGCTCAATTCATGTGATTGAGGGTGCAAAAATATAAATTTTTCTGAATCATTATAACAGAAGTGATGTATTCTTTTATGTTTTTTGAGTTTTTTTCATAAAAAAAGGTAGAACCATGTGCTCTACCCTTAATAATCAATAAATTAACAAATTGACATTAATTTTTTTGCATGCTAGATAGATCAGAAATCTTATATGCACCAATGTTTTTAGTTATCGTTTCTTTTTTCATTTCAGTGGCAGTAAGATGAACTTGAATTTTGCCATCTTTGTCATAAGAAGTAGACTCAAGCATTGTGCCCGTAGCATTAAAGTTTTCATTCTTCATGTATGGGTTTGTTTTCATAAATAAGTCAGAAAAATCTTTTGTTGAAACAATGTTTGTAGCCATCTGTGTAATCCACGCAATTGATTTGTGGTCACTTTCAATTAAATATTCATCGCACACATACCCCAATATTGTTTTGGTGTTCCCTGTTTTTGTGATTTTAGCTTCTGATGAAGTATTTGAGACAGCTTTATTCATAACAGACTGAAACATTGATAGAGACATTACGGTAGCCGTTTTCTTTTCGTCATCAATCATTATTGAGGAATTGTTCTTCGGGTCGTAAATGATGTACATGCTTTTATTGCTTACTTTAAACGCAGCTTGCTTATCTCCAAACCAATATGTTATGGTTTCAGTTTCAGACTTTTCGCCTTTAAAGCTTTCCATTTTGTATGTTAGCATTGCATCAAACGTGTATGCTGCTTGATAAGTTGCAGTACTTAATTGCTCTGAATTTGCTGGGTCAGGAGTAGGGCTAACTTCTTGTTCAGAGGCTTTCGGAGCAGGAGCAGGGGAAACTGGAGCGGGAGCTTCTTTTGCTTTTGATTTAACATCGTAATTGCTATTTTGTCTATTGCTTCTTGTTGTATTGAAATCTTGCGCTTCAACTTTCTTTTTAGCAGTTTCTTCAACTCCTTTTATGAGCGTAGATTGTCCATACAAATTGACGCAGCAAAATGCAGAAATGAAAGAGAGGATAAAAAAAGTTTTCATCATGACTATATTAATTTAGCGTAAAGTTATTCTTTTTGATTCAAAATAAAAACAGGAATTTAGGTATTGAATATTTAAATGTGTAGCTTGCAAGATTAATTGATTTTTAGGATATCAAGAAGTTCCATTTTTTTACTTCTAGAAACTCCAATTTCTTCTTGATTTGACAAAATAACTGATCCACCTTCACCACGAATGTATTTTGTGATGTGATTTAAGTTGACTAAATGGGAATTGTGAAGCCTGAAAAAATAGGGGAAATCAACGAGTTGTCGTTCTATTTCTTTTAATGTTTTAGATACTGTTACTTTTCGTTGAGGCAGAACAATCGTAGTGTAATTTCCGTCTGATTCACATCGAATAATGTGTTCAACTTCAATCAATTCTACTCCATTTAACGAGGATACAGGAATTTTAGGTTTCATTCCATGCGGTTGGCCGTTTCCAGAACGTTGTTCATGATGCAGTTTCTTGACTCTTTGAATGCTTTCTACTAATTCTTCAGGTTCTATTGGTTTTACTAAATAATGTACAGCACCTTGTTTGAATCCTTCTAAAGCATAGTCGTCATAAGCAGTTGTAAAAATTACTTTTGCATCTTTGTATGTAAGCACATTTAATAAGTCAAAGCCGTTTAATTTTGGCATGGAAATGTCTAACAATAACAAATCTGGTTCCTCTTCATTGATAATGGAAACAGCTTCTTCAGGATCTTGAATTTCAGCAATGATTTCAACATCTTGACAAAATTTTTGAATCAATATAGATGTAGTTTCTAAACTATGTTTCTCATCATCTACAATTATTGCACGTAATTTCATAGGTTAATTAATGTTTTCGAAGTACAAAGTAACTAAAGTTCCGTTTGGTTGTTTGTTTTTGTCGTATAAATCTTCAATTTCGAAGTAATTTTGCCTGTTTGAGAGCATAGAAAGCGACTCTAAACGTTCTTTTGTGATTTGCAACCCAACACTGCCTTCTTTTAGTGAGCGTTTGCGGTTATTTTGTTTAGCTTTTTCACGACCAATGCCATTGTCTTCAATCATTATATACAAGCCACTTTGCTGTTTTTGAAAAGAAACACGTATTTTCCCTTCGCCATTTTTTTTAGGCATTAAGCCATGCCAAATTGCATTTTCAATAAATGGTTGAATAATCATTGGTGGGATTTGAAAATCAAGAACTTGCTGCCCGTCAATTTGTAAATCGAAATCAAAATCTTGCCCAAAACGCAAACGTTCAAATTCCAAATACAATTTTAATGATTGAATTTCATCATAAACAGGAATTAAGTCTTGTCGAGAATGATTTAGTATAAACCGAAGCAGTTTAGAAAATTTTGCAATGTAATCACTGGCCGTTTCCACTTCATTTTTTAATATGAATAAGCGTATGGAATTTAAACTGTTGAACAGGAAATGAGGATTCATTTGAGCGCGTAATGCTTTTGATTCGAGCTGGCTAATTCGAGCGTTGAAAGTGGCTTTGAGTTGCTCTTCTTTCATTATTCGATTGATTCTGTTTCGCAGAAAGAACCAAATACTTGCTGATGAAATAAGAAAAACCAAAACATAAAACCAAATTGTTTTCCAAAAGGGTTTTGCAATTGAAAAAGGATACGAATAATACGTGTATTTGTCTTGATTTTTTACTTTAAGTTGAAAGGTGTAGTCTCCAGATGCAAGATTGTAATAGATAACTTCATTTTTTAAATTCCCATTTTTCCAATCTTCATCAAGACCAACCAAGCGATAAGCTAAATTGTTGTGTTCTTTCGTTGAAAAATCATGCACTCCATACTCGAAAATAAGGCTGTTTTCAAAATAGTCAAACGAACGGTTGTTTGAACTGATTTGTTTTGAGCCATTCAGTTCAACTATTCGAATAAGATAGGGTGTTGCACTTTTTTTAGCAGGCAGTTTATTTTGGATGTAACTGTACACAAACCCAAGTTCTTTTTGAAAGTACAGTGTGTTTCCAGATTGAATAATTGTCTTTACATCACCAAGACCGTTCTGTGCATCCAAATAATGTGTGATTTTTTGCGATAAATTCGTGATTGATATTCCATCAAGTGTTAATATCCACAATCTTCCTTTTTTGTCAAATAATAATTGATGAATTTCATTCTTTTGCAAACCATTTTCTTCTGTATATCTACAAACTGAGTTTTGTGTAACAGTATTAAATTCCCAAATACCACTTGCTTTTGTTCCAAGCCATATGTTGTTATTAATAAGTGAGATTGCTGTAATTTGATCAGAGTCTTCATGACTAAAAACCGGAATTTGTGTCAGTTTGTTGTGTTTAGAATCATAGGAGTACAGAATATCAAAACAACTAATAAGTACAGTGTTGTCTTTTGAGTAAATTACGGGATTGAAATCTTCGTTTAAGTGGTATTTTTTGCTTTTGTTTGGAATTTTAACGGTGTGTAGTTGTATAAAATCAGAAAGTCTTAAACTTATAAGTTTGAAATCCATAGTTGCAATACACAGCAAGGTGTCATTTACAACACGAGCAGTTTTAATCTTGTATTTATGCTTAAACGATTTTTTTTGTCCGCTTTGTTGTATCAAATAAAACGTATTTTCTCCGACTACAAGTAACGAGTTTTTTCGAATAAACTGAATGCATTTCGGGTCTTCAACCTCTGGAAGATTTATCGTGAAACGCTCTTTTCCTTTGATTTTTTTTAGCTGATAGCCATTTCTTCGTTCAATCACAACACCTTCCTTGTTATCAGATGAAAATTGCAAAGCACAAATTGCTTGAGAAAGTCTTACTTCATTGCCATAAATCAAAGAATTATCTTGAGTAAAAAAACCGGAACCTGAAGTAGAAATAACTAATTGTGATTGAAATCGACAAATTTTATCAGGAGAAAAACCATCTGTTTTTTCATTTTGAAATTGGATGTATTTTTTGTTCCACGTGTCAAATAAACAAAGTTCCTTCTCCGAAAAGCATAAGTATAAATACCTGCTATCTAGCCATTCTATTGAACTGATTTTTGTGTTTTGCAAGGACCTTATTGGTTGTTCAATTTTTTTAAAAATGCCTTGATATTGGTCGAAATAGAGCAATGAACCTTCATTGGTTCCAATCAAAAAATTTCCCTTACTCAATTGAATCATGCAAGTAAAGTTGTTTGGGAATGTTGTTGGAGTTGAATTGATGAAATTGGAAGACGAGTTAAATAGATACTGTTTCCAGGTTTTATTCTGTATGTTATATAAAAATAAGCCACCAGATGTTCCTATCCAAAGCTGGTTTTGAATAAGTTTGTCTTTTTGAATAAAATTGATGCTTGGTGTAAGCGTTTTTTGCGGTAAAGATGTTTTTAATGGTTTAGTAGATTTGGAATTAGCCTTGTATAAAAATATATTTCCTGCAAAATCGGCAATCCACAAACTGTCTTTATAACAAGATAATTTGTTAATGTTATTTGTCGGGAAATTTTCTTGTGTTGACTGGTTGTAATTTTTAAACTTAAAATCTGAAGTATTAATTTTTATCAATCCTTTGTTGTACGTAACAGCCCAGATTGAGTTTTTTCCATCAAATTTTATAGCTTGTATATCATTAGATGAAATGGTTTTTTTATCTTGTGGCGAGTGCTTGAAGCTCATAAAGCGCTGACCATCAAATCTGTTTATGCCTTTAGAAGTGGCAAACCAAATGTTTCCATAATTATCATAAACTAAATCACGTATTTCATTGGAAATCAATCCGTCTTCTTTCGAATAATGAATCATGCCACGTTGTGAGTATACAAGTTGTGAACCAACAAGCAAAAAGAATACGAGCAGAAGTTTCATCAAGTTAAAAGTAGGAATAATTTTATTTCTGAGTGTGTGAGACAATTAGATGAGGTTATTTTTAGAAGCATATTCCAAAAATTTAGTCATCAATCGATGCATGGGAAGTAATTGAAATTTTTCGTTTGTAACTATTTGACACGAAACATCAATTAGGTCCAAATTTTTTACTTTGTAAAACGAAGCTTCAATGATTTGATGTGAGAGAATATGTTTTGTTTGGAAGAGCAAAACCGCATTTGGGTCAAAACTGCTGTGAGGATGATTGGTTTCAAACATAGGAAATTCGTATAAGTTTGCCCAAATATCAGTTTCGTTTCTTTTTACAAGAGCCCAACTGTTATTGTCATTTGCAACAAAGTAATGAAAATACCTTTTTTGCTGCTTCGTTTTTTGTTTCTTACAAGGTCTTGAACTTATCAATTGTTTATTGAAAGCACTGCTACAAGAAGCAGAAAGCACGCATGAATTGCAATCTGGATTCACTGGTTTACATTGTATTGCCCCAAATTCCATGATCGCTTGATTGTATTCTCCCGGATTATCTTTTGTGATTAATGAATCTGCTAAAAGTTGAAATTTCTTTTTCCCTGTTGATGAATCAGTTGCATCATCAATTCCAAAATACCTGCTTAGAATTCGATACACATTGCCATCGATTACTGCATGGGCTTGGTTAAAGCAAATGGAAGAAATAGCAGCAGCAGTATACGGACCAACACCTCGTAAATTTAAAATTTCTGAATGAGAAGAAGGAAAAACTCCATCGTACTTTGAAACAATATCTTTTGCTGAGCTATGAAGGTTTCTTGCTCTGGAGTAATAACCAAGTCCTTGCCACAGCTTTAAGACCTCATCTTCTGATGCATTGGCTAAGTCGAAAACAGTAGGAAAGGTAGAAGTAAAGTTAAGGTAATAAGACATGCCTTGATCTACACGAGTTTGTTGAAGAATCACTTCAGATAGCCAAATGAAATAGGGATTAGTAGTTTCCCTCCAAGGTAGAAAACGTTTATTTAGTCTGTACCAATCGGTCATTAGTAGAACAAAATCAGCCATTTAGGTAAAAAATCAAATTATTTTCAAGTGAAAGCAAAAATAATGGGTTTTGCTAACTATTTTTGCACCCGAATTCAAATAAAGGAAATTTTATTAAATACATATCAAAATGACAAAAGCGGATATAGTAGCAGATATTGCTGAAGAAACAGGGTTGGAAAGAAATGAAGTGCAAAAAGCAGTTGAGGCATTTATGACTTCTATCAAAACATCATTAGTAAAAGGTCAAAACGTGTATTTAAGAGGTTTTGGTAGTTTTATTGTGAAAGAGCGAGCTGAAAAAACAGGCCGTAACATTTCTAAAAACACAACTATTATTATTCCAGCACACAACATTCCTTCATTTAAACCTGCAAAAACATTTGTAGAGGAAGTGAAAAACAAAGTTGTTGTAAAATAATTATTTTTTTCAGAGAATTTTCTTTGATAAAATTAACTTATTCTTATCTTTGCACTCCTATTTAATGATAGGAGTGCTTTTTTTGAAGATATTATATCAAGATAAATAACAGAATTATTAACTATTAAAATGAATTGCTATGCCAAGTGGTAAGAAAAGAAAAAGACATAAGATGGCAACGCATAAGCGTAAGAAAAGACTTAGAAAGAACCGTCACAAGAAGAAAAAATAATCCTTCTTTAAGATAGTGAAAAACTTAGTGGGTATTTCTCCACTAAGTTTTTCTGTTTATTGTTACTTTCATTAAAAATTTACGCTTGTGAGTTTAGAATTAGTTGTTGACGCCAAGGAAAATGGCGCAGTAATTGCTCTTTTACGCGACGGTAAACTCATAGAACTTCATGAAGAAATAGGTGGTGCCGACTATGCTGTTGGCGATATTTATTTAGGAAAAGTTAGAAAGGTTGTTCCAAGTTTGAATGCTGCATTTGTAGATGTGGGTTACGACAAAGATGCTTTTTTACATTACCTGGATTTGGGACCACAGTTCCTTTCTCTTCAAAAGTTTACAAAGGAAACCTTGCATGGAAAGCAAAATGTTGCTGATTTAATGTATTTTAAATCAGAAAAAGATATTCCAAAAGACGGAAAGATTTCTGAAATTGTTTCATCTTCTTCTCCCATTGTTGTTCAAGTTGCTAAAGAACCAATTTCAAGCAAAGGACCAAGGCTTAGTTCTGAAGTGACATTGGCAGGGCGCTATTTGGTTTTAGTTCCTTTTTCAGACAAAGTATCGATTTCTCAAAAAATCAAATCTCAGGATGAACGAGATAGGTTGAAAAAATTGATGGATGAAATCCGCCCAAAGCGATTTGGAGTTATTATCAGAACTGTTGCTGAAAACAAAAAGGTTGAAGACATTCATCAAGATTTGAAAAATTTGCTTGATAAATGGAAAGCAATGCACACAAACTTGAAAACAGCTACTCCGCCCAGAAGAATTTTAGGAGAAATGGATAAAACTTCAACCATTCTCAGAGATTTGTTGAATGGTGATTTTTCAAACATTCATGTAAGTGATGAAACACTTGCTACTGAAATTAAGGAGTATGTTAGTGCAATTGCGCCTGGAAGAGAGAAGATTGTGAAAACCTATGATGGTAAACTCAATATTTTTGAACGATTTGGTGTAAATAAGCAAATTAAAACCTTGTTTGGAAAAAAAGTTCCACTACAATCTGGTGGATACTTGATTATTGAACACACTGAGGCAATGCATGTAATTGATGTAAACAGTGGAAACCGCAAAGGTGCTGATGGTCAAGAAACAAATGCCTTGCTTACAAATATAGAAGCCGCTGAAGAAATTGCTCGTGTATTGCAGCTACGTGACATGGGTGGAATTGTGTGCATCGATTTTATTGACATGCACGATAAAGAGAACAACAAAGAATTGTTCGAAAAGTTGCGCGAATTCATGAAGTTTGATAGAGCAAAACACAACATTCTTCCTCCTTCTAAATTTGGTGTTGTAGAAATTACTCGCCAACGTGTACGCCCAGAAACGGATATAAAAACTTCCGAAACTTGTCCTACATGTAATGGAACTGGCGAAATGCAAGCATCTATTTTATTTGCTGAAGAAATAGAAACAAATCTTCATTTCTTGTTAGGTGATAAAAAGGAGAAAAAATTGACGCTGCTTGTGCACCCATATCTAGAATCTCATTTTAAACGTGGAATTTTTTCGAAGCGATTTAAGTGGTTTTTGAAATACAAAAAATGGGTAGATGTGCGTGGAGTAACTGCTTATCATTTTATGCAGTATAGCTTCTTAGACAAAGATAATAACGAAATTGCTCTCTAATGACAGAGGGCAATTTTTCGTTTAACGAAATTAAGTTGAAGATAGAGCATTTTTGTGCCTATCAAGATCGATGTGTTTTTGAAATACAGACCAAACTTCAAGATTACAACCTAAGCAAAGAAAATCAAAATAAATTGATTGATTATTTGGTTGCAGAAAAATTTTTAGATGAAAAGAGGTTTGCCGAATCTTTTGTGTCTGGTAAATTCAAAATAAAAATGTGGGGCAGGCAAAAAATAAAACAAGCGCTAAGACTTAAGAAAGTTGATGAACAGCTCATTCAAACTGCTATTTTTTCTATTGATGATGACGACTATTTGCGTGTTGTTAGAAACTTGATAGTCAAAAAATGGAACGAACTTTCCAGAGAAAAAGATGAATGGATAAAGAAGTCTAAAACAATACGCTTCCTTCAGTCAAGAGGTTTTGAAAGCGATATTATTCTTAGCGAATTTAAAACGTTGAAAGAGTCTCAGGTTATCTAAAAATAGAGTTATTAAACAAATCTGTTATTCTCTTTTTGTCCAAGTCATTGTCATACGCAATTGTAACAGTCATCAGCTTCTGATTGCGAATTGTAGTGTATAACAGCTGCGTAGCATAATTTTTTCCCGTTCGATCATACAGCTTTATCGAAAAACCATCAAATGCTACATTTCCAATTTTTAATTTCGAAGTTACTGTATCCATCGTAACTCGTTGATCTAAATAATTGTTGTAAATGCTTTCTCTAGTTGAACGGATGAAAGCTTTGTAATCTTGTTTAGTTCCCTCATAAGTTTCCCACGTCGATTGAAAATTGTTGTTGAAGTTTTTCTGAAAAGCTAAGGTGCGCTTTATTCCTTGTGTATTTGAATCATTGTTGCTTATTTCTTTACTTCGTTGGTCTAATTGTTCTAAACTCGATTTGCTAGTAATGGTCCAGTTTGCAGGAAAATCCATGCTCCAACCCAATACTTCACTTGTGTATGTAGTGTCTTTGAATGTGCCTTCATCTACTTCTTTTGAATAATCTTTTGGAGTACTTTGTCCGCATGAATACATGAGAATTAACAAGCAACTGATAATGAATAATGATACAATTGATTTCATGACGTTTTGAATTACACTAGTATTCAAATATAGAGTTTTTATTTTCAAATAAATTGTTTTTCAATTGAAAGGGGTGTTTAAACTACTAATTGGCTTATTTTTTTTAATTTTACTTGCAAATTGAAACCTGAATGGCTAAAGCTGTTGTCATAATTCCTACATATAACGAGATTGAGAATGTTGAGCGTATGGTTCGTACCATCATGGATTTACCTATACCATTCGATATTCTTTTTGTTGACGACTCCTCACCAGATGGAACTGCACAGGTGATTAGAACGATGCAAATCGAGTTTCCTAATCGGGTGTTTTTAGAGGAAAGAGAAGGTAAAAAGGGATTGGGAACAGCCTATATTCATGGGTTCAAATGGTCATTGAAGCGGGAGTACGAATACATTTTTGAGATGGATTGTGATTTTTCTCACAACCCTAATGATTTGATTCGTTTGTTGGATGCTTGTGAAAACAAAGGTGCAGATATGAGCATAGGTTCACGATATGTAAAAGGAGGAAAAGTGAAAAATTGGCCTATTGGTCGTATTTTAATGTCTTATTTTGCTTCTTTGTATGTTCGCTTGATTTTGTTTATTGGCATTGCAGATACCACTGCTGGATTTATTTGTTACTCTTCAAAAGTTTTGAAATCAATTGATTTGGATGCAATTCATTTTAAAGGGTACGCATTTCAAATTGAAATGAAATATGCAGCAAAACGCAAAAGGTTTAAAATTATTGAGGTTCCAATTACCTTCACCGATAGGCAATTTGGCGTATCGAAAATGTCTTCAGGAATATTTAAAGAAGCTTTTTTTGGTGTTTGGAAAATGAGAAAAATGAATGTGTGATGGGGAAAATTGTATTGAGAAATGCCCAAATAATAAATGAAGGCAAAACACAAGCTGGAGATGTTTTGATTGTGAATGATCGGATAGAAAAAATCGGAAATCAAATTGAAGTATCTGGAAATTATGAAGAAGTAAATTGCGAAGGATTGTATTTGATGCCCGGATGTATCGATGATCAAGTTCATTTCAGAGAACCCGGATTAACTCATAAAGCGTGTATCGAATCTGAATCAAGAGCAGCGGTTGCAGGTGGAATAACTTCCTTTATGGAAATGCCTAATACTGTTCCAAACACCTTGAATCAATCTTTGTTGGAAGAAAAATACCAACGTGCAGCACAAGTTTCTCCTGCAAATTTCTCTTTTTTTATGGGGGCATCAAACGATAATTTTGATGAAGTCATGAAAACGGATGCTGAAAAGGTGTGTGGAGTTAAAATTTTCATGGGGTCCTCTACCGGAAATATGTTGGTAGATAATACTCAGACGCTTGAAAATCTTTTTGCAAATGTTCCTATGCTGATTGCTACTCATTGCGAAGACGAAGCTACTATTCGAGCAAATAGCGAACTGTTTTTAGCAAAATACGGTGAACACATCCCGATTTCAGCACATCCATTAATCCGAAGTGAAGAAGCATGTTACCTTTCTTCTTCTAAAGCAGTTGAACTGGCAAAAAAACACAATACCCGCCTTCATATTCTTCATATTTCTACAGGAAAAGAAACTCATCTGTTTCAAAATAACATTCCTTTAGAGAAAAAGCGTATTACATCTGAGGCTTGTGTACATCATTTATGGTTTTCAGATAAAGATTACCTTTCTAAAGGAAATTTCATCAAATGGAATCCTGCTGTGAAAACAGAAGCAGATCGAGAGGAAATTTGGAATGCATTGCTAGATAACAGAATCGATGTTGTAGCTACTGATCATGCGCCACATACACTGGAAGAAAAACAGCAGCCGTACGTAAAAGCACCTTCGGGCGGACCTTTGGTGCAACACGCTTTGTTGGCAATGCTTGATGCTTCAAAAAATGGTAAAATTCCTTTGGAACGCGTAGCAGAAAAAATGGCTCATGCCGTAGCAACTTGTTTTCAAATAAAAGAAAGAGGATATATCCGAGAAGGATATTTTGCTGATTTAGTGTTGGTAAATCCTTCTAAACAAACACCTGTTTCTAAAAATAATTTATTGTATCAATGTGGCTGGTCACCATTTGAGGGACATACTTTTTCACATTCTATTGAGAAAACTTATGTAAACGGAGTGCTGGTATATGCAAACGGCCAGCTTACTGGAAATAAAGCAGGACAAAGATTAATGTTCAAAAGATGAGGTTTTTGTTTATCATAGCTTGTTTTTTTACTTTGTTTTCTTGTACTCAAAGCTTGAAACACAATGCTTTTGAAAGGCCAGAAAAGTTAATTCCTGAAACCGAGATGGTTAACTTGATGGCTGAAGTAATGGTGCTAGAAGCACACATTCAGAGGAAATATGAAACCCTTAATCGCCATTATTTAGTAATGGATGCTTCTGTTACTGCTTTGATAAAAGAGAAAGGATTTTCGGTGAAAGATTACGAAAACTCGTACCGATATTATTATCAAAATAGAGAAGTGTTTTTATCTATGTTAGATCAGGTAGAGGAGAAATTGATGAAGGAATCTTTTGAAAATCAAAAAAACAATTAATTACATGATGTTGAAATACGAGTAAATAGTTTTTCAAACTCTTTTTTTATTTCTATTTGATTTAAAGATGATTGATTTTCATTTACTATACAATTCCACCAACCGTATTTTAGAACTTCTAGTCGAGCAAATTTAAGTTTGTCAACGTGTTGCCATTTACTTTGAAAATCTTTTTCAAGCGCAACTGAATCCAATGCATTTATCAATTCAGAACGGTGAATTTCTTTCCAAGATTCCAAAAGTTTTTTTCCGCCTTTGCGAATCGAATTGTTGTATTTTAAGCACACTTTACTTGTGCCTTTCGGCTTGAATTTTTTTGGTGTTTTTATTGAAATTACTGCCATTTCTTTTAGGTAACACGCTCTTTTTATATATTCAATTTTATCTTTTCTGTATTTTTCCCATATACTGGATGCTGGTAGTTGTAAAGCATGATAAGATTGTAAGTATTGCTCACATTCTTCTTGAATATTTTTCAAATTGATTTTTGATGTGTCTTTAAGTTCATCCATTAAAAATGGTTGTTGCATTTCTGCTGCATCAACAAAAAAATAATAGATGTTTTGTGCTTCTGTGTACGTATATTTTGTTGTGTCAATTTGCCCCGTTTTCAGACAAGAGCCTTCATACCAGGTTAGTTGAACTTGTGAAAAACAAGAAAAATTAATCATACATAAGACAACAAAAATTAGGCACTTCATCGAATTTTCCGGTCTGGGTTTTGATTGATAAAGGCTTTCCATCCTCCGGATTTTGACTTGTTGTTTTCGCCAATTCCTTTTGAAAAATGATGACAAACTGCTACAGCTAAACCATCTGAGGCATCTAAATATTTTGGCAATTCATCAAATTTTAACAAGGTTTGTAGCATTGCAGCTACTTGTTCTTTTGATGCATTTCCGTTTCCAGTAATTGCTTGTTTAATTCTACGTGGCGAATATTCTTCGTAAGGGACATTCCTTCTAAGTGAACAAGAAATAGCAACTCCTTGAGCTCTTCCTAGTTTGAGCATTGATTGCACATTTTTTCCAAAAAAGGGCGCTTCAATAGCCATTTCGTCTGGCTTGTATTCATCCATAATGCCGTCAATTCTATCACAAATTCGTTTCAATTTATCTGCTTGATTTTCAAGTTTTTGAAGCTGAACAACACCAAAGTTTAGCAACTCAATTTTTTTATTTTGAATATGGATTAATCCATACCCCAAAATTGTTGTACCAGGGTCAATCCCTAAAATTATCTTATCTTCGGCCATGAATATGAATGATTCGCATAAATCTACGAAAAAAGGAATTGTTTTTAGTAATTGGTTTAAATTACTTGTTTTTGCGTTGGTCTTAATTTCGCTTTTTTTTCAATTAAAAAACGTGAAATGGAATGATACAAAGGGTTTAGAGATCAAGTATTTATGGGCTCTTTTACTTTCGGTATTCTTATTGAGTGTTAATTTAGGATTCGAATTTCTGAAATGGAAATTTATTACAAATCCACTTCGCATCGAGTCAAAATTTGTAAAAAATTCTTTTTGGGCAGGAATAGCTTCGGGGTTTATGTCGCCAAATGGTTGGGGAAATTTCCTTGGGCGCGTTATTTATTTTCAACGTAGAGATAAAATTTACATCATTTTCGCTACTGCATTGGCAAACCTAAGCCAATTAATTCCTACCTTGATTTTTGGCTTTATTGCCATGTTTTCTTATACTACAACGGATACGCGTGGAAATTGGGGATACATAGTTATTGCAACCTTATTGATTGTGAGCTTGTATTTTTTTGCAGATGGAATTATACCTTCCAAAAAAAGCAAGCACAAACTAATTCGTCAACTTCAATTTATCAGAGGTAGATACAATCAATTAAAGCTTGTTCTATTATTTTATTCAACACTTAGGTTTCTAGTTTTTTCTTTGCAGTATGTTTTGTTGTTCGTCTGTTTTGGATATACAGATTTTTGGTTTTTACTAAACGGAGTATGGATGATTTATTTGCTTACCTCGTTTGTGCCTTCGTTGTGGTCTGGGAAAGTGTTGATTAGAGAAACAGCGGCATTATTTGTTTTTCAAAATTCGATGGTAACTGTCCCAGATATTTTGTTAGCTAGTATTTTGATATATATGATCAACATTGCGCTGCCGGCATTTATGAGTAGTTTTATTTGGTTGCCTAAGAAAAGTTAGATGGAAGCGTATATCACATGGTTACTTTTATATTCAACTGCTTCATTAGGCTTGATTTTTGGAATTTATTTACTTCGAAAAAAAAACAAGCAGGTTGCATCAAGTGGCATTGAATCTGTTTCAATCATTATTCCTTTCAGAAATGAAGCAACCAATTTACCTGCATTTATTTCTTGTATAAAAAGTCAAGCTATACAACCAAAAGAATGGATTTTCGTGAATGACCATTCAGAAGATTCTTTTGAAACTAATTTTTCTGATTTAGACAATTTTTCTGTTCGTTTGTTGCATTTACCAGCGGGTAAACTTGGGAAGAAAGAAGCGTTGAGGTTTGGAATAGACAATGCCCAGTCTGCTTATTGTTTAACAATGGATGCAGACGTAATTTTTCAAGAAAATTACATTGAGTCTATTGTTGCTCTTCCAAAAGCTGACTTATTTGTTTTACCTGTTTATATGAAGTCAAAACGTTGGTGGCAAACTTTTTTTCAAGTAGAATACACGTTCACAAACGTATTAAATAAAGGTGTTTCGGGTTGGTTAAGACCGATACTTTGCAGCGGTGCAAACTTAATGTTTAACAAGAATTCATTTAAAGAAGTAGATGACTTTGAAAATCATATTCTTCAATCTAGTGGAGATGATATTTATGCGTTGCGTGCATTTCGGAACAATAACAAGGAAATACTTTTATTGGAAGATGTGCGTGTTGCTGTTTGCACCCAAAGCCCTGATTCGTTTTTAGAAACACTTAATCAGCGCACTCGTTGGGCAGGAAAATCAAAAAATGTAGCCGATCAATTAGCAAACACTTCAGCAATGTTTATTGTGTTGACACATTTGTTTTTGATGGTTCTTTTTGCGGTCAATTGTGCAACAAGTAAATTTTGGAGTTTTTTTGCTATAGTGTTGGTATGTAAGTTGTTTTTAGATAGTTTGTTGGTATATATCAACTTAAAAACATTTTCAAAAAAGGAGGTGTTGGGTGTATTTCTTTTTGAGGTGTTTTATCCTATTTACTTGACAGTTCTACTCCCAAAAATTTTGTTTTCAAAGCCTTCTTGGAAAGGACGAAAATAAAAGAGCAAGCTAAAAGCCTGCTCTTAGAGTTTTGTGGTAATATTTACTGATTAAAACGGTAGTATATCATCATCAGAAGATGAATCATTGTTTGGAGACGGAGTTGAGCCCATGTTACTCATTTCTGTAGCCTGAGCACCAACAGGAATTCCGCTTCCCATATTTTGAGTAGTTCCAACACGATCTATTCTCCAAGCATCCAAAGAATTGAAATATTTAACTTCACCTTGAGGGTTTGTCCACTCTCTTCCTCGCAAATTAAAAGAAACTTCTATTTGGTCTTGAGGGTTTACTGCATCAAGCAATGAGCACTTATCCTGTGTAAGTTGAAATAAGATGTCTTGCGGATACATGCTTGAATTGTCAGTTAAAACAAATTCTCTTTTCGCAAATTTTTCTGATACTTGAACAGTATCATTTTTTACTTTTAATATTCCTGTAATTTTAAACATAAGTATTGTTTATTTTATTGTTTAATCGTTGAAGGCAAGCAAAGTAAGCCACGCTTCTTCAATGTTTTGTTCTGATATTAATTTTTTTGCACGTTGATGCAATTGAATTTCCAGCTCTACCGGATTTTCCTCTAATGTAATAAATAAATCGCTTAATTCCAACAACTTGTACTCGTTTACATCTGTTTCGTTTGGCAATTCTGTTACACTGGCTAGTTGAG
>JBDHXR010000063.1:0-16201 GCA_039810825.1 Fluviicola sp.
GTTCGTTTATCGTTAGATACATGTGCCTTGCGCTCCAGTGCATACCCGTTTTCAATTCCTTTTGCATAATTTAAGAACTGAAAAACCGCTCGTGCAAGTTCAACCTCAGACCGATGCAAACTCAAGCCTGATTCTAGGCAAAACCAGTATGTTAATTCTGCTTTATATTTTTCGATATTGGCAACAATAGTTTTTATTAACCTAATACGTGTTTCTATATCAATAGGAAAAAGCGATTCAAACGCCTGCTTAGCTTTATGAATTGCCGAACTTACTTCTTCACAAGAAGCTTGGTAAAAAACTGTTTGAATTGGGTTGTTTGTTTTGGGATTAATTGCTTGAAAAGAAATACTGTTTTTCTTTCCTTTTTCAGATCCAATTAAACTGTATCCAAAACCAAAGTCCATCGCAAATTAAAGTGGAGTCACTTCAAAAGTAAAGCTTTCCATAATTTGATTTACAAGAAGCTTTTTACATGCTTGATCAACTTTTTCACTTGCCGAAGCTTTATCTGCTGCCTCAACAATTAGTTGTATATGCTTGCCAATGCGCACATTACTTATTTCAGTCATTCCAATAGTTTGCAAACTATTTGTTACAGCTTTTCCTTGAGGATCCAACAAGGCCTCTAATGGCATTACATCTATTTCAGCTTTAAATTTCATGTGTTCTCTTTTTTCGAAGAATGTGTTGAATAAACGATAAAATCAGGTACAAAAATACAACAATTGGAATGGACCAGATGTATATTATCGGAATAAGTATTCCACAAGTTATTAAGAAGACATACCTGATTTTGTTTTCTTTCCAACTAAAGGTTTTAAATTTTAATGCGAAGAGAGGCAATTCTGCAACCAAAAGAACAGACATAACCAGAATTACAGGAATAAATACATTTGCTTGAATGCTCTTCAAAATCAAATCAAATACCCATCCGTCTTTGCTGGAATAATTTGCAAGCAGCAATGGAAAAGTCATAAAAAATAAAGTGTTGGCTGGTGTTGGCAACCCAATAAAGGATTCTGATTGCCTAGTATCTATGTTAAATTTTGCAAGTCTGAACATAGAGAAAAAAGGAATCAACAATGAAATAAAAGGGATCCAAGTATAAGGTTTATATTCTGCAAACTCTCTGTACCAATCGTGCCACATTTGCTGAAAGCTAATAAAATTTCCATCGTATTTTTGAAAATCCGGATGCAACGAAACAGCAATAATTACAAAGCATACAATACCAGGAGCTAAACCAAATGAAACCATGTCAGCTAAAGAATCCAATTGCTTACCTAATTCACCTTGTTGATTTAGTAACCTTGCCAAAAAACCATCGAAAAAATCCAGTAATGCTGCAATAAAAATAAAAAGCGGAGCTAAATCTATTCTGCCTCCTAAGCTGTATAGTATTGCAATTATTCCGCAAATTAAGTTGGATGCGGTAAATATATTTGGGAGATTAAACATTTTCACAGAACCAGAATATTATTTTGTGCTTTCATTGAAAAGTGTAAATTTACATTTCGAAAGTGAAAACAAGTAGATTTTCATACAATTTTTTAATAAAAATGCAGTTAATAACCTTTGTGAAAACAAACTCTTTTCTAATAAACTGTGTTCGACTATCTTTTTTAGTCTGCTTTTTTCCATTTTTTTCAATCGGTCAAGGCTCTGTTGCACCAAAATATTCAAACGAATTTTTATCATTGGGAATTGGTGCTGATGCGTTGGGATTTTCAAATGCTGTAGTTGCGCAAACCAATAGTGTAACCAGTGGTTATTGGAATCCTGCAGGATTAGTACGTTCTAATAAATGGTTGGATATTGGTCTAATGCATTCTGAACATTTTGCCGGAATTGCAAAACACGATTATTTGGGTATTTCCCATAAAATAGACGAAAAAAGTGCTGCCGCATTTTCAATAATACGGTTTGCAGTAGATGACATTCCAAATACTACACAGCTGATTGACAATGAAGGTAGAATTGACTACGATAGGATAACAACATTTACGGCTGCTGACTACGCTTTTTTGTTTTCTTATGCTCGGAAAACAAAAATTCCCGGACTGGCGGTAGGTGGAAATTTTAAATTGATCTACCGTAAGGTAGGAAGTTTTGCGAAATCATGGGGATTTGGACTAGATGCCGGAGTAACTTATGAAAAAAGTGAGCGCTTAAAGTTTGGAGCTGTCATTCGCGATGTAACTTCAACTTTTAATGCATGGATATTTACACTTGACAATCAAACCAAAGAAGTTTTTACGCTCACTGGTAATGAAATCCCAAAAAATGGACTTGAGTTAACGTTGCCAAGAATTATTTTAGGAACATACTATAAGCAACCTTTAGGTAAAAAAGGCATCTATGTAGCAGGAGAACTAGATGTTGACATTACAACTGACGGAAAAAGAAACACCTTGTTAAAAACGAAAGTTGTGAGTTTAGACCCTCATCTAGGTATTGCCTTTGGTTTTAAAGAATATGTTGCCGTGCGAACAGGAATTTCTAACATGCAGTTTATTAAAAATTTTGATGATTCAAAACAACTTAGCGTACAACCAAATTTAGGAATCGGAGTACATTTCAAAGCAATTTACTTAGATTACGCATTTACAAACATAGGTCAATCGCTCTATTCTCATGTGGTCTCTATTCGTTTAGCTTTAAACAAACCAAAAAATCTAGAGAAAAAAGAACACGAAAAAGAATAACTGTAATGCATAAGTTAATTTCTGTAATATCGTTTTTAATACTGTTTACCTCGATATTTTCACAAGGTAATGGCAACGAATGGATTGATTACTCTCAGAAATATTACAGCTTCAAGATTGTTCAGAATGGAATTTATAAAATTGATTATGCTACTTTAACTTCAAGCGGAATATCGATTTCTGGTGTTAATCCAGCTCAATTTCAAGTGTTTGGAAAAGACAAAGAAATTCCACTATACATGGTTGATAATGGAGATAACTCATTTGACTCCGGAGATTATTTCTTGTTTTATGCTCAACGCAACGATGGTTGGTTGGATTCACTGATGTATCCTGCTCCAAGCAGAATGGCAAACCCGGGTTATAGTTTGATTAATGATACCTTAATCTATTTCTTCTCATGGAAAAATAGTGGAAATGGATTGCGATTCATTGCTCAAACCGATCAAAATTTTTCATCATACTCCCCTAGTGCTTTTGTACGAAGCGAATACCATACAAATTACAACAGTTCATACTGCGAAGGAAAAGTGGATGGTCAAGCCTCAGGTTCAATATATGCTCCAGGAGAAGGTTATGGATTTGTAGAATTGAGCAGCTCAAACACAAATGTATATACTGATTATTACTTTAGCACACCGAATCCATATATAGGTGCAGGTGCGATTCCTGTTACTGTAGAATGTAGAGTTTCTTCCAATTCAAATGGAGATTACAACAATGTTTATGGACACAACCACCACCTAAGATTAAAATTTGGTGCAGCACAGTTGCTTATGAAAGACACTACTTACTTAGGGTATCAGCAAGTGAAAGTCATAAAGCAATTTAATTCTTCAGATTTAACAAATGGAAACACGTTGTTTAAACATGAAATAATTGGCGACTTAAACTTAAGCATTGACAGGCAAATATTAACTTATTTAGTGCTTAGTTATCCCCGATTGCCAATAAGCAATTCGGCTTTTGATCAATTTTATGTGCAAAATAGTGCTTCTAAAAGTAGAATTGATTTGACAAATTTCACAGGTTCATCTCCGCTTGTATTAAGTTTTGGTTCAACACCTTATTTCGAAATTCCAACAAATAATGCAGGTACACTGCAATTTATCATTCCAAATAATTTAAACAATATTGAAACAAAAGTGCTGGTAGTAGATATGGCATCAACCAATTTGGTTAGTGCTTTTGCTCCTGTAAATGGCACTGGAATTTTCACAGATTTTAGCACTCAAAACATTGATTCTGCCTTAATTTTCATTTCACACGCTAGTTTAAGTACTGGAACAAATGCGTATAAAAATTATAGAACTTCTGCTTCTGGAGGAGGACACAATGTAGTTACTGCAGACATTGATGAATTGTATCTTCAATTTGGAGGCGGTATTTTGAAACACCCCATTGCAATCCGTCGGTTTGTACAATTTATTTACAACAACAGCACTCAAAAACCAGAAGGATTGTTTCTTATTGGCAAAGGACTTGATTTTTCAGCTACGCGAAATAACTCTTCTGGATTTGCAAATTGCTTAATCCCACCAATGGGATACCCTGCAAGTGACAATGCCATTACTTCGTGTATGCTCTCATACAACAATTGGGAACCGTTACTGCCAACAGGAAGGATATCCGTAACTACGAACACAGAATTGCAAAATTATCTTGACAAGGTAACACAATATGAAAACAATCAAAACAATATAGGTTTCAATTTTGCAGAAGTGAAAAAATGGCAAAAACAAATTCTTCATTTTGTTGGAGGTTCGGATGCACAACAACAATCACTATTTCAATATTACATGAACAGCATGAAGGCAATTGCAGAAGATACTATTACTGCAGGAAATGTGACTTCATACTTTAAAACATCGAGCAATCCGTTGGACCCAAACGTGGTAAGCTCTGTAACTCAAGAAATTGAAGACGGTGTATCTTTAATGAATTTCTTTGGACATGCTGCAGCCTCAAACAATGGTTTTGAAATTAATATTGATGAGCCAAGCAACTGGAACAATTTAGGAAAATACCCAATCGTAATAGGAAATTCTTGCTATAACGGAAATATTTTCAGCACTGCTTCATCTACTTCAGAACGATTTGTAAATATCCCCAATGAAGGAGCTATTGCTTTTCTTTCAACTATTTCAGTAGGATATGATGCTCCATTAGCGGTTTACTCAAGTGAGTTGTACCGGCAATTTTCATACAAAAACTACGGAAAAACTTTCGGTGAACAAATAAAAAAAACAATCGGATACCTCTTTCTCCTATACTCATCTGTAATCAATGGTGGTGTTTACTACGAAGCTACTTGTTCACAGATGACCTTGCACGGCGATCCAATGATTAAGATGAATTATTCATCTGCTCCGGAAATCGATATCAAAGCAGAAGATTTATCTATTTCTCCAAATCAGGTTAATTTTGCGGTTGACAGCATCGAATTAAAATTTAAAATACGGAATTTAGGCACTTCAATAAAAACTCCAGTTTACATTGAAATCACCAGAGACTTTCCTTTATCAAATACAGATAGTGTGAAATCTTTCTTCTTACCTTATTTGAATTATGACACTACAATCACCAAAAAATTTCCACTTCAGCCAACACTAAGCGCCGGAATAAATAGATTTACTGTTAGTGTAGATATCCCTAATATATATACTGAGCAGTTTGACGACCTTCAAAACAATGTTGCAACTGCTGAATTTTTTCTAAATATAGATGGGATGTTGCCAATATGGCCTTACAATTATGCGGTAGTTCCATACGATACTGTTACTGTAAAAGCTTCTACTATCAATCCAATTGCCACTACTAAGACCTATCTTTTTGAGTTAGACACAACGGATTTATACAATTCTCCACAATATAGGAAGTTTTCGATAACTGCATTAGGTGGAGTAAAAGAGGTGGGATTCAATCAATGGTTGTCAGCCGGTGGAACTCCATTTCCATTAATTTGTACCGATAGCACAGTTTATTTTTGGCGAGTTGCAGTAGATAGTACAACTCCTAACTGGACAGAGTTTTCGTTTCAATATATTCCCGGAAAAAGAGGTTGGGGACAAGATCACTTTTTTCAATTTAAAAACAACTCTTTCTCTGGAATAAACTACAATCGAAACCTTAGAAAACGAGAATTTATAGCAAGCGAAGCTCATACTGTAGAGGTTGATGTGTTCAATTTTTATTCGGTTTACAATGGCTGGTCTGTTGACAATGAAATTATGGATTATGCAACTTGTGGTGTAAATCAATTTATCTATGTAGGAGTGTTGGATGCAATCACATTAGATGCTTGGCTTACATACTGCCCTAGTTGCCCTGGGTGGAGCAACAACGACGTTGCCATGAATTTTGGAAACTTAAACAACTATGCAAGCGGGTGCAGAACCAGAGCAGAGAAGTACTTTATCTTTGATCAAAATGATGCTACTTCCATGGCTAATTTTCAAAACATGATTGAAAATGGCATACCAGATAGCAATTATGTTGTAATTTATACCCCAACAACAACACGTATTTCAACTTGGAATTCGATTTCTCCAAGTGTCTTTACTATGTTTTCTAACCTTGGTTTTCCAATGATAAACAACGGAATACCAGACAATCCCTTTGCCTTATTCTATAAAAAAGGAACAATGGCTATGAATCAACTAAAAATGTGGCCAGCCGACACTGTTGTATATACAGGTTCTGCAGAAGACGGACCACGTTTACACCTGAAGGCAATTGTTCAAAAGCCCGATTTTGCAGGAGTAGAAAAAACACCAGTTATTGGTCCTGCATTTAGCTGGAATACAGTATATTGGAGACGAGACTCTTTGGAAAACCCTGCTACAGATAGCGTGCGTATTTTCATTGAAAAATACAATATTTACAATGCTTTTTCAGGTACTTTAGATACTGTTTTCAGCCCCAATGACTCTATATTAAACCTGAATTCATTGATTGACGCAGCACAATTTCCTCGTATTCGTATTGGAATTTACAATGCCGATCGGGTAAATTTAACTCCGGCACAAATAGATCGTCTTCATGTTTTGTATCAACCTGTGCCAGAAGCTGCTATTGATGGAAGTTCAGGTTATTACGCATCTTTGCCAGATACCATAAAAGAAGGGCAGAGTTATGCTTTTGCTGTAGATGTAAAAAACATCAGTGATTATCCGATGGACTCCTTACTCATCAATTACTGGATAGAAGATTATGCGCATGTGAAGCACGTTATTCCATACCCACGTCAGGATAGTTTGAGAGTACATCAAGTACTACGAGATACAGTGCAATTTAATTCGGTAAACAAACCAGGAAACAATACGTTTTGGATGGAAGTGAATCCATACATCAATGGTTCACTTGTTCAAACAGATCAATTGGAACAATATCATCATAACAATGTATTGCAACGTCCAATTTACGTTATCAAGGATGACCGAAACCCAATTTTGGATGTCACTTTTAATGGATTGCATATTTTGAACGGCGATATAGTTGATCCTAACAGTGAAATTCTCATAACCTTAAAAGATGACAATCCGTATTTGGTAATGGATAATATTTCAGACACCGCATTGTTTGGGATTTATTTGACCACTCCAAATGGTGTACAAAAACGCATACCTTTTATCGATGCAACCGGAAATACCATCATGCAATGGTACCCAGCAAATGCCTCAAACTTAAAATTCAAAATTGTATATCCAAAACTGTTTGAGCAA
The DNA here is from genome assembly GCA_039810825.1 of Fluviicola sp. Classification (GTDB taxonomy): domain Bacteria; phylum Bacteroidota; class Bacteroidia; order Flavobacteriales_D; family Crocinitomicaceae; genus Fluviicola. The sequence goes on from JBDHXR010000063.1 coordinate 7,433, forward strand.
GATGGAGTTTATCATTTATTTGTTCAAGGTACAGACCGATCTGGGAATATTTCTGGTGATTATGAATACAAAGTGAATTTTGAAGTCATTCGTGAATCAACCATTACCAAGATGATGAATTATCCAAATCCTTTTTCCACAAGTACACGATTTGTTTTTACACTAACCGGCACAGAAGTACCTGATGATATTTTAATTCGAATACTTACCGTTTCTGGAAGAGTAGTTCGGGAAATTACAGAAGATCAATTGGGGTTAATACGAATAGGAAGAAACATCACTGAATATGCTTGGGACGGAACAGATGAATTTGGTGATCCTTTGGCAAATGGAGTATATTTGTATGAAGTAAAAGCTAAGTTGAATGGTGAGGAGATTCAACAACGTGAATCAGGTGCAGACAAATATTTCAAAAAGAATTACGGTAAAATGTATTTGATGCGTTAAGCAAACATTATTAAAAAAATCTACACGAAAAAACAGCCGTATCGTCTAACAATTTTTTTGATCCTTTCCACTCATCAAGTTTAGAGAACACAATATTGTTCATGTCTTCCATACTTAAACGGTAAAAATTATGATAAATTTTAATCAACTGCTCCAACTCAAAAGGTTTATTTTTTTCATTTTCAAGCTCAACTACTCCATCTGTATATAAAATCAACGTGGTATTTGATTTCAATATTTCTTTACCTTGCTGGATAAACGGCATTTCATTAAACATCCCCAAACCAACACTTCCTACATCCAATAATTTGTAGTTTTTACCGTTTGTGATAATGGGTTGATTATGCCCTGCATTGATGTAATTAAGCTCTCTCGTTGCAGCATTGTACTCTGCAATAAAGAAGGTGATAAATTTTTCTCCTTTAGCATTCGAATTTACACGTTTATTCAATTCTTGTATCAAAAAGGTTAAATCAAATGGTTGTATTTGATAAACAGAGGAGTAAAAAGTACGAATTGTAGCTTGAAAATTTGCCATCAGCATGGCTGCGCTTATCCCCTTACCACTTACATCTGCAATACAAATGATGTACTTATCGTCCCCCAATGGAATAAAATCATAATAATCACCACCTACCTCATGTCTAGGAATATATTTAGCTGAGATGTCCATTTGCTTATTCGATGGTAAGTCTGAAGGGAATAGCAATTTCTGCATTTCTGAAGCCACCTCCAATTCTTTTTTCAGTCGTTCACGCTTCACTTTTTCAATAGCCAATCGTTTGTGTTCAATAGCCATAACAACAACATTGGTCAAGGTTTGAACGAAAACCAAATCTGAAATTAACGTTTGAGTATTGGGTTCATTGTGGTTTAAACCAGATATTAGCAGGTAAGCTATTGGTTCATTCTCATGAAAAACCGGAATCACTATATCGAATTCATCAATAACCGGCGAATAACTGGATTCAATTACTGTAACATCTTGAAAACGAAGCAAATCCTTTTCAATCGAAATGTTTTTAATTTTATTTTTAATTCCAACTTTTAAAATGGTCTCCCATTCCTTTTCTTTTTTGCAAAGCAAGAATCGATCGTACCCTAGTTGTTCGTGCATAACAAATTCATACAACTTGAGTAAGTTTTCCACCCCTTGATTAGAAGCCACAGCCCGTGATAACTCAAGCAATGAATTTAACCGAAACTCTCTGGCTTCGATTTTTGATTCTAATTTTTCTACTTGTAGGGCTGTTATCATTTTTTTGAAGATTGTTCTCCTAAATTTTTGACTGCGAAAAGTTCTCTAAATTTTATTTTTGATTCATCGCAAGGGCTACCAAAATAAGTTTTGCCTTGTTTCAAATCCATTCCTATTCCAGATTGCGCAAGCACCGTTACATTGTTTTCAATTGTAATGCCTGATGCACAACCAACTTGTCCCCAAAGTGTAACGTTATCACCAATAGTGCAACACCCTGCAATACCAACTTGAGCAGCGATTAAACAGTTTGCTCCAATAGTTGTATCATGCCCAATTTGTACTTGATTGTCAATTTTTGTTCCCTCACCTATTTTCGTAATAGCACTTACACCAGCATCTATAGTAGTTCCAGCACCTATTTCTGCATTTCGTTCGATATGAACATATCCGCAACTGTGCATTCTATCATAACCTTCAGGTTTCTTTTTATAATAAAAAGCATAATGCCCCAATACCGCATTAGGTCCAACTACAACATTGTCTTCCAATATTGTTCCATCTCCAATGTAAGCTCCAGGATGTATCACTACATTCTCACCTATAATCACTCTATTTCCAATAAAACAATTGGGAGACAAATGTGCAGAATCTGAAATATGACAATCTTCACCCGTCATAGTTGACTGTAGGGTAGCCGGAGAAAATTTTCTTGTCAATTTGTTGTAATCATCAAAAGGAGTTGGAGAAATAATTAACGCCTTACCATTTGGAACTTCTACAGCTTTATCTATCAAAATAAATGTTGCTGCTGAATGCAACGCTTTATCATAGTATTTTGGATGATCTACAAAAACCAAATCGCCAGGCTCTACTCTGTGAATCTCATTGATTCCTGTAACAATCAATGAACTATCGCCAACAACTTCTCTACCTAAAAACCTTGCTAAATCTCCTACTGTAAAATTTGAACCAATTCGCATATACACACTATAATACAAACGAAAATAGTATATAAAATGCTCAAAAAATTCAGGCTTCTAAATTGTTATCCCCCGCAAATTGTTAATAGCTTAACAAACTGAACAAAGCTTTGGAAACTTTATCTGCATTTGGCAATAGCTCAGCTTCTAAAAGTGAGTTAAGTGGAATTGCTGGTGTATCTACCGCACCAACAATAGCAATTGGTGCATCAAGAGATTCAAAACAATCTCGTTGAATACGTCCAGCAAGTCCAAGTGTAAAAGTCGCTTCAATTGACTCTTCTGTTACCAACAACACTTTTCCATGTATTTTTGCAGAACTATTGATAGCTTCCATGTCAATTGGATTGATGGTTCTTAAATCAAGAATTTCAACCTTTCCTTCAAAGTTTTTGGAAGCTTCTAATGTCCAATAAACCCCTCTTCCATACGTAACAACCAAACAAGAATTTCCATTTTTTATAGCATCTTCTGATGCTTCTTGCACAATACGCGCTTTACCAATTGGAACAATGTAGTCTTCATCTGGTTCAATAGACATCGCACCTTCTGTACCAGGTATTTTTGACCAGTATAACCCTTTATGCTCTAGAATTACCACGGGATTTGGGTCGTAATAAGCAGCCTTCATCAGCCCTTTTAAATCAGCACCTGTTGAAGGATATAAAACTTTTATTCCACGAATATTCGCTAAAACCGATTCAACACTTGATGAATGATATGGTCCGCCCGATCCATAAGCTCCAATTGGAACACGAATAACACAGCTAACCGGCCATTTACCGTTTGATAAATAATTTGATCTAGACACTTCAGTGAATAGTTGATTCAACCCAGGCCAAATATAGTCCGCAAACTGAACCTCAACAATCGGCTTTAATCCAACTGCTGACATTCCTACTGTTGACCCAATGATGAACGCTTCTTGAATGGGTGTATTAAACACGCGATCATCACCAAATTGTTGAGCCAAGGTAGCTGCTTCACGAAACACTCCTCCCAATCTTCCTCCTACATCTTGGCCATACAGCAATGCTTCTTTATGCTTCGCCATAATTTCTCTGACAGCAAAAAGCGCACTATCAACCATTACAGTCTTCTTTTTCCCTTTCGGAGTTCGTTCTCCAGATTCAGAAGTAATCGGAGTTGGAGCAAAAATATGATCTGTAACACTTTGTGGCGTTGGCTCATCAGCATTTAGCGCTTTATCGTATTCAGAATCAACAAATTGAACTACTTCTTTTTCAATGTCAAGCACCGCATTTTCACCAAGGAATGAAACCGATATTTCTCTTAATTTCGGAAAAGGATCTCTTGTTGCTGCTTCTTCCAAATCATCTCGATACCATTCTTTACGCACCCCTGAAGTGTGATGACCAAGTAAAGGAACTTTTGCGTGCAATATGAATGGTCTTCTTTCTTTTCTTACAATATCAAATACTTCTTGTACAGTTTGATAACACAAATCAAAATCTGTTCCGTCTATAGTGCGAACATCAAGTCCGTTAAACCCTCTGGCATAATGACTAATATCTTGTGCTCTAGTTTCTTTTGCATTAGCAGAAATATCCCATCCATTATCTTGTACTAAAAACACGATTGGGAATTGCTTTAATGCTGCCATTTGGAAAGCTTCAGAAACTTCACCCTCTGTGCACGAAGCGTCACCAAGTGAACAAACTACTACTGGATTTTCACCTTTGTAATCCGTTGCTAAACCCAGCTTTTCTTTGTATTGAATTCCCATTGCAATTCCAGTAGTTGGTATTGCTTGCATCCCAGTTGCAGAAGATTGATGAGGAATTTTGGGCATATCCTCTCGATTTAAGGAAGGATGAGAATAATAGGTTCTTCCTCCGGAAAAAGGGTCATCTTTTTTAGCAAATACTTGCAGCATCAACTCATACGGTGTCATGCCAATACCCAACAAAATACTGTCGTCACGGTAATACGGAGAAACCCAATCTTGAGGCTTCAACTGCAAACCAACAGCCAACTGAATTGCTTCATGCCCACGTGAAGTTGCATGTACATATTTAGCCGTAACCTCTTTGTTTGCTTCATATTTTTCAGCCATCGTTTTAGCAGTAGCCATCAAACGAAAAGCTTTGATTATTTGTTCTTGTTCTGTTTGAACTTGAGTACCCATAGATTCAGAAATAATTTCAGACATGTAATTGAAATTTCAACAAAGATAAAAATCCAAATTGGAATAAATTTACCGTTTATATACTTATTTCCTGCTTCTATTCACAAAATTTACACAAATACTTTTCTATCACAATTTGATTATTAATGTTTAAGCGTTATATTTTATCCTTTTGTCAAAATCACATTATTACGTTAGAATCTGAAGATAACGCATTAAACAGTCTTTCTCTATTTGTGCTGCAAAAAGTAAAAACGATTCATTATCTTCTTTTGTTTGAACAGCTTCTAAAGACTTATAATAATTCATTCTATTTGCATAATCCCCTTTAATATTAGCTAATACGTAACCATTTTGCAACAACAATAGATTCATAATTAAACGAGATGTTCTTCCATTTCCATCAATGAAGGGGTGAATGGTAACAAGCCGTTCGTGCATTTCTGCAGCCAACAATACAGGATGCAATCTTTCTTTGTGCTCACGATACCACTCAAAGTATTCTTCCATCTTCTTTTGAATAGCAAATGGTTGAGGCGGAGTGTGTCTGCTTCCTTTGATCATTACTTGCACATTACGGTATTTCCCTGCATGCTCTGGAGCAATTCCTCTTAATACCAAATTATGAATGCAAAGTAATTCACGCTCATTTATTTGTACTTTTCGTTGAACCAAGTCTTTGATGTAAGCAACAGCTTCATTGTGATTAATTGCTTCCAAATGCTCTCTCATCGATTTTCCAGAAATCGTCAAACCTTCATTGACTACCAAATCTGTTTCTTGTAATGTAAGCGTGTTACCTTCAATTCGATTACTATCAAAGGTGTATTCCAACTCAAGAGCTTGAGCTATTCTATATGAATCTATAACTCGCAATTGATCTAACTGTTTTTTAAGCCTGTCAATTTCCTGAAGTACTTTTTTAAGATTTGATGAGAAGTCAGGAGCGTTGTTTGAATAGGTAGCCAATTCTTCATTTACCAAGGATAAGGCCTCAGAAATTTGATATTCTGATCCGTATTCTTTTAATATACGAGCTTTTATCCAATGCTTCATCAATTCATTCAATGAAAGGTCTAAAGCAATGGATAGCGCAGCAACCTGTCCTTTCGTTGGTATTCTTTCACCTTTTTCAAAACGAGTTATTAATGTTTGATCAACTCCAATAATTTGTGCTAATTCACGGGCATTAAGTTTTTTTTCAAAGCGTGCATTTTTTAATAACGTTTTCATCTTGACTAAATTTGTATTGACAAAAATAGTCAATTATTTTGGTTTTTACATTATTCTCTTTTTATTTATTGTATTCAATTATATAATCAAGAACTTTTTTCATCAAGTGAACACGATCTTTACCAAGAACATTATGCTTATGCATTGGGTAATGGAAAAAGTCAATCTGAATTCCTAAATCAACGAATCGTTTTAAGAGTACATCATTGTGTTGCGGAACAACCACATCATCTATTTGACCATGAATCAATAACAGTTTTCCTTTCAGTTTATCAGCATGTGTTAATAAGGATGCTTGTTCATACCCTTTTTCATTTTGTTCCGGCGTATCCATATATCGTTCACCATACATCACCTCATAATATTTCCAATCTGTAACTGGCCCACCTGCAACTCCTACATTAAACACTCCTGCTTGTCTTAACATCAATGAAGTTGTCATAAAACCTCCAAAAGACCATCCATGAACTGCAAAACGAGAAGTATCAACATATGGAAGTGACTTTAAATAACTTACCCCACTCATTTGGTCTTGAATTTCTACCGTTCCAAGTTGACGATGAATTTGGCTTTCAAAAGCGAACCCTCTTTCTCCGGAACCACGATTATCTAATGTAAACACCAAATACCCTTGCTCCGCCATCCAATACATCCACAAATTTGCCCCATCTAACCATGAATTGGTAATCAACTGAGCATGAGGTCCACCATAGACATAAACCAGTACTGGGTATTTTTTTGAAGGATCGAAATTGCTTGGCTTGATTAATCTTGTATACAAGACAGAACCGTCATTTGCTTTGATTTGTCCGATTTCTGCAGTGCCTATTGACACTTCTTTCAACTTATTTTCACTTGTATGAATTGTTTTTAGATTTTTGCCGGAAATAGATTTTAGCATTACTTTTCCAGGAGTTGAATGAGAGGAATACGAATCAATCAGGTGGGTTCCAATATCATTTATTGCAACTGAATGCGTTCCTTCTTCCAAGGTCAAACATCGTTGTTTCCCAGTCAAATCGACAACATAAATTAATGTATTTAACGCACTTGTTCCAGTAGCTGCGAAAACAATTTCTTTGCCTTTATTTGTAGATTGAATAATTTCCTTAACAACAAAACGATTTTTAGTTAGTTGTTTTATTAGTTTACCATCAATTGAATAATAATATAAGTTGTCGAAACCATCTCTCTCTGAAATCCAAACAAAGTTAGAAGATGCTTCTGATGGAAAAAACGCCGGATGTTCTGGTTCTATCCATTTATCATTTGTTTCTTCAAACAAAGTAGCGATAAAATTCCCAGAAACTGCGTCAAACTTATTCAACCACAGGTGGTTTTGATCTCTGTTTACCTCAGCAATTAAAACAAACTTTTCATCTGGTGTCCAAACTAAGTTCGTTAAGTAATTTTCTGCTCCATTTTGCGGTGAAAAATACACTGTTTTACCAGATGAAACGTGATGAATACCAACTCTAGGCTTTTCAGACCCTTGACCAGCCATCGGATACTTAATGTTCATTAATTCTGCAGGAGTTTTAGTAATATCAACCAACGGATATTCTTTAACCTTTGATTCATCTTTTTGATAAAAAGCTAAAAAAGTACCTTTTGGTGACCAAAAAATCCCATCAGATATCCCAAATTCATTTCGAGCTATCGTTTGTCCAGATACAATATTCTCATCTGTATTAGAGGTTACTGCTCTTGTTTTACCCGCTGAAACAATCCATAAATTATTTTTTACAGTATAGGCTACTTGTCCTATTTTCGTTTCAAATTCAGCGTTTTCAGCATTTTTTGGCAACTCTAATAGTTTTTCACCTTTTTTACTTTCAAAATTATATTTGTAAAAAGATACCCCATCATTCAGCAACATCTCGGTAGAAGAAACAAATTGAAATCCATAGACTGAATACAACTCACTACCTAAAGCAGTGTTTAACTCCTGTACAGTTAGAAACTGTTCGGCAGTTGTGTTTTTTATAGATGCGCGATATAGTGTTTGATAATTGTTACTTGCAAAGACATACGTTTCAGAATTTGGAATCCATGCAATGCTGTTGCACGTTTCGCTTCTGAATTTTCTGTATTGCTGCATCACTGCATCAGATAAAGTCAACTCACTTTTTTGAGAATAGGAATAAAACGATGATAGTACAATTAATAAAATACTTGATAATGCTCTCATATAACTTTCTTTCAAAATTCCTTCAAATGTAAACAAACAAGTTGAAAAGCATAGAATTATTCAGTACAATTCATCATGTTAAATACTATACTTATCTTTGCCAAAAAAAAGAATGACACAAGTCACAATTGGACACATAGAAGCAGCAGTCAATAAAATTGACAAATTGGATGAAAATGCTTTAGATAAATTATCAGAGACACAAGGTTTGTCTCAACCTGTATTAATTGGCTATATTCTATCTGCTGCCGAAGAATACAAAAACGAAGAACTTGAGAATTTACTCATCTATTATTTCACGGTCATTCTTGAAGCATTCCATCAGGCAAATGTGAAAACAAAAACTATTGAGGAAAAAGATATTGAAGAATTTGAAGAATCTTATTTCCATGTACTTGATGAATATTTCAACACAGAAGACTTTGCATCTTTAGAAGAATTTGCTGGTCAATCTGACTTAGTGAAATTCATGTCTGCCGAAATAGGTATGGAAGACGCAGACGGCTTTACACTTGATGACGAAACAGCAACTCAATTGTTTATTGTTGCGTTGGCAATGATCTCTTTG
>JBDHXR010000064.1:0-15997 GCA_039810825.1 Fluviicola sp.
CCCATTGTTCAAATTGAGCTCTTGATTCCAATTGAGGATTGTTTGCTCGTAAAATAGCGTCTTGTTCATCTGTGTAGCAACGCACTACACCCGGAACTTGAGAAACAGCAAACGTAGATAGGAGAGTAAGACCCAACACAAGAAGTGTGCTAAGGCTAAATTTTCTAGTTTTCATATAGTATAACATAAGTTTTACAGATAACACTGTAAAAAATTCATGTCAATTTTATGAAATGATTTTGATGAATGCAAAAAATAGAAGAAAAAAAATTGTATTTAACAAAATGGTTTACTTTGTTAACCAAACAAAAAATTACCCAAAGAGCGAAGTGACAAATTCTTTTTTATGAAAAACTTGTAAATCATCAATTCCTTCACCTACACCGATAAAGCGAACTGGAATGTTCATTTGATCTGATATTCCTATCACTACGCCTCCTTTTGCAGTGCCATCAAGTTTTGTAATGATAAGTCCAGTAATATCGGTTGCTAATGCAAATTGTTTTGCTTGTTCAAAAGCGTTTTGACCAGTAGAACCATCTAAAACCAAAATCACCTCATGCGGAGCATCAGGAATAACTTTATCCATAACACGTTTGATTTTAGAAAGTTCATTCATCAAGTTTACTTTATTGTGTAAACGGCCAGCAGTGTCAATTATTACCACATCCGCTCCTTGTGCTTTTGCAGAACTGAGTGCATCAAATGCAACAGAAGCAGGGTCGGCACCCATACCTTGCTGAACTATTGGAATACCAACACGCTCAGACCAAATAATCAATTGGTCAACAGCTGCTGCTCGAAAAGTATCTGCTGCACCAAGTACAACTTTTTTTCCTGCTTTTTTATATTGATTGGCTAATTTTCCAATGGAAGTAGTTTTACCTACACCATTTACGCCTACCACCATTATCACGTGTGGGTTTCCGTTATGAGAAGGCAAATCATACGATGAATCACCATTTTCATTTTCTGCTAGTAGTAAAGCTATTTCTTCACGCAGAACTGTATTTAATTCTTCAGTACCAACAAATTTGTCTCGAGAAACACGAGCATTGATTCGATCAATGATTTTTAATGTTGTACTGACACCAACATCAGAACTGATTAAAATTTCTTCTAATTCATCAAGCACTTCATCATCTACACGTGACTTTCCAACAAGTGTGCGGGTAAGTTTGCCAAAAAAACTTTCTTTTGACTTTTGAAGTCCCTTGTCTAATGTTTCTTTGTTTTCTTTTGAAAACCATCCAAATAGTGCCATTGTACAAAAATATAAAAACCTCGAATAAAAAAATCCGAGGTTTAAAACAATATCGAGTTATAATTGAATTAAGCTTTAGAAAACCATTCTTTCACTTTATCGTTGTGAACGATTTCTTCTTTAAAGGAAAAAGATCCAGATTTATCTGATTTTTTCAATTTTATAACTTTTGTATATTCTTTACCTCCACCTTTTTGTAGGGATGCTACTACTTTCTTTGCCATGACAAATATTATTTAATTTCTTTATGAACTGTATAACGTTTCAACACTGGATTGAATTTTTTAATCTCCATACGCTCCGGTGTGTTTTTTCTATTTTTCGTTGTAATATAACGAGAAGTACCTGCCATTCCTGATTCTTTATGCTCTGTGCACTCCAAAATCACTTGAATTCTATTGCCTTTTGCTTTCTTTGCCATCTTTTTTTACTTTGTGGTTCCTATCACTTTGTGACAGAACTGAATTATTTTATAAACCCTTTTTCACGTGCATCTTTCAAACACGCAGATATACCTTTCTTGTTGATTGTTCTTAATGCAGCAGCAGATATCTTCAACGTGATAAACATATCATCTTCTGGCACATAAAATTTCTTAGTTAACAAGTTCGGGTAAAACTTGCGTTTAGTTTTACGGTTTGAATGTGAAACATTGTTTCCTACCATAACCGATTTTCCTGTAATTTGACAAACTCGTGACATTGTATTTATTTTTTTCCTAATTCTAAAAGCGGGTGCAAAGAAAACAATTTTCTTACAACTTTACAACTTTAATGCTGCTTTTTTTCAATTTTTATTCTTTTTATTCTACAACGTAGTAAATTTAAGCTTGATAACACGGTCATTTGAATGTTTCTTTCTCTGTTGTCTCCAAATTGAAAATTGTACGCAAAAACTCCATCAGGACCAGCAATGGCAACCCAAACTAAGCCAACAGGTTTTTCTTCTGTGCCCCCAAGTGGACCAGCAATTCCAGAAATGGCAATCATCCAATCAACACCCAATACTTCTTTTGCTCCTATTGCCATTTCTTTTACTGTTTCCATAGAAACCGCTCCATGTTTTTCCAAAGTAATTGCATCCACTTTTGCCAATTTAACTTTTAAAGTGTTGGTATAAGTAAGCAGGCTTCCGCAAAAATATGCTGATGCACCAGGAATTCGAGTAATTTCAGAAGCTACTGCTCCACCTGTACAACTCTCAACAGTGCCAATTGTTTGTTTTTCATGTATCAATAACTCTCCAACAATTGAAGCCAATGCTTCATCTTCTTTCCCATATAAATATGAAGGAATCATTTCAATTAGTTTACTTCCAAATCTTTCTACATCAGTAAATCTTCCTTTGGCAGATGTAATTCTAAGTTTTACCATTCCAGGAGATGGTAAATAAGCTAAATCTAAGCCTTTTCCCCTTAATTCATTTTCCCATTCTTTCAGTATCTCTGCTAAAAAGGACTCTCCAATACCTTGTGTCAAATAAGTTTGCTGGCACAATTCACTTGCATTAAAACGCTCTTTCAAAAAAGACAACACGCGCTCTTGCATCAAGAACTTCATTTCATAAGGTACACCAGGCATAGAAACAACAATTTTATCGTGATGCTGAAAGAGCATTCCGGGGGCAGTTCCTTCGTCGTTGAATAATACTTTACATGATTTTGGAACCATGGCTTGCATTCGGTTTACGTCCAACATTGGTCGATTGCGCTTACTGAAAAACTGTTCCACATGTTTAAGTACTTCTTCGTTTAATATCAATTCTGTTTCAAAAAAATCGCAAAGCACTTGTTTTGTTATATCGTCTTTCGTAGGACCCAAACCACCTGTTATCAAAACCAAATCATGCTGTTCTGTCATCACTTTAAGCGAATGTAGGATTTCATGTTCATTGTCTGAAATTGTAAGCACTTGTTTTACTTTATACCCGTGTTTAGCAAGTAGTTCACCCATCCACGAAGCATTCGTATTAATAGTTTGACCAATTAATAATTCATCTCCAATTGAAATAATTCCGATAGAAAGCATGGCATCAAATTTGACTTTGACAAAAATATTCTTAAGTTTGAACATAAAAAATATTCGTATGAACAAAATTTCAGCATTTATTAGTATTAGCATACTTTCCATTGGTTTAACAGCTTGTGAAACTTTGGAAGAAGCTGCAAATGCAATTGGAGCAACAACTAACAACACCTCTTCAACTCCAAGTTTAACTAACGGCGAAGTGATTTCCGGATTAAAAGAAGCCTTAAATGTGGGGATTCAAAATTCTGTAAACCTTACCTCCATTACAGATGGATTTTTAGGAAATACAGCTATCCGACTACCTTTTCCTCAGGATGCTATTAAAGTAAGAGAAAAGGCTATGGAATGGGGACTTTCTGGTCAAGTTGAGAAATTTGAAACTACGTTAAACAGAGCTGCTGAAGAGGCTACAAAAGAAGCTTTGCCAATTTTTAAGAATGCTATTTTAGGAATGAGTATTTCTGACGGTTTTGCGATACTTAATGGTGGCGATGGTGCTGCAACAAAATTCTTGAAAGACAATACAACCAGTCAATTGGTTCAAGCATTTGCACCAAAAGTAAAAACTGCTATTGAAAAAGTGAAACTTACAGATTATTGGAATCCAATTATCACAAAATACAATTCGGCAATGACGCTAACCGGAGGACAAAAATTAAATCCGGATTTGGATAAATACGTTACTGAAAAAGCTATCAGTGGGTTGTTTTACATGGTTGAAAAAGAAGAAAACAAAATACGTAAAGACCCTGTTGCTCGTGTTACTGATATTTTGAAAAAAGTATTTGGAAGTCTTAAATAAAGAAATACCATTCTTAACATGCAATATCCATCTTCTGAATTGGTTTTGGATTCCAAAGGAAATGTTTATCATTTGGGGATAGCTCCCAAAAACATAGCTACTACAGTGATACTTGTTGGGGACCCGAATAGAGTGGAAGCTATTTCTTCATTTTTTGATAAAATTGAATTTAAATCTTCTCACAGGGAATTCGTTTGCCATACAGGAACGTACAAAGGAAAAAAAATTACCGCTCTTTCTACAGGAATTGGAACAGACAATATTGACATTGTAATGAACGAATTGGACGCTTTGGTAAATATCGATTTGTCAAAGCGGGAAAATAAACAAGAATTAACTTCATTAACTATTCTACGTATCGGAACTTGTGGTATTCTTCAAAAAGAAATTCCGTTGCATAGCTACATTGTTTCTACTCATGCTATAGGTATTGACAATGTAGCTCATTTTTATCCGATTGCATATAGTGAAACTGAACAGAAAACGTGTTCAGCTTTTGCAACTCATTGCACCTTGCCTAAAGCAGTAATACCCTATTGCGCATCTGCTTCTATAGAAATTGTTGGAAAATTAAATGGTCCTCTGGTTCATAAGGGAATTACCGTAACCAGTTCAGGGTTTTATGCGCCACAAGGAAGAAGTTTACGTTTAGGGTCAAAAACAGACATGCTCAATGAACAATTAGAAAGTTTTTCATACGGCGGAGAAAACATTCTAAATTTTGAAATGGAAAGTTCTGCATTGTTTGCATTGGGGAAAGCAATGGGGCACAAATGTGGTACAATATGCTTAGGTATTGCTAATCGCTCTGCAATGCAGTTTTCAAAAGATTACAAAAAAGAGATGAATGACTTAATTCATTTCGTTTTGGAAACTATCTAAAACGATTTCTAAACTTAGAATTTATAGCTCACACCCAAACTTGGTAAGATTGGGAACTGATAAATCTTCTCGTTGGTAACCCGATTCACATAGAAAATGTTTTTTCTATTGTATGCGTTTGTAACTGCCGCAATCAACTCCAACTCTGTTTTGTTTTTAAATCTGAATTGTTTTTTGATTGTAATATCCAAACGGTGATAATCGGGCAATCGTTTTGAATTGAATGCACCCAACATCACTTCCGGTGATGATGAGTTTGAAGTTGTAATGTCTGTGCTTACACCTTGATTAAACGTTTCATTTTGGTAGTATCCGGCTGTGGGAGTAAATGGCAAACCAGAACCATAATTCCAACGAACATTGAACTCTAAATCACGTTTTTTACCAACTACATAAGAGACTACGATGTTTGCATTGTGCCTTCTGTCAAATACAGGGAAGTAAGTTTCAAAACCATTCCAACGTGTTGATTTAGATAATGAATAAACTCCCCAAACAAACCAACGGTTATAAGAAAATTTCAACATTACGTCCACACCATAAGATTGACCGCTTTCAATCAAGAAATCCTTTTTCTCGATATCATCTACTTTTGAGTTTGCAGCTACATCATCGTAAAACTTAAACGTATTGATATTGCTTAATTGAGGGAAATATTTGTAATATCCTTCAACATTTAATGAAAGTGATTTTGTGAGATCTACTTCCGTTCCAAAGATTGCATGCCACGCGTACTGAATACCGTTTTTAGGACTCTTTGTCTTTCCCCATTCTGTGATAAATGTAGATTGAACATTTGTTGGAGCACTAAGCAATCCATTAAATAAGTTAACTACATCTCTGTCTGAAGAAGCAGAAGTGAAATTTTGTGAATATCTACCGCCGGAAAGCTTTAATCTAAATCTCTCTGTTGCATTGTATTTAATCCCCAATCTTGGCTCCATGGAAAATGTATTTAAACTAGCATATCCTTGAAAACGAAAACCCGGCTGAATAACAAATCTTTTTGAAACAAACTTGTAATTTGCATATCCTGTAAATTCTACGGTATTGTTATTCGCTTCAATTTTTGACATCAATTCGTTGTATGACAAAAATTTAGTGCTAAACAAGTTAATAGAAAGTCCGTAGTCTATTTGACTTTCACGTCTTAAGAAGTACGAAAAATCAAAGCCTAAATCTACCCCAGTAATTGTACTTGTTCGAGGGCTTGATGCTTCTTCTTGAAATTTAGTTTTGTACTGAGATCCTGTTAAATGTCCTTTTATTATTGTCTTTCCACCATTTGGCAATAAAAACCAAGACAATCCTCCGCCTGCTTGATTAAAATCTAAGGTAGCACTAGCGTTGTATTTTACCTTATCGTAATTATTGAATCCAAATAACGAAACACGAGAACCCTGACCGGTTGCAAATGTCATTTTACCGTAAACATCTGTAAAATTGTATGGCAACCCGTTTCCATTATTTACACCACGGTATAAATCTTTAGAAATATAGTCCAACAGCGAGTGTTTTGCAGAAAAGATAAACGAACCTGCACCATCACCTTCTTTCTTTGCACGATACATTGGTCCTTCAACTACCAATTTTGCAAGAAAAGGAGATACAGAGACCTTACCTCCAAAGTTTTTCTTGTTTCCATCACGGTATGTGATATCCATGATTGATGAAATTCTACCTCCGAACCTAGAGTCAAAGCCCCCAGTATAAATATCAACATTTTTTACCAGTTCTGTTTCAAATATTGAGAAGAAACCGATGGAATGAAAAGGGTTATAAATAGTCATTCCATCCAACAAAATTTTATTCTGAATTGGCGTTCCACCGCGCACATAAAGCTGTCCACCTTGGTCACCAGTTGTTACTACACCCGGCGTAACCGAAAAAGCTCCAACAATATCGTTTTCTGCACCAATAGAAGGTATTCTTTCCAATCCTTTTTTGTCCAATTTGATTTGAGACATCAAAACTTCGGTAGTTTTAGCACGTGTTTCAGCAGAGATTACAACTTCATCTATTCCAACTTCATCCAACGGTGCAAGCTCAATTCTAAGTTCTGTAATTCCTGCTTTAGCATTTACAACTACTTCTTTTTCATACAATTTATAATCTGCTGTTTGTATTTTCAGTAAATAAGTACCTTGAGAAACCTTGGGAATTGTAAAAAAACCATTTACATCTGTTGCAGCAATGAGAATAGAAATATTCTTATCGGTAGGAATCAAAGCAACTTTTTCAAATGCTACGGCTTCAGAATTGTCCTTGTCAAATAAAAAACCCCGAACTGTATGGTCTTGTGAGAAAGAAAAAGAAGACACAAACAGTGTAAAAGTAACTATGATTAAAGAGAGAAATTGCTTCATAAACGGTTGCAGTATTATTTCAAGGCTTCGAAAATAATCATTTCATCACAATACGCTATTAAGAAAAAAAGAAAATGATTAAACGGGCTTCTTATTGATTAAACGGAATTGCATATCCTTATCTCGAATTACTTTAATGCTTCTTTGGCTTTCTCCCAATATACATCAGCTTCTTGCAAGTTCATTTCAGAGATTTGCTTCTTATCTGCTTGAATCATCTCTTCCATCAACTGAAAACGTTTCTTAAACTTTTTATTCGTTCTTTCTAGTGCATCTTCAGGATTTACACTGATGTAACGTGCATAATTTACCAATGAAAAAAGTACATCGCCGTATTCTGCTTCAATTCCTTCCTGGTTCTTGGTTAGTTGAGCTTCATACAATTCGTTTATTTCTTCTGTGATTTTGTTTTTAACGTCAGAAATTTCATCCCACTCAAATCCTACTCCCTTTACTTTTTCTTGAATTCGAATTGCTTTAACAAGTGCAGGCAAAGAATTGGGCACTCCTTCTAAAATAGATTTTTTTCCTTCTTTTAGCTTTAACTTTTCCCAATTTGCTTTTACCTCCTCTTCTGTCTCTGCAACAACATCGCTGTAAATATGTGGATGACGATGTACCAATTTATCACAAATTGCATTTAAAACAGTACCAACATCAAAAGATTGGGACTCTGAACCTATTTTAGAATAAAATACCAAATGCAAAAACAAATCACCCAATTCTCCTTGTATCGCATTCATGTCATTCTCTTGTATAGCATCCGAAAGCTCATACATTTCTTCAATGGTGAGATAACGTAGTGATTGCAAAGTTTGTTTCTTGTCCCATGGACATTTTTCACGTAAATCATCCATGATGTTCAACAAACGCTGAAAGGCTATCAATCTGGAGTCATTGATATTGAGTTCTGTTGCTTTTTCCATGATGTAAAATTACAAAAATCAAGCGTGCTCAAGAAACTCAAAATTTGTATTTTTGGCACATGAAAAAAATAATCCCATTTTTCTTTTTGCCTTTTCTTGCTTTTGCGCAAGGCATCAAAAAAGACAACTGGATTTTTTCAGCACGATTGAAAACAGGATTTTTAGTTGCACATCGTGGCACCATGGGGCACTTAGCAAAAGAGCATTTATTTGCTGGTGAGTTTTCTATGTTAAAACAATTGCGGTCAAAACCTTGGAGCAAAGCCTATCACAATCCTTTTGCGGGGATTACCTTGTATGGTTCAAACTTGGGCAATGCAAAAATTTTAGGATATGGCTTTGGCGCGTATGGATTTATTGAAATTCCTTTTTACACATCAGAAAAGTTTATCGTTTCGCCAAAAATTGGAGCTGGTATTGGCGTTGTAACCAAGGAATTTGACCAACACAAAAATCCAAAAAACACTGCTGTAAGTTCACATTTGAATGCGTTGATTAATATTGGAATACAATCGAAATTATTTTTTGCACACCGGAATGCTTTTACGTTAGGGATTGATATGACGCATTTTTCAAACGGTTCGACAAAAGTACCAAACCTAGGTCTAAATATGCCTTTTGTTAGCTTGGGCTATGAATATAGGTTTCAAGATAATGCAATTGAAACGTCAAAAGAAGTTTTTAAGCGCGTGCCATTTTTCAAATCGTGGAACTACTCTATTATCGGTATTGTATCCAGCAAACAAATTTTCCCAACAGGAGGAAAACGTTACCCCGTATTTGCAATTAGCAACTTTATATACAAACAATTTAGACCAAAAGTGGGAATGGAAATAGCCTTGGACATTATTTCCAAGCAATCAATTTTTGCATATAGAACATATATTCCAAAAAATCAGTGGAGAATACTTCAAGTTGGCGCTTACCTGGGATACAATTTACCTTTAGACAGATTTCGGTTTGTATTGGGTATGGGCGTGTATTTAAAAGATCGATATGATCAAGACAATGAATTGTATCACCGTGTTGGTATGCGCTATCAATTTGATAATGGGCTTTTGCTAAACTTAGTCTTAAAATCACACTGGGCAAAAGCAGATTACATTGAATACGGTATTGGTTATACGTTTCACCCTAAAAAAAGGTATCATGAAGAATAGTCTGCTCATCTTAACTGTATTGCTTGTGGCTATTTCTTGTAAAAAACCGGAGGATAGACGATGTTTTAAAAGCACAGGCGAGCAAACCGAAAAAGAAATTGCATTGGCATATTTTAATAAATTGGTGTTGAAAGAACATATTAATTACGTGTTAATTCAAGATTCTACAAACAAAGTAGTGATAAAGGGAGGCAAAAATCTATTGAATTTGATTGAAACAAACGTTTCTGAAAATACGCTTGAAATAAAAAACACGAACAAATGCAACTTCTTACGGTCGTATAAAAAAAGTGTTACAGTTGAAATTCATTTCACCAGCTTGATAAACATCAACATTGTTGGAACAGAATCTTTAACCACAGTAGGAACAATATATACAGATTATTTTGCTTTTTATACCCGAGATGGTTCTGGAGACGTTTTCTTAAATTTAGATGCGAAATACATTTCTGCCGAGGCTGACCACGGTTGGTGCAACTATACATTTACAGGAAAAACCGATGCAGCAAAATTATCCATCAAAAGCAACAGTTGGTGTGATGCTTCAGGCTTAACCGTAAAAGATTCCATTTTTGTTGCTTCAGAATCTGAAGGCGATATGAAAATAAACGCCAATCAAATCCCTATTAAAGGCTATCTAAAAGAATCAGGTAATATCTATTACAAAGGTAATCCAACTAGCATTGATGTTTACATTACTGGGAAAGGAAAGGTGCTTGGGGAATAATTACAGCTTTTATCTTCTTATTTTCAAATTATAAACCTGCATTGCAAAAAATCAATCTTTCAAAGAAAAAACACTATGTTGAATATTTAATTGAAATTTATTTTATGCACCTAATTTCAAGTAAAGCATTAAAAATTCTAAAATTTAACAAACTGAAATGTTATTTTTTTTTGCATAAGTCAAAAATATTAATAAGTTTATTGAAATAAATTTTAATTTTTACACTATGAATTGTCTATTTACACTAGTTTTCGGGGGGGGGTAATTCTTTCCCTTAATGCGCAAGAAAGCAACTTGCAATCACACATTCAACCTGCTAAATCCAATGGATACATCTATTGGGATAAAGGTCAATCTGCCAATACATATTTGGTGAAAATTTACCAGAATATGAACAATAGTTTAACATTGCTACAAACGGATACCACATCCAAAAATTACTTCCACTTCAATACTCCACAATTGCTTGCATCCGATTTATTTTACACCATAACGGCAATGGATGTAAACAATGTAATTGTTGGAACAAGCGATCCGGTAGAAATTGACCCAAATTCACCTCCGCCATCTCCCTTGTGTTGGATAGATTGCAATGGAAAAAAGGAAGCTTACCGATTGTATCAAATGCAAACTTCAAATAGGCAACCTTATTTAATGGCTTCTGACGATGCCGGTGCAGATCCAAATACGGGATTAATTACACCGTATTTTCAAGCAATAGATCAAGTTTCTTATGATTTGTTAAATCAAAATCATCCTTATGCTAAAGAAACAGGATACAACTATGTTACAAACAAACCCATTTTTTTAAGACAACATATCAAGATTGACCAAAATACACCCGGTATTCCCTTTATGGATGCCGCAAATACCCCTGTTGTAAACGGCTGGTTGGTTGAAAAACGCATGGATAAATTTGCACATTTCAATGGGGCAAATACAGGGATGTATGAAGGAATGGACAGTTGGTGCCTAGCAACTATACAAAATGCAACAGTAAATTTTAACCAACATGTAGTATCGAGTACACAAATGCCCGTTTCTACTGAACAAACCAGTTGGTTTTTAGACCAAATTGGTACAAACCCAAATGGAAGCCCTATTTATTACATACCAACCGGTATGGAGTGTGTTCAAACAACCTACAATGGCACACCAACTCCAGACCCTTCTCCAAATCCATTGTATGGTTATGCTCTAATGGTTGAAAATTGCTTTAATCACACAGTAGGTGGAACCACAGACCCAATGGATTGTGTAATAGATAGTTTGTTGTTACCAAATGGGTCATTTATTTCCGGGTTCACATTTGAATCTGTAGATGCTGCAGTTGGTTATTTTGCATCTGTTGAAAACAACAATGGTGTTGGTAAAATAAAGTACAAAACAGGTGAATTTGTTCCCGGACTTTACCGAGTAGTTGCATTTATGGATAGCGGTAGAGTAGCACCAACTTATTTGGAATTGGGCAACGTTGTAGATTACAAAGATATACATATTGATATTTACCCCAATGTGATTGTGGGAAGAACACTGAAGTTTAATTTACGAACAGATACTGATGTAGAAGTAGACATCATGGTTCAAAAATTAGATGGAACAACCGTGTACACTGAAACAGCAAATTTAATAGGTGGCAATACTGTACAACGCATAATTAATGTTACTGGAGATATTCCTTACAATCAATTGCGCGTATCAGTAGTTTTACCAAATGGTACATTGATTCAAAGTACAGCATTAGTGAATTAATATAAAATAATTAGTAATTTATTTTTTTTTAAATCGGTTTTTATGAAACGCATATACACACTAGTAGGTTTATTCATGTTGTTTAGCTATACTTCAGCAGCACAGTTTACTGTTGTTTCTCAAAAGAAAATTGGAGGTAGTGGCAATGATTATATTGGTTTTACATATACTCATGATAGTACAGGCTATTATTTGATTGGTAACTCCGATTCCAATGCATCGTTTGATAAATCGGAAAACAGCCGAGGTGGAACTGATATGTGGATCGTAAAAACCGATTTAAACTTCAATATTCAATGGGACAAAACCATTGGTGGAGATCAAACTGAATCTCTTTTTAGTTCTATCATCACAGACACAGCAATCTACTGCTTGCTTAGCACTTATTCAAATCTAACAGGAGACATGTCTGTGTCAAACTATGGCAATTCAGATTTTTGGTTACTGAAATTGGATTTGAATGGCAATATTCTGTTGCAGAAAACTTTTGGAGGTTCAGGAAATGAGGGGTACTGTAGGCTTTTACAAAAAGAAAATCATCTATTATTAGTAGGTGATAGTGACTCACCTATCAGTGGCAACAAAACAATAGCGCCAATAGGAGGCAGTGATCTATGGTTACTTGAAATAGACCCTTCAGATTTCACTATCCTTTCTGAAAAACTAGTTGGCTCTCCTTTTCAAGATGCGTGCATGGGAGTTGTTCAGACCAATGATAACAGTTGGTATTTTATGAGTCCGACAATTCAAGGTGTTGGAGGAGATAAAACAGATATTGGTTATGGGAATCAAGACTTTTGGATAATAAAACTAGATCAAAACTTAAATATTCTCAATAACAAATGCTTTGGAGGAACTTCGGCTGAAAGTCTTGGATCTTTGTATACGAATGGAATAGACATATACATAAATGGTTTTTCAACCTCTGGCCCAAGTGGTAATAAAACAGCGCCAAATCGTGGTTCGTTTGATGCTTTTACAAGACCGGATTGCTGGGTAGTTAAATTAGATTCTAATTTAAACATCTTGTGGGATGAAAGTTACGGCGGGACAAACGATGAGTCTTCAGGGGGTATCACATTTTTAGCGAACGATTTAATTGCTATCGGTTCTACTTCTTCATCAATAATGAATTCTGGCAACAAAACTTCACCTTATTTTGGGGGTGAAGACGGTTGGATAATCATTGCAGACACTTCCGGAGCAATAAAAAATCAATATTCACTTGGCGGTTCTTCAAATGACGACTCAAGTGTACGATATCAACGTGGAGATACTTTGTTTTGTTCAGGCTCGACAAAAAGCCCTATCTCTGGCAATCAAACAACAGGCACGTATAACCTCAACAAAGCTGATTTTTGGGCTGTCACCATTAAAACCACCAATTTAGCTACTCCAACTATTTCTGGTAATGATATCTCATTGAGTGTATTTCCCAATCCATTTAAGGACAAAGTAGAGTTTTACTTTGGTGCACCTCTATCTAACAATGAAACTATTTATTTGTATTCAACAGATGGCAAGTTAGTAGATAAATTAGTTGCACCTAAAGGTGAATCTTCAGTGATTTGGAACCCTACTTGCCAAAATGGGATGTATTATTATAAAGTTGGTAACACAAAAGGAAAAATGATTTATATGAAATAAATTAACCT
This sequence comes from Fluviicola sp., assembly GCA_039810825.1. GTDB lineage: Bacteria > Bacteroidota > Bacteroidia > Flavobacteriales_D > Crocinitomicaceae > Fluviicola. Next base: position 13,562 of record JBDHXR010000064.1, read on the forward strand.
TTCATCAGTTTTTTTTCAGTCGGAATAGTGTTCCGACTTTTTTTTCTGATATTTACTAATAAGATACCTTGGTTGCCAGAGATAATACTTATTTTTCTTTAACAAATTATGTCAAGTAACAGCAACATCACTAACTAAAAAAAGAGGCTTAACGACCTCTTTTCAATTGCATCAACACTTTGAATGCTTTATCTATTTGTTCTTGTTTTACAATTACTGTAAACTCGTTGGAGGTAGAAACGATTTCATCTACATTGATTCCTTCCCAAGCCAAATGTTTTAATATGTAATAATATATTCCGGGCACTTCTGCATTTGAAGCAGGAAGTTTAACCGTTACAGATGCTAAATCAACTGTATGTGCTTTCACTTTTTCTGTAGCCAATAATTTCTTTAGTCGCTCGGTTATATTTTGAGAACAAATAATTGTAGTTTCTGTAACTCCTCTACAAATTGTATAAAACACGTCGTTTTCAGAGTTTAATAATTTTACTAAATCACCTTGTTTTGCACGAAATGAATCGGTATTTTCAAAGGTAAAATCTTCTAGATTAGAGCGTACTAGAAAATCTCCTAACTCTCCAATAATGTTGGATATTTTGATATTCAATTTGTGATACAAACCCGGAGACATGCGTTTTATCGCCATCACGATTGCACCTTCTTTTACTTCTTTACCTAAAGCTTCGTCAATTTCCGGCTTGATTTTTCTTGCTAATGATGAAATGTTAATCAAATCATCTGTCATAGCCTCACGTAAAAATGGGCTTCTTCGAATAATTTCTTCTGTTACTTTTCCTATTGAAAGCATTTCTATATTGTCATTGGTTTCAGATGCAAAGATAAGAAATATCGATTTACTTATTACCTAATTATTAAAAACTTAGTTTCAATGAATATTTGTTAGGAATTTAATAATCAATGGTAGTTTTCAATGAATAATTAGAATAACAACACTTAAATAGTTAGTTAGAAAGTAAACTAAACTGCTTTGTGAATACGCGAACCAACCAATTTTAGAGCAAATTCCAATTGTTCAATTTCTGACAAATCAGAATTATCTAAAACAACGGCGTCTTCTGCTTGTTTTAAAGGACCAATTGCTCGTGTTAAATCAAGATGGTCACGATGCGCAAGGTTTGACCGTACTTCCTCTATTGTTTCAGATGAACCCTTTGCTTGTTGTTCTAAAAACCTTCTTTTAGCTCGCACTTTCGGGTCTGCAGTTACAAAAATCTTCAATTCAGCAGCAGGAAAAACAACGGTTCCAACATCTCTCCCATCCATAATAATTCCCCCATTTTTCCCTAAGGCTTGCTGTTGACTTACCAAAAAACTACGAACTTCTGCAATGGTTGCAATATCACTAACTATAGAAGCAACATTAGCCATTCGAATCTTCTCTGAAACATCTTGCTCATTTAAAAAAACTTTGTTAGAAAAACTTTCGGGTATTTTTTTGAATGAAATTTGAATTTTACTTAATGCTTCTATTATTTTAGTTGAATCAGGCTTACCGCTTTCATCGAATAATTTGTTTTCAATTGCATAGAGGGCAACACACCTGTACATGGAACCGGAATCAATAAAAACATAATCCAGTTTTTTTGCCAAGGCCTTTGCCAATGTACTTTTACCACATGCAGAAAAGCCATCTATGGCAATTGTTATTCGCTGAGAATGTTCCATGCAACGAAGTTAAAAATATTCTGTGTTATTGACAGAGAAATTTATCCATAAAAAAAGGCCGCCTTTTTCAAGACAGCCTGTGAAAAACTTATTTGATCTATTAAAATCTCCAGCCTAAACGGAAGCTTCCAATAAAGTTGTTCGCAAATGTACTTTGCTTCGTTTCAGGAGTTACGGTTTTTACAGCAGCATTTGAGCCAGTAACTGTTTCACGTACCGCATCTTTCCATGTAGTCGAATTAAAGCCCAAACCAAGTTCAAGACCAATGTAGAAATTCTGAGCAAAATAGAAATCTGTTCCTGCTACTAAATTCACTCCAAACATGCTAGATTTTGCAGTGTACTTTTCAGTATAATCTGCAATAAAAGCAGCGCCAAGTGGAGCTTGAAAAGCATTTGCACCATCTTCTTTACTGCCTCCCATTCCAAAAGCAATGTCTAAGCCAGCATACGGAGACAAACGCTCTGTGCCTTTAAAATGGTACTCTGCTCCCAATGCAATGTTTGTCATCGAGTTTTTTGTCGTGTACTTTCCAGTTCTTCCTGTTCCATCAGCAAATTCAAAAACATTCTCAGTAGTCTTTTTATTATTCAAACCTACAGTTAAACGAATTGCGATATTGTCCTTAACAAAATAACGAGCTCTTAAAGCCGGTGCAACGAAATTCAAATTCGTACCACCACCGCCACCAAGCAAGCTGATTTGTCCTTCTAAAGAAACAGGTGCTCCTTCAGTTGGTTTTTGTG
>JBDHXR010000065.1:0-15889 GCA_039810825.1 Fluviicola sp.
CGGGTTGGGTGGAGTTTTGAGAAGCAAACAAGGGAATTGGGTTGAAATTTGTACCCAAGCGAGAACTGCCGTAAATTACTTTCTCGGTTTGGGCAAACTGCAGTATTTGCTGTGTGTTGTTGTTTTCGTAAACGTAGGTAGAAAGCAAATTTCCTTGCGCATCGAGTACATAGTAAGTAGATTTTTCCCAGATGTCGTTTGATGTATACACGTGTTTTGCTATTCTATTCCCCATAGCATCGTAATCAAAAGTAATGTTTTTCTTTGGAGAATTCGCTGTTCTTTTGATTTTTTTAACCTTGCCATCTACACGCCAGTAAATTTGATCAATTTCTTCAATTTTATCGAGAATTAATCTTCCTTCAAAATCGTATTGATAATTTCCGACCAATTGGTTTGAAAGTTCATTTATATCTGAATTTGATGAAGCGTCTTCTACATAAGCCAATCTGTTTCTTTGTTCAGTACTGCCTAAAAAAGTCTCATAATGGTACGTTAAATTGTCTATTTCATTGTTTGCTTCATCTTTCCGTATTTGTTTCAAGATATTGCCATTGGCATCGTAATTAAAAGAATTTGCAAAAGAAGGAGTGCCCCCTGTTTGCCAAGAATTACTTTGAATGTCTAAATTTTTAAAACTTATCGCATTGGATAAACGGTTCAATTGATCGTAACGATAAGCATTTCCTAAAAGTAGAATTTCTCTGGTATTTGGATTGATAATTGTGGTAATCATACAACCAATATTACCGTTGTATAGTTGAGAACTATTTTGAGAAAGTGTACTATTTGCTTGATTTGCAATAAAATTATTGTTTCCGCCGATTGCCCCTGAAAAATCATGATCAAAGTAGTGTAAACTATACCCAAATACGTCTTGCGCATTAAGGTTAGTTGGGGATAGAGTTGCCTCATCTTCACCCGGATCATTCAAAGGATTGAGGCTATTGCTATTAACGGATTCTGCTGAAGCATTAGTAGAGCGATTATCGAAGTAGTATAGGGTCGTTTTGTAATGATTCATGAATGTTCTGGGGATTGTGTGCAAATCTTTTTATTTAGACTAAAACTAAATTATTTCGGATAACATTGTCTTTTTTAAATTGAGTTGATTAACTTTGTATGCAATTCAAATAGTTATGACAAAAGAAGCAGTATTAGAAGTTCTTGGTAAAATATTAGAGCCAGACTTGAAAAAAGACATCGTTACATTAAATTTTGTTGAAGAATTGAACGTTGGTGAGCAGTCAATCAACCTTTCAGTATATGTTTCAAATCCGGCATTGCATTCAAGAAAACGCATGCAAGAGGCGATAGAATTTAATTTAAAACAAGCTTTTGGAAATTCAACGGATATTCATTGCATGGTAAAACCATTGCCCAATGAAGCACGTGAATATCACAGAAAAATTTTACCAGAAGTAAAGCACATTATTGCAATAGCTTCAGGTAAAGGTGGGGTAGGGAAATCAACGATTACAGCTAATTTGGCAGCAGGTTTGGCAAAAGCGGGTTACAAAGTTGGTATTGTTGATGCAGATATTTACGGGCCGAGTATGCCAACCATGTTTGATGTGGTAGAAGCAAAACCCTTAACGATTAATGTAGAAGGAAATCCAAAACTACAACCGGTAGAAAATTACGGTATTAAGTTGTTGTCAATTGGTTTTTTTGCTCAATCTGATCAAGCTATTGTGTGGCGTGGACCAATGGCATCTAAAGCGTTAACACAATTGTTCACGGATTCATATTGGGGTGCCTTGGATTACCTGTTGGTTGATTTGCCTCCGGGTACAGGTGATATTCACTTGTCTTTGGTACAAACTGTTCCATTGGATGGTGTTGTAATTGTAAGCACTCCTCAAGAAGTTGCTTTGGCTGATGCTCGAAAAGGTGTGAATATGTTCAAATTGGATTCTATCAATGTGCCTATTATTGGCTTGGTAGAAAATATGGCTTGGTTCACTCCTGCTGAATTGCCAGAAAATAAATATTACATTTTTGGACGAGATGGTGTGAAAAATCTTGCAGCCGGAATGAATGAGCCTTTTTTAGGATACATTCCGCTAGTGCAAAGTGTGCGTGAATCTGGCGATATAGGAAGACCTGCTGTTTTTCAGGAAAATACACCTGTGTCGTTGGCTTTTGATGAATTAGTGCGTACCTTTGTTTCAGAAGTTGATAAGCAACACGAAAAAAAATCTTCTAAAACAAAACAACATGCTGTCTAATAAAGAAGAATTGCTTGATAAAGTTTCTCGTTCCCTAGATGAATTGAGGCCATATCTTCATGAAGATGGAGGTGACATGGAAATTGTCGAAATTACAGATGATGGTATCGTAAAAGTAAAACTATTAGGTGCTTGCAGTGATTGCTCTATGAGTACAATGACAATCAAAGCTGGACTTGAGGAGGCCGTTAAAAAAGTTGCTCCAGAAATCACAGGTGTTGAGGCAGTTGACTAATAAGCTGTTTAGTTAAAACTAAGTAGGTAGTGCTACTTTCTTATTAGGAGCATCGTTAGATGTGTAGCTAAAAGAAATAGCCGATTTATGAAAAATCCAACATGCGTTACACTCTCCATTTGTCCTTTATTTTTCTTCCCGGCATCATTTTTTTCTGTTGTTCGGTATTCTTTTCTTTGGCTTTTTGTCAAGTGAACCTGAAGCCTATATCGGCCAAGGATTCCTGACTTTCTGGATGTTGGTAATAATCGCGATGTTTGTTTATTTTTTTCTATAGTTTGAAAAATTAAGAAAAAAACAATTTGCCGGGAAATGAAATTGTTATCGACAGAGAAACTCAGGAACTGTAAACTATCCCCTTTGATGAAAAATTGAAAAAACTCGAATTTTTGAAAGACCAAGGATTGATCAGCAATGACGAATACAATGCTAAACGAAAAAAAAATACTCAACGAAAAATGGCGATTTTTTTTTTGAAAATAAGCAGAACATTTGATCTGATACACCCAGTTAGCGAAAGATTCCAAGAGGTAGTCAGAACGTCATATTAACGATTAACTAAGAACTCCCACAAATCTCCTGCTATCATTTCGTTAAGCGCAAAAGTGTTCTTAATATGAAGCAACTCTCACTAATTTTATCCGTCCTATATTTAAAACACATAATTAATTCTCAAATACTATGAAGAAAATAGCCCTTCTTTTCTTTTCCTTTTGTTGGTTTTCATCAGGAACAGTCATTAGCCAAGTTCATGGCGACATCAATCACTTTGGAACATATAATTTTTCTCATGATGAGAACAATTGCATGTCAACAATAGATCTAACGCATCAAACATCTATATCAAATTCATTTTTAGGTGATTCAGTTAAATTTATTGACTGGTCAGGAAATTTGATGTATGCCGAAGAAAATACTTCTGGAACTCCTAATTGGATGGTTGTTCCTACCATGTTTGATGGGGGAATTATGATTGATAATATGATTGTAGGAGGTGTTATCAACACCGTGGCTCCAACTCAATTGTGGAAAATCATATCAGGACCGGATACGTTGTATAATCCAATTGCCTTTGTAAACGAAGTCGTTTCAAATCCTTGTACATATGGAAATGTGAGTGGAGCTGTCTATATTGATAACAATTCAGACTGCACGTTTAACTCAGGAGATGTGGCTGTTTCTACCGTCATGGTCGGAGCGAGTGCTTCGTACACGTCAACAAGTGGAAGCTACCAGAACTCAACTGGGTTTTATACAGGATTACCGGGGACGTATAGTGGACAGTTGCAGGAATCTTGGTTACAAAGTTATACCTTGAGTTTGCCCAGTATTTATGCCTTCATTTTTCCACCGTCAGCTTGTTCACCATTGTCGTATACATTTTCATCATTACCACAAACGAATGTTGATTTTGCTGTGCAATGTGCTGATTTAGATGCTTCTGTATACATGGGGAGTAATGGGGTAGTACGACCAATGATTCCATTCAATGTATTTCCGAATGTTTCCAATATTGGTTGTGATCCAGTTTCAGGAACGTTGAAGCTTGTACTTGATCCAAATGTAACATACAATGCTTCGAATAGTTTATACCCCGCTAACAGTGTCAATGGTGACACCTTGTTTTGGAGTTACACAAATTTAACGAATGCAAGTGGAAATGGATTTTGGAATTCCTTTTTGGGTGGTGTCAATTTAACACCTTCCATAAGCGTCAATATTGGTGATACTCTTTGTTTTAAAGTGATCACTGATATCCCAATAAATGATGTAAATCCAGGGAACAATGAATTGATCTTCTGCTTACCCGTGGTAAATTCTTATGACCCTAATATTAAGGAAGTTGAACCAAAAGGTGCTGGTCCAGAGGGCTATATTTATGCTGATACCCCTAAATTAAGATATACGATTCATTTCCAAAACACTGGGAATGCTCCTGCAATGAACATTCAAGTGATAGATACTTTGGGTACAAATGTAATTCCGAGCTCTCTTCGAATTATTGATGCAAGTCACATAATGACTCCACAATGGTTAAGCCCTGGTGTTGTATCTTTTATGTTTAACGGAATCAACTTACCTGATAGCATTTCAAATGAAGCCGAAAGTCACGGTTATGTTGTTTTTGAAATAGATATGGTTCAAAATTTAGCTGCTGGAACACAAATCAAAAATAAAGCGGAAATTTATTTTGATTTCAATCCACCAATCGTAACCAATTACGCTCTGAATACGATCGCTTTTCCCCTAGGTTTAGAAGATTTAACCGAAAATGACCTCACTGTAAAGGTTTATCCAAATCCAATGAATGAATTCGTATATTTCGAAGTAAACAACAATGATCAGATCCCTTCGCAACTTCAAATAAAATTACTAGATCTTTCAGGTAAAATTATGATGAATGAACGATTTAGCAATCCAGATGTCATAAAGATCCATCGAAGCAATTTGACAAATGGAATTTATATCTTCGAGGTGGTGGATTTAGAAACTAACCAAAGTAAATTTGGAAAATTGATTGTTCGTTAAGATCAACACAATTACATTAAAAAGGTGAGGGATGATTATTCCTTCACCTTTTTTTTATTCCAGTCTGCGAAAGAACAAGAGATACTGGTTAGAACCTCATATTAACAACATCCAACGAATCCTCTTTCATAAGCTTTTCAATCGTTTCAATGTAGCCGGCATTGTTCATTTCGAGTTCCTCAACGGTCTTAAAGGCATTGAGCGTGATTGGAAATTCTTTCATCATTTCGCCGCTGTAATAGAACTCAAAACACAAGCCACGGTTTTAAAACAGTCTAGGATATCCGTGAGTTAAAACAAGGTGTTCACTTGGTTCGTATGAATCAGTCGGTTCCCAAAAGATTGGTTGTGACAAAGAACTAGTTATTTACATTTATATGGAAACGACGTGGTACTTTGATCACGTTGTTTTTTCTAAGAAAAACTTCCTGTTTAATTTTTTCTAAGGGAAATGCAACTTTTTATGGGTGTTTCAGTCTTCATAGTATCCTATCAATAATAACTTCTTTCTACTCTTGCGTAAAGAAATAAAATTGAAAGATGATTTTATTCTTGTTATGATATGTAATATATTTTAGTTTTAGGCAAGAAAAGCCCCTGTCGATTCGGTTGGGGCTTTTGATTTTTAGGCAATAAAAAAACCAGACCTTTCAGTCTGGTTTTGTCGAGTGATTTTTCGAATTGTTATTTCGCTTCAGCGTATTTTTTCGCTACTACATTCCAATCAATTACATTAAAAAATGCAGTAATGTAATCAGGACGACGATTTTGATAATTCAAATAGTAAGCATGTTCCCATACGTCTAAGCCTAAAATAGGAGTTCCTTTGCAATCAGAAACACCCATTAGCGGATTGTCTTGATTAGCTGTTGAACACACTACTAGTTTTCCGTTTTGAACACATAACCACGCCCATCCTGAACCGAAGCGTGTTGCTGCAGCTTTAGAAAATTCAGTTTTAAAATTTTCAAAAGTTCCAAATGCATCATTGATTGCTTGTGCCAATTCACCTGTTGGTGTTCCTCCGCAGTTTGGCCCCATTGTTTCCCAGAATAGGCTGTGATTCCAAAAACCACCTCCGTTGTTTCTTACTGCGGGTTTGTCTGCACAATGCTGCAAAATATACTCGATAGATTTTCCTTCTAAATCTGTTCCAGCAATTGCGTTGTTAAGATTTGTTGTGTATCCTTGATGGTGTTTCGTGTAATGGATTTCCATTGTACGGGCATCAATATTTGGCTCTAGTGCATCGTAAGCGTATGCTAATTTTGGTAATTCGAATGCCATTGTATTTAGTTTTAATGTTATGAAACAAATGTAACAAACAAATGTTTACTTTCCGAATTACAGCTCTATTAATTGAGTTTTATTAACGTTTTAGTAGTCAAAATCCTCTTATTTAGCGAATTTATTTTTGATACTTTTTTTGATATTTCTCGTATAAATCAGTTTGAAAGGTTGTTGTGGGAATAAATTCTCCGTTTGCCATAATCATTCCAACTCTATTTCCTTTCATTTCAAGTGCAGAACCATAGGTACTAAATAATGTTGCGCTTTTTCCCACTTCAATACTTCCAAACTTTTTTTCAATGCCCATAATTTCACAGGCACTTAGTGTTACAGCCCGGATAGCTTCTTCTTCAGTTAAACCATAACTCATCGCTGTTCCTGCTAAAAAGGGTAAGTTTCGAGCGTTCATAGCTTCCATGTCGCCCTCGTTTTGAAGACAAAAGAGTACGCCTGCCTGCTGCAAGAGAAATGGTAAGGAATAAGGAAGATTTGTAGGGTCATCTTCATGCTTAGGTAAAGAATGCAATCTTCCCAACATAACAGGAATTTTCTTTCTTTTCAAACGCTCTGCTACTAAGTAACTTTCATAGCCACCAACTATTACAGGGAATGAAATTTCCAATTGTTCAATCAAGTCAATGATGTCGGTTATTTGCTGTGCATTGTCGGCATGAAAATAAATACGTTTGTTTCCTTTGCCTTTGAAGCAATTTGCAAAAGGTAAATACATGGCAGATATTTCTTTTTCACTCTTATTTGATGCAACTTTCGCTTCAGATAGAAAATTGGCTATTTCATGTACCTTTTCTTTGTAATTTTTGTTTTCAGTAATTTTCTTTTCCCCCCATTTTTGTATATATACATTTGGCCAATTGATATGTATTCCATCATCTTTTGAAACGGTTCCATCTTCCCAGTTCCAGCATTTACTTAACATGACACTCGATTGACCGGAAATAACACCACCACGAGGTGTAGTTTGAATTATTAAAACACCATTTGCCCGTACCGTTTCTATAACTTTAGATTCACAATTGAATGCAATTTGTGATCGTACATGTGGATTGAATTCCCCGATTTCTTCAAAGTCCAGTGTTGCACGTGCTGCCTCAACTTCGGTTAGCCCGAGTGTTGAATTTGGAGCTACAAATCCCGGGTAAAGCTGCTGCCCACTAAGATTGATAATGGTATCCCAATTGCTTCGTTCGTATGTGTATGCCAAGGTGTTTTTAATCAGTGTAATGATTCCGTTTTCAATTCCAATTGTTCCGGTTGCTAATGTTTGACCATTGCCAATATGAATAAAAGCATTCTCTAGCAAGATTTTTGAATATCTTTTTTGAGCAAATGAAGATGCTGAGAAACCAATGAATATAAGCAAAGTAAATAGAATAGTTTTCATTTAATTTCTTTTAATGTTCGTTTGTGCCAAAAGATTTATCTTCACCCAAGGTGTTGCAATGAAAATGTCCTGTTTTTTTAGGTAGAAAAGGTTTTGTTGACTCACCTTTTTTTACATTTTCTTGCATTTTCATTAATATCCTTGCTTTTTCTTTGTTAATAAATTGCACTTGCAAAAATTCTTGTTGTGCATCGTATAGAATTTCACCATCTACAAGCGTGTATATTGGTTTTGCAGTAATGGACAACGGATTGTTTGTCCACAATACTAAATCTGCATCTTTCCCAACTTTTATACTTCCCATTCTATTGTCTAAATGAAGCATTTTTGCAGGATTTAATGTCACCATTTTCCATGCTTGATCTTCAGTCATTCCGCCATATTTGATGGTTTTTGCTGCTTCTTGATTCAGTCTTCTTCCCATTTCAGCATCGTCTGAATTTATTGCAACAGGAATTCCCATATTTGTCATGAGTGCTGCATTATAAGGTATTGCTTCCATTACTTCAAACTTATAAGCCCACCAATCTGCAAATGTAGAAGCTCCAAGCACATGTTTTGCCAACTTATCGGCCACTTTGTATCCTTCTAATATATGCGTAAAGGTGTTTACTTTGAACCCAAAAGAGTCTGCCACATGCATCAACATATTGATTTCTGATTGAACATAGCTGTGGCAAGTAATTTTCCTTTCACCGCGCACAATTTCAGACAATGCTTCTAACTCTAGATTGAATGGTGGTGGTGTACTCATTTTTTTATCTTTTCCTGAATTTGCGGCGGATTTCTGTTTGTCGTATTCAACAGCACGTGAAAAAGCGTCAATAAAAATTTGCTCAACCCCCATTCTTGTTTGTGGAAACCTGTTATGTACTCCCCAGTTTGATTGTTTTACATTTTCACCCAAAGCAAATTTTACAAATTTTGGAGCGTTTTTAATAAGGTATTCGTTTGGATAATGCCCCCATTTTAATTTTACCAATGCACTTTGTCCGCCGATAGGATTAGCAGAACCATGAAGCAATTGAGCGGCTGTAACTCCACCTGCTAATTGTCTGTAAATATCAATATCTTCCGGGTTTATTGCATCACCCATTCGCACCTCACATGTTACAGATTGTGTTCCTTCATTTACTCCGCGAGTAAGCGCAATGTGTGAATGCTCATCAATGATTCCAGATGTTAGCACTTTACCTTTTCCATTGATTGTGATTGCATTTGCTGGTTTTGTATAGCTGCTAGCCCCTTTGTGTATTGCTTTAATTTTTCCGTTTTCTACAATTACTGTTCCCTCTTGAATAATTCCGGCATCTTCATTTGTCCATATTGTGGCATCTTCAATGATTATTGTTTGTGCACGCGGCATTTCCTTAAACCCAAATCCACTGTTTGGAAATTGAATTTGAGTCAGCGTGTCGGTTATTTTTGTCCATGCAGTTTTTGCTCCGTCTTTGTCCTCAAAGCGTTTGTTGCATAAAGCGCTCCATTTTATCCACTTACCCTCTTGATTGGTACCTTCCCCCTCAAAAATCATGACTCTGGGATTCACTTCTCCTTTTAGTGAAAATGAATTTTTTCCGTATCTAAAAGCTAAAGAAACATCGTTGTAATGGTGAGTGATACTCGCTTTTATTTTGGCAACGGTGTCTGTATTGTTTTCAACGGTTATGGTATCTGTTTTTATTTTGATGGTTCTTATATCTGCACTTGGTTTGTCAATTTCACCTTTAATGTCTAACCAATATTTTACTCCATCAATATTTAGACTGTATGTGCCGCGTATGTCTGTTTCAGGCATTTCGTCATAAATTTTACGTTGCCCTTTTGAAAACACTTCAAGCACTTTCGCATCAAAAAGGAATGGATTTTTTGAATAGAGAGTAAAATTTGCCCATTTTGAAGCTTCAATACTACCTATTTCTGTTTGCATATTTAACAGCGTAGCAGGTGTAATGGTGAGTGCTCTAAGTGCGTCTGCCTCTGTCCAGCCATAAGACAGTGCAAGGTGAATGTGTTTCCAAAAATCGCTTGCTTTTTCATGCCCTGCAGCAGTAATGGCAAATGATTGGTTTTGATTCATTAGAAACGATGGATTTCTTGGAGCCATTTCCCATTTTTTTAGTTCACTATACGGAATTTCATGCGCTAAAAAAGGATCTGTCATTTCATAAGGAGTCGGAAAATTAATTGGAATAACCAATTGAGTATTCAGTGTATCCCATATTTTTCCTAAAAATTGTTCTTCACCGTTTCCAACAACGATGAATTTTCGATTAAACTCTTGCATCAAGTTTTTCACACGGAATACATCGTATTTATCACTCAATTGAAAAAATGAAGGCTTTGTACTTTGATCATTTAATGCATCCAATGAATAATTTGTTGATTTACCATATTGAACATGCCATTTTGTGTCATAAAAAACTTGGCGAAGTAAAGCGATAACACCAGCAAGTGAACTGGGGTATTCGTCTGGACTACTTCCTTTTCTGAAAGAGTAAAAGGATGCCAGCTTATCTTTATAGATGAAGTCTTCTGTAATTCCTAATTGCAATAGTGTTCCATAGCCCTGAGCAATACCATCATTACGGTGGGTAAATAGCGTGCCAAATCCCATTTTATGGTATTCCTCAGTTTTAGTTTTGGTGAGATCTACCCAGTTAAGTGCATTGAATGCTGAACGTATTGCATTGTTCCAATAACTTCCCTCTAAATTGTTTTCAATTTTATTATCGGTACTTAAACCGGCACTTGTGTTTAATTCAATGAATGAAGGAACAACAACTCCTTTTTTGCCATCAATAATCGGCAATCCTTTTGGCAATGAAATTCCATTTTTTAAAACAGCAGTTATTTTACCATTTTCTACTGCAATTGCTCCATTTTGAATTGTTGTGTTTGGTGAAGCCAAGATTGTAACGTTTGTTAGAATGAATGAATTGGATAGCGGTTTTTTTACCCCATCTATTGGTTTTTCTATCTGTCCGTTTACAGAAAATGTAATAAGTAAAAATACAAAAAGGCTTCTCATTATGTGAATTCTCGTTTTCAAACCCGAAAATTAGTGAAAGTTTAATGATTTGAACATTTTAACGTTTATTTAGTGATATTTTCAGGTTATTTATTGATATTTTTGGCAAAAAAATGAGCTTATGTACGAAGTATTGAAAAGTACGCATTCAGGATTAAGATGGATTGCGTTGTTGTTATTGGTAATTGCTATCGCAAATGCACTTGCAAATCTAAAAAAAAATCAATTTGTGAAAAAGGATAAGATGATAAGTCTATTTGCAATGGTTTTTTTGCATTTACAAATATGTGTAGGATTGGTGTTGGCACTGTTTTCTCCAAAAATTTCATATGCAGCTGGTTGGATGAAAACGGCACCACTACGTTTTTTTGGGATGGAACACATCTTATTGATGGTTCTTGCAGTAGTTTTTGCTACAATCGGTTATTCAAAATCTAAAAAAGCTGAAGATTTCAATAAAAAACATAAAATTGTTTTGATATGGTATGTGCTTGCATTGATTTTGATTGTTGCAGCTATTCCATGGCCTTTTAGGACAGCATTGGGTGGATCATGGTTCTAAAACACCTTATATTATTTTTTGGGATTTTTCTTTTTGTATCTTGTTCAAACCACGAACGCGGTTTTGAGAAAAGAAATAACAAGAATTCATCTTTGGAGATTGATGCAGCTGAAGCTAAGATTGTATATTCAATGCAATGCGCATCTTGCCATGGAGAAAATGGGAAGCTGAAATTTGCAGATGCAGCAGATTTGTCTGTTAGTAAACTTCCGTTAGATGAAGTGAAACAGATGATTGAGACTGGAAATGATAAAGGAATGATTCCGTATACAGATATTTTATCGCCAGGTGAAATAAAAGGTGTTTCAAAATTTGTTTTAACCCTGCGAAAATGAGTGGCGAGCTTGTTACAACAGGAGCGCTTGAAGAGAAGTGTGTAGTTGTAGGGTTGATTACTCCAACTGTTTCTGAAGCGCAAGCAGATGAATACTTGGATGAACTCGAATTTTTAGCAGAAACTGCTGGTGCAATCACCGTAAAACGATTTATTCAAAAATTACCGTATCCAAATCCTCAAACATTTGTTGGTTCAGGTAAGTTGGATGAGATTCTTTCTTACATCAAAGAAAATGAGATAGAATTAGTGATTTTCGATGATGAACTTTCACCAGCTCAGCTAAGAAATATTGAAAAAGAATTGACGTGTAAAATACTGGATCGAAATATTTTGATTCTTGATATTTTTGCTTCACGGGCACGCACTTCTCATGCAAAAACTCAAGTTGAACTTGCTCAAATGCAATACATGTTGCCCCGTTTGAAACGCCTTTGGACACACTTGGAAAGACAAAAAGGGGGAATTGGACTTCGAGGTCCTGGGGAATCTCAAATTGAAACCGATAGACGTATTATCCAAACTCGAATTGCTTTACTCAAAGAAAAGCTAAAAGAAATTGATAAGCAAATGGCTGTTCAGCGTGGAAATAGGGGCCAATTGGTACGTGTTGCATTAGTTGGTTACACCAATGTTGGCAAAAGTACACTGATGAATTTATTAAGCAAGTCTGATGTGTTTGCTGAAAACAAATTGTTTGCAACCCTAGATACTACTGTAAGAAAAGTAGTAATCGAAAACTTGCCATTTCTTCTTACCGATACTGTTGGGTTTATCCGTAAACTCCCTCACCAATTGGTAGAATCGTTTAAATCTACCTTAGATGAAGTAAGGGAAGCTGATTTATTGGTACATGTTGTAGATATTTCACATCCTAATTTTGAAGATCATATTGAAGTTGTAAACGAAACATTGGCTGAGCTTGATAAAATAGCTAAACCAACAATTTTGGTATTTAATAAAATAGATGCTTACCAAAAATTACACAAAAATGAGTCTGGAGAATCACCTACAATAGAAGAACTTAACAAAACGTGGATTGGCAAGCTTAACAATGCAAAGTGTGTGTTTATTTCAGCTGAAAACAAGACCAACACAGATGAGCTAAAGCAAGTTTTATATGAGGAAATTAAGCGGATTTTTGCAATTCGTTACCCGTATAACAATTTCTTATATTAACTGTAGTTTATTGTAATCTGAAGATGTTGTTATACATCTCTCATTAATAAAAACTCGGCTAATTTTTTTAGCTCCGAAGTGTTTTTACCAGATTTCTCTAGCGTTTCTATAGCATCATCTGCTTGCTTGTGAAAATATTCTTTCTTTTGTTTCACGATTTCTAAACAGCCTAAATCTGTGAACAATTTTTTAGCAACTTCTACTTTTTGTTCTGTTGCAGACATCGCTATAAGTTCAGCTACTCGGTTGTCATTGGTGGATAACGCCTCAATCAATAACATTGTTTTTTTGTTTGCAAGCACATCGCCACCTACTTGTTTTCCAAATTTCAGAGGATCTGCATACAAATCCAAAATATCATCTTGTATTTGAAAAGCCAGTCCTAAGGACACGCCTAAATTGTATAGTAAAGAACAGGTTTCTTCATTTTGCCTCCCAAGTATTGCTCCAAACTCCAATGCACAACCTAACAAAACCGATGTTTTTAAGCGAATCATGTGTAAATACTGTTCTACAGTAACATTC
This sequence comes from Fluviicola sp., assembly GCA_039810825.1. Classification (GTDB taxonomy): domain Bacteria; phylum Bacteroidota; class Bacteroidia; order Flavobacteriales_D; family Crocinitomicaceae; genus Fluviicola. The sequence goes on from JBDHXR010000065.1 coordinate 13,319, forward strand.
GTTCTATTTTCGAAGTCCATATCCATTTGCTGACCTTCACAAACTTCTACAGCTGTTTCATTGAATCTTTTTAATAAGATTGGAAGTCGATCATCAGGATAATGAATTAAGCTTTGGTAGGACTCAATAAACAACGCATCACCTGAAAGGATTGCTACACTTGTATTCCATTTTTCGTGTACGGTAGATTTCCCTCTTCTCAATGGAGCTTCATCCATAATGTCATCATGAATTAACGAGAAGTTATGAAAAAATTCAATTGCCAATGCAGCATGAATACTTTCTTCTTTGGGGATATCAAACATTTCTGCAGCCATCACGGTTAATGCAGGTCTGATTCTTTTTCCACCAAGCGACATAAAATAGCGCAAAGGTTCATATAAATTTGACGGCTCGGATTTAAAAGCGCTAGACGTACAACATGATTCGATATACGCAGCAATAGAAGGCAAAGACGTCATTATTTTTTCAAAATCTGAAGTAAATAATTCCCATATCCTGATTTAAGAAGTGGTTCAGCTAATTTTTTCAATTGAGCAGCGTCAATAAAGCTGTTGCGATAGGCTGCTTCTTCAATACAACCAACTTTTAAACCTTGACGTTCTTCAATTACTTGAACAAATTGTCCAGCTTGCATCAATGAAGAAAATGTGCCTGTATCTAGCCATGCAGTACCTCTGCTTAGCACAGCAACTTTAAGTTTACCTTTTGCCAGATATGCTGCATTAATGTCTGTTATTTCATATTCACCACGGCTAGATGGCTTTAATTTTTTAGCAATTTCAATAACACTGTTGTCGTAAAAATACAGACCTGGTACGGCGTAGTTTGATTTTGGATTTTTTGGTTTTTCTTCAATCGAAATAGCGTTCATATCATCATCAAATTCAACGACTCCATATCGTTCAGGGTCGCTAACATGGTAAGCGTAAACCACACCTCCATTCGGGTTTACATTTTCTTTCAACAAATCATCCATTCCAACCCCGTAAAAGATATTATCGCCTAAAACCAAAGCAACATTCTCTTTTCCTATAAAAGTTTCACCTATAATAAAGGCTTGAGCCAAACCATTTGGTTCTGGTTGTTCTGCATAAGCAAAAGAACAACCCAAAGAACTTCCGTCGCCCAATAATTTTTTAAATTGAGGTAAGTCATGAGGCGTTGAAATAATCAATATTTCTCGAATACCTGCATTCATCAATATTGACAAGGGATAATAAATCATCGGTTTGTCATATACAGGCATTAATTGCTTGCTAATGGCTAATGTAAGAGGGTGTAATCGTGTTCCAGACCCACCTGCCAAAATTATCCCTTTCATAACGAGTTGTTTTGATTATCATCGTCAGCAGCTTTTTTACTACTATCTTCTTCGCTACCTTCAATTTCCAACATTCCCCAATTAACATCTGAATCTTCATCGTAAATTTCGAAGTAAGGTTCTTCAAAAGATTTGGTCAACAAATGTTTTTCGTAACTCAACAACAAACTAGGCAATAAAATTAAGTTTGTAAACATGGCGATAAAATACATGATTGCAGACAAGTAGCCAAGCGCTTGTGTTCCTCCAAAATCTGAAAAGATAAAGACAATGAATCCAAAGAATAATATGACAGAAGTGTATATGATACTCAATCCTGTTTCTCGAATTGAAACAGCAACACATTGCTTGATATCCCATTTTCGATGTTTGAGTTCATGCCTATAATGCGCCAAGAAATGGATGGTATTGTCAACAGTAATCCCCAAAGCAATGGAGAAAATAATCAGCGTAGATGGCTTCAAAGGAATACCAAAAATCCCCATAATACCGGCTGTAATAATCATCGGAATGATATTCGGAATCATAGACACAACAACCATTCTAAACGAATAGAACAAAATGCTCATTAATGCTGCAATTGAAATTACTGCTACAATGATGTCTTGTATTAAATTCTCAAGCAAGTATTGAGTACCTTCTGCAGCCACAACAGAAATACCTGAAAGTTTCACATCGTAATATTCATTATCGATGGCTTTTCTCAATTTATTCTTAAACCCGGGTTTTTCAAAATAGCTTCTTACCAATTCAGGGTCCGAATCGAATGCATATTGCTTTTTTTCATCGCCATTGGACAAAATTGAAGTGAGGTTGTTGTACACGCCATTAGAAAAGTTGATAATGGAGTCAACGTATGTTTTCTTTCCTTTTTCAAAAGCTTTAAAATACTTTTCCAACTCAATTTTATCAGGATTCATGATGCTGTCTATTCGATTGCCAATCAACTTCACCTCGTCGGCAACTTCATAAGAACCAAGATCTTTCATGGTAGTGCGCACACGAATAATATACTGAGAAGTATCAACCAGCTCTTTTAATGAGAAGGCAGCATTGTTTGTGGTGCTTGATAAATTTTTTAGATAAGATTTTAGTCGCAACTTGTCTTTGGTCGAAATAATTTTATACTGACTAGGATCGTTGTTGTAATATGCCATGTTTACAACTTTTACAAAATCAACTACAGACAAACTTTTTGCAAACAAAGGTTCTTTACTATACATTGCTTGTACTTGTTTAATTTTTTC
>JBDHXR010000066.1:0-15848 GCA_039810825.1 Fluviicola sp.
AATATGGGTTAGCAATTGGTCTGTCAATTCTGTTTTAGACAAATCTCTATATAAAAGTCCTAGTTGTCCTTTCCCCTCAATCATAAAGTGACTTTCTTTGTTTACAAAAATCCTCCCGATTAAATACCCTAAATCGTTTACTCGGTTTTTTAAGTATGATTCTGCCAAAAAATTGTAGATATTAATAATTCCAAAATAACCATTTTTTCGATCTTCTTTTAAATACGGAGTTTGCCAAAGCGGATGCTCATCTGGCAATCGAAATACGTTGGTGTGCATTTGAAAAATCAACACATCAGATCCAATATATACTTGAATTTGAAACTCACCTTTATGCTCAACATGCAAACGAATTCTGCTGTCTTTAATAGAAAGCCTTAAGGCACTTATTTCTTCTAATATTGCCGTTTTAAAACGTTCAAAATGTGTTTTTGTGTCTTGAAAAATATCTTGTTTCAAGCATGACTTTTGTTCAAGTAGTGTTTGAATAATTTGTCTTGAATCTTCCATATCAATAAGCTTTGGCGAAAACAACTCTCCCTTTAGAAGGCTTTCCTGTAACCATACATACGCCAGGCTCAGACGAAATATCAATAGGAATGCACCGGATGGTAGCTTGTGTTTCCTTTTTCACTTTTTCTTCCGTTTCAGCAGTGCCATCCCAATGTGCTAAGTAAAAACCTCCTTTTTCTTCCAATTGTTTTTTGAAATCGTCATACGTATCTACAGTATGGATATTTGCTTCCCGAAATGATTCTGCTTTATTCAATAGATTCGTTTGAATATCAGTCAATAACTGTTGAACAGCATTTCCAAGACCATTGATTGAAAGCTGAGATTTTTCTTTCGTATCTCTGCGTACAACCTCAACTACTCCATTTGCTAAATCTCTTGGACCTACAGCCAAACGAACAGGAACGCCTTTAGCTTCATATTCTGCAAATTTCCATCCTGGTCGCTTTTGATCGTCATTGTCAAACTTTACTTTTATTCCTAGACTTTTAAATTCAGCCATCATTGAGTTTACTGCCTCAGTAATTTGAGTCAATTCCTCATCTGAACGATATATAGGAACAATTACAACTTGAATTGGTGCTAAAGCTGGTGGAAGAACCAAGCCTTCATCATCAGAGTGAGTCATAATCAATGCCCCCATTAATCGTGTCGAAACACCCCAAGAAGTAGCCCAAACAAACTCTTGCTTCTCTTGAGTATCTGTGTATTTTACATCAAAAGCTTTTGCAAAATTCTGACCCAAAAAGTGAGAAGTTCCAGCTTGCAATCCTTTTCCATCTTGCATCATTGCTTCAATACAATATGTGTCGTCGGCACCTGCAAAACGCTCACTTTCAGACTTATGCCCTTTAATTACGGGCATTGCCATGTAGTTTTGAGCAAAATCGGCATATACATCAAGCATTTGAACAGTTTCAGCAATTGCTTCTTCTTTAGTTGCGTGAGCAGTATGCCCTTCTTGCCACAAAAACTCTGAAGTGCGAAGAAATAACCGGGTTCTCATTTCCCAACGTACAACATTTGCCCATTGGTTAATTAATATAGGCAAATCTCTATAAGACTGAATCCATTTTTTATAGGAATTCCAAATAATCGTCTCAGAAGTAGGTCGAACAATTAGCTCTTCCTCTAATTTTGCTTCCGGGTCAACAATAACTCCACCACCATTCGGGTCATTTTTCAATCTATAATGTGTAACCACAGCACATTCCTTCGCAAAGCCATCCACGTGAGATGCTTCTTTGCTTAAATAACTTTTAGGGATAAACAGAGGGAAATAAGCATTTTGATGACCTGTTTCTTTAAATTTTGCATCCAGAATATCACGCATGTTTTCCCAAATTGCATAGCCATAGGGTTTGATAACCATCATCCCTTTTACATCAGAATGTTCAGCTAAATCTGCGCGAGAAATCAAATCATTGTACCATTTTGAGTAATCTTCCGATCGTTTTGCGTATGTTTGTGACATTGTACTAAATGTTAAAAATTGTAAATAGAACTGCAAAAATAGAAATATTACGCTAAATTTATTACATCAAATCAATTCCTATGAAAACAAAAGTTATTCTATTCGAGAGCATAATAGCTATTCTATTTCTAGTTAGCTGTGGTACATCCGAAAAGTTTGTACAAGATGATGTATATGCTTCTAAAACCCCAATGGTACCACTAGGTACTGATTTTTCTGATGCTACTGATTATGCTGCTTTTGCAATGAAGAAAGATAAAGCTGCCGAAAACACTGTTTATGCGAACGCTTCTCCTCGTGATCGTTTTGATAGACACTATGCTTCTTGGATGGGGTATTTTGTTCCTAGATTTTGTTTTTCTTATGGTTTTAGCGAATTAGACTGCCAACTTTACTACGGGGTTTATTATAGAAGAATTTTATTTACACCTGGTAGTTTGAATAGATCTGTTTATTACCCTGGAATGGGATTTTACTCTGGATACGATACTTATGGTTTTTATTCATACGGATACCCATCGTTTGGGTATTCTCCTTTCACCTATAATATGTATAATTATGGGAATGTTTACAACAACAACAACCCTTACCCAACACAAGGAAATTGGTCCCCAACAAACAAACCGAATATTCCAAGTAGCATATCTTCACTTTCTGCAGGAACTTCTAAAGGTAGATATGGATCAACTTCCAGTGGCACAATTGATTACTATACCAATGGGATGAAACAAGCTAACCAAGGCAGAACCATGGATAGAGTTTCTGACGCTTCCGTTGCCACTCCCAATAGCAGAAGTAGTTCTCCGTACAGAACACTTGTATCACCTGAAGTTGCTCGAGTGAATAATACTGGTGTTATTCGTCCAAACTCTAGTGTTTCAAGTCAAAGTGGACCAACACGAGTAACTTACAACAACGGTACTGGTAGCGTAGGTAGAACAAATACGCCAAATTACAACAATTCAACTCCTCGAGTTAGAACATCTGAGCAGCCTGTATATAGACAAAACAATGTGAACACTACGCCTACAAGAAGTAGTTCTCCATCGTTTAACGCTAGTCCAAGTTCTTCTCCTGCAGGAAGAAGTTCTGGAGGTTCAATTAGTGGCGGTAGAAGATAAACGATCAGAAACATGAGGAAACTTGCAATTTTTGCACTTTTAACAACTACAACATATACTTTTTCTCAGAATATTGAAGATGTTTATCGCTATTCAAGAACTTATGTAACAGGATCGGCTCGATTTGATGCAATGGGAGGTTCATTTGGTGCCTTAGGTGCAGAAAGTGGTTGTATTGGAATAAACCCAGCCGGATTTGGTAGATTGTCAACGAGTTCACTCTCCTTTGGAATAAGTGGTACGGCTGTCAATACCAAGAGTAGTTTCATGGATCATAACGATTCATTTAATACATTCACGGTTAGAGTGCCGAATCTAGCCGGTTCATTTGTAAAAGATGTATCTGGCAATGGAAATGGGTTACTTTATATTCAACTTTCAGGCGGGTTAAATAGAGTAGCAAATTTCAATAATTCTTTGCACTACTCAGGTCAAAAATTTGAATCATTACTCGATGTATTTGCAAATCAAGCAACGGGTGTTGACTCAACTATGCTCTATGATTACTTGCCATACACATCATCTCTGGCCTACCAAGCTTACGCAATAGATCCAGATAATCAATACAATTATTATCCGAGACTAAACAGTGGAGATATGATTCACAACAGAAGCGTATTAAAAAGTGGAGGAATCAATGAATGGTATTTTGCATTTAGCGGGAATTACATTGGGCGTGTGTATTTTGGAGCTTCAATTTCATACAACACCCTAAACTATGCACAATCAACTGTTCACAAAGAAACCTTGACAGATACAACAGGTGTAAGTTTACGTTCGTTTATTTATCAATACGATTTCAAAACTAAAGGAAGTGGAACAAGTATCAAGTTAGGAGCAATCTTTGTTCCTGTAGATTTTTTAAGGCTAGGTATCGCCTTGCACACACCCACATTCTATAATTTAACCGACGATTATACAGCTACAATGCAAGCTGTTCAAAGTTATGGCATACAGCATGTTGACCCTGCATTTATCCCTGCAAATCGTTATAAATACAGGGTATGGACCCCCACAAAAGTTGTTGGGTCACTCGGATTTGTTTTCCAGGACAATGGATGTATTAATGTAGATTTAGAATACATGAACTACGCTTGGGGCAGCTTAAAATCAACCAAAGATCAAGGATATGCTGCATACGATTACAAAACAGAAAACAAGGAAGTAAAGTCTGAGCTAATTGATGCGTTAAATATTAGAGTTGGTGGTGAATGGTCTATTTACAATGTATTTTTTATTCGTGCAGGTTATGGTTTTTATCCAAAAGGATACAAAATTGATAGAACGTATGGAAAAAATTATGACCAAACATTTAGCGGAGGATTTGGCTTTAGAGTAAACCGATTGTTTATTGATTTATCCATGCGTTATCTTTCTGAAAGTTCAATTTACAAAGCATTCGTAGAAAGCACAACCTACCTCAATACATCAAGTATGTTGTTTAACGTAGGTTTGAGATATAAATTTGATTACGAATAATAGACTTCGTTGTAATCAGAAATTGCTTCTGAGAAGCTACACTTGTCTAATTTTGAATTTATCCACGCTGGCAAATGGAAATATTCTAAAATAATACGCTCATTTGGATCTTCCATAAGCTTCGTTATTTCTTCCTTCATAGCCAGCAACACATCGTTTTTCTGTGTTGAATTAACCGATTTTGCTAACTTTTTGATGTGTTTGATTACTACTTTTTCAATCAAATAATCTTTGTCATGTTTACTCAAGTATCGATTTGTAGATTTTATGATATACTCTAAAAAGTCGTTATTTTCTAGTTCAATATGAATCAATAAGTTAAAAATTCGGGCAAAACTATACAAATCTTGTCTCAACACCTGTTCATTATCATTCAACACCTCATTCAATTCAGCTAACGCTTTCTTATATTCTCCCAAGCCAAAGTATGTGTAAGCTTTATTATACAAAAATAAAACAACCTGTTCCTTCAAAAACTTATCGCGTGATTGTGCTAATTTGTCATTCACCACTTCGATTAAATTTTTAGAATCTTTAAACTTACCAATGGCGTTGTTTAGAGCAAATTCCCCATTGTATGAAGTAGTGAAAATTCGGTTTGATATATCAATAGAATTAAATCCCTTTGTGCCTTCTAAAGCTCTGATTTCATCGATGATTTCTCTTGCCTCACTTTCTTGAAAATTATCTATATAACAATGCAATAAATGTGAGTTTGTAAGAATGTATCGTTGTCCCAAATCCTCTTTTATCAATGGGTTTTTATCCAATATCTCTTTTGTTCGCTTAAAAAACGTATAACTGTCCTCGTAATTTCTGTTTGTTGCAGCACATAATCCTTTGATGTAATAGCAAATGGATGATGCACGCGAAGAAAGAGCAGTGTTTTTTCCTTTAATCAGATGATAATCTGCGATTCCTTCAACAACTTTACGTTCTTCTGAATTGCGTGAAAAACCACCGGAACGGAAAATTTGATTTATTTTTGAGTAGATTACTTGATATTCAGCTAAATTTCTGAGTTTAGCAATTACCATTTCCTCTTCTTCTATCAATTCATTTAAGTTAAACGAAAATTCTCCATCTTCAGATGCCGAGTCCAACAATCGTTTTTCCCATGAAATGAGTTCAAACCAATAGTAAAACTCTTCGTAATCAATAGCTATTTTTTTTGCTCTAGAAACAAACTTTTCACATTCTTTATACAGTGCTTTGTTGTATAAAATTTCTACATTTTTTAGTTCTTGCTTCAAGATACTTGAGGCCGAAGATTCTGAGTAAAAAACACGTAAGCTTTTCAGTATCAATCTGTAAAGATGATTTTTTTCTGAAGGCAGATGTTTGATGAACGTTTCGTTCTTGAATGTTTTTTTCAATTCATTTTCATCATATTCAGGCTGACTTTCAATGAAATCGAAAATCTTTAAGTAGTTTTTATCACCAGATTGCAGTGCAGATGATAATTTAAAAAACCTTTTTTCTGATTTAGAGAGAGATTTTATCAATTTAAACAGTTCCTCTGAGGGTTTCATATTCCTAGCTTAGAAACCAAATGTATGAATTTAATTTAATAAATAGGAATCACACAATCTATTTTTTTTAAAGGAGGAAGAACTCATATTCTTGAAATCCTAAAAAGAAAATAGACTGCCTATCAGCAGTCTATTTCAACTAAACAACAACTATAAACTTCTTGTTTTTAACGAAGAAGTACCTTCTGCCCTTTTTGAACGGTTTGCTGTTCAGACAAATTCATATTTAATTTCACTAATTTTTTCAACTTTATTCCTTCTTGCTGAGAAATTTGACACAACTGCATAGTGCTCTTCGCAACATAAACCGCATTTTTTTCTCTAGACTTATTTCTTTTTGGTTCTAAATAAACGATATCCCCCTCTTCCAATAAATCTTTCTTTGCCTCGAAATCATTGTAACGGTATAATTGCCACATTGCCATATCATATTCTTTCGCAATTTTATAATAAGTGTCTCCTTTTCTTGCAACAATGTATGAAACTTTGTTTTTATGTTCATTCTTCTGATGAGGAGCAGTATTCAGATATGCTACATCTATCTTCAGTGAATTTAAAGTGCGAGATTCTGATGTTGCCGCATGCGCAGTTGTTTTCTTGCGAGATGAATGCTTTACTGTACTGTTTTCATTCTCCTGATTAACTTCATTTGCTAGCATTTCTGTGCCTTTCAACTCATCTTCTGGAGTATCAACTTGATAATCAAATTCATACAATTTATTCTTTTCAATAATTTCGATTAATCTGTAAGCATATTGAGGATCAGTAGCATATCCTGCTTTTTTTAATCCTTTTGCCCACGCTTTGTAGTCTCGGATATTCAAATCGAATAAAGAAGCGTAACGTTCCTTTCCACTTAAAAACAAACTGTGGTCACGATAAGAATCTGCTGCAGACGAATATTTTCTGAAACATTCTCCTTTTTTATCATCATCAAAATAAATTTTTGCTCCATCCCAGTTGCTGCATTTAATCCCAAAATGGTTGTTGCCCTCTACTGCCAACGGTGAATTCCCATTCCCACTCTCTAAACTACCTTGAGCTAAAGTGATACTGGCAGGAATCTTATAAGTTTTCATGTTATTTATTGCAACTTCAGACCATTTTTGAATATAGTCAGCTTGACTTGTAGAAGACGAAGTAAAACTTGCGATTGACGCACTTGAAAAAAGAAGGGAAATCCCCAAAGATACGAGTTGTTGTTGTTTCATTTCAAGAATGTTTGTTCTCTTAATACGCAATATTGACATACAAGTTACAAAAATTGTTTAAAACTTGAAACATATGTGTTAATAACTTTGTAACTATATGTTATTCAACCATTTAATCGTGTCAATATTATCAGCAAAATCGTCGATTTCCGGAGATTGAGCTTTTCCGAATGGAATTAATCCATGTCCAATTACTGCCTGAATTTCATTTGAACATTTCTCAATATGCTGTTTCACCAACTTAATATCTTTGTAGTATTCATAATAGATTACGGACAATGGAGCGTGTAAACCAGCATCTTCTTTCAACATAAAAACATTGTTATCAAGAAATTCGATTTGGTTCATTAGATAGATTGTACGGTAATAATCGTAATTATTCCCGTATTTATGATGTTGAATTAAGTGTCCAAAATGCAATGCGTTTTCAAAAATACGGTTGGTGTCAAATCCTTCAGGAAGATACAACTTTGAAACATTTCTACAACCCATTCCAAAAAATTGAAAACAATCATTCGCTAAATCATGAAGTTCTTGATTGGTTTCTGATCCATCTAATACCGCAACAGAGGTTCTATTTTGTCTTAATAATGCAGGCACATGTTGGAAATATGACTGAAGTTGTTGAATAGTATTATTGCTTCCTGTTGCAATTACAGCATTGTAGTTTTTTACTGGACCTGCAGCAAACTCAATAGAATCTTTTAATTCAGGGCTCCACTGCAACAACCAACCTATCAAATGCAAAGGAATACGAGCATCAGAAGAACTCAATTTAACCAAGGCTTTATTTCCGCTAAGCAGCACACACAACAAATCATGAAAACCTACAAAGGGAATATTTCCGGCCATAATAATGGCAACCTTTTTGGGTGATGAAGAAAAACTGTATTCATTGGCGAAACGTTTTAACTTAGTTGGCTCTAACAAATGTATCAATCCTTTCAACCCTAAATAGTAGTTCTCTTTTGTAAACCATGGATTAAATTGAAACTCTTTGTTGACAAGAGTTCGAAATTCTAAATACTCATCTTCAGTAATTCCAGATTCAAATCCTTGCCAAGAATCGAACTCAACAATTGATTGTAGGCATTGTCTAAATTGACCAAAAAGTTGTAACAAATTATTTTTTTCCACTGCGCAAAGATACTCTTAAGTCACTTATTTTAAGTTCTTTTTATTTTATCCCATCAAACAAATTTGAAAATTGTTTTTATCCAAAGCAGATAATCTTTATTTTCATTCTTTATTCGTAGAAAATGAGTCACGAGCATACCCATCATTCACATGATCATCAAGCATTTAGTAAAAGCATAAACACCGCTTTTGTAGTAGGAACTATTCTAAATGCTTTGTTCGTAGTATATTGAATTTATTGCGGGTTTCATATACAATTCTTTGGCGCTTCTCTCTGATGCGGGGCATAATTTGAGCGATGTAGCATCATTAGCAATATCGATGTTTGCGTTTAAAATTGCGAAGAAAAAAGCTACAAATCGTTATACCTATGGCTTCCATAATAGTACTATTTTAGCGTCTCTAACAAATGCAGTAATTTTACTGATTGCAGTTGGAAGTATTGGCCGGGAGGCTATACAACGTTTTTTAACCCCCGAAGCAACTCAAGGATCAACAATTTCTATAGTAGCCGCTATTGGAATCGTGATAAACAGCATATCTGCATACCTCTTTTTTAAGGGGAAAGAAAAAGATTTGAATGTAAAATGTGCATACTTACATTTGCTTACAGATGCTTTAGTTTCGTTGGGTGTCGTGTTAGCTGGTATATTGATTAGTCTTACAAATTATTACTGGATAGACCCATTTATAAGTTTGTTAATTATGATTGTTGTTATTTCAAGCACTTGGAATTTACTCACAGAAAGTTTACGCTTATCTATAGACGGAGTTCCTAAAAAAGTGAACATCCATAAAATCAAAGAACTTATTTCTAACTACTCAGAAATAAAGAGCATTCATCACGTACATATTTGGGCTATAAGTACCAGTCACAATGCAATGACTGCACATTTAGTGCTTGAAGAAGATTTATCTGAAGAAAAAGTACTCCCACAAAACAACAAATAAAACACGACTTGCTGCACTTGAACATTCACCACGTTACACTTGAAACTGAAAAAAAAGAATGCAACGAAGAAGAAAATGAATTTGGCTTTTAATAATTCTGTACAAAAGAATCCAAAATAAGGACTGAAAAGTAAAAGAATCATTAACTTTGCACAAAAATTCAGATTTATGGCAATCATGATTACTGACGAATGCATCAATTGTGGTGCATGCGAACCGGAATGTCCGAACAACGCAATCTACGAAGGTGGTGCTGAATGGGCATATTCTGATGGCACGTCATTAAAAGGATTAATTACAACATTAGATGGTGACGAAAAAGACGCAGAAGAGTTACGTGAACCTGTTGATATGGATGTGTACTACATTGTTACAGATAAATGTACAGAATGCAAAGGTTTTCATGATGAACCGCAGTGTGCCGCTGTATGTCCGGTTGATTGCTGTGTTGACGACCCAGACTATAGAGAAAGTGAAGATGAGCTGCTTGCAAAAAAAGACTGGATGCATTTAGGGGAATAATTCACTAAAAGGTGTAACAAATTCCTTATTCATTCGTTTTCAAGAATATGAAAGCATTTTCTTTACTCTTTTTATTGTTCATTTGCGTCAACTCTTTTTCTCAATTCAACTTTGCAGAAAGAGAAAATCAACTCAACCAATTACTTGACTCACTGAGGACTGCAAAATCTGATAGCGAAAAAGAGCTGCGAAACAATTCGTTTAAATCTTTGCTTCAGAAAACATTGAATGAACCCACAATTTTCGATCTGCATTTTACAAAAATGAAAACGTTGGGTGTAATTGATAGCCCAGACAATCTGCTTCGTATTTTCAATTGGAATGTTGAGCAAGCAAATGGTTCTCAAAAATATTATGGGTTTGTAGTGTACAGAAATAAACAAAAAAATTCTGAACTTAAGGTCGAGGAACTGATTGATAAATCTGAGTTTATCTATGGAAAAACTGAAGAAATATTAGAAGCATCAAATTGGTATGGAGCTTTATATTATCAAATAATTCCAGTAGAAAGAAATAACAAAACGTATTACACATTGTTGGGTTGGATAGACGGTTCAAAAATGAGTAATAAAAAAGTGATTGATGTACTCACAACCTCAGGAAAAACAGTAAAATTGGGAAGTCCAATTTTTAAATTGGGAAATGCAACAGCAAAACGGATTTTCTTTGAATACTCTGAACGTGCAGCAATGTCATTGAAATATGAAGAAAAGTACAAACGAATAATTTTTGACCATTTAAGTCCAGAATCTCCTGGTATGGAGGGGATGTATGCGTATTATGTGCCAGACTTGAGTTACGATGCATTTGTATTTCAAGACAATCGTTGGGTATTGAATGAAGATGTAATCGGCATCAACGGTAAGCAAGAAAAAGTAAAAATAAGCAGCATCGATCCAAAAAACGGAAATGTTTCATCGAAAGACGTTGAAAACACGTGGATAGACCCAACAACTGGCAAAAACGCAGTTAATAAAGGCGATGTACACGTTGCAGTACTACCCGGAAATGAAACACAAAATACTACTGAACAAAAAGTAGAAATTAAAAAAGGGGATAAATCTAAAATGACAGCGTTGGAGAGATACGAGGCACAAAAAAGACATAAAAAAGAGAAGCCTGTAAACACTTCATTAGACTACAAAAAAGGAAGTAAACCAAAGAAATAATACCCATTTCTTTCAAAATCCAAATAAAAAGTTCATATTTGTTTTGCTACAAACTATGAATGATGCAAAACGAAACTCCTGAAGTCCACAGTCAAGTGGTAAAAGCTGGTAAGCGCACTTATTTTTTTGATGTCAAGGCTACAAAAAGTCAAGATTTCTACATTACAATTACTGAAAGCAAAAAAGTATTTTCAGACGGAAAAGAAAGCTTTCAGAAGCACAAACTTTTCTTATACAAAGAAGATTTTGAAAAATTTATAGAAACATTGGGTGAAGTAATAGAGAAAACTGCATCGTTAAACGCATCAAAAGAAGAGGTAAATGACGAGAACACTTCGTATGCTTCTGACTTGTCATTTGAAGATTTGTAATTTTCAACAAGCTATCAACAAAATATTCGTTGATAATTTAGCACTGAAATAAGTATTTAGCTTAAATCAAAAGTGTATCTTTATGCTCTAAAATTGAAACACTCACATGGGTAAAATAATTGCTATTGCAAATCAAAAAGGAGGTGTTGGAAAAACAACTACAGCTATTAATCTAGGTGGTTGTTTTGGTGTTTTAGAATATAAGACATTGATTGTAGATGCTGATCCTCAAGCAAATGCCACGTCTGGAGTTGGGTTAGATCCAAAAAATTCGCGCAACATTTATGATTGCTTGATCAACGACGTTCATCCTTCAGAACTTATTGTTTCTACTGCCAATCCAAACTTGGACATTATTCCATCGCACATTGACCTGGTTGGTGCAGAATTGGAAATGATAAATATGCCTAACCGTGAGTATATGTTGAAAACGGCATTGGATAAAATAAAAGATGACTACGATATCATCATAATTGATTGCTCACCGTCATTAGGATTAATCACAGTGAATGCGCTAACTGCTGCTGATTCAGTTATGATTCCTGTGCAATGTGAATATTTTGCATTGGAAGGATTAGGAAAATTATTAAACACCATAAAAATTGTTCAAGGAAGAGTAAATCCGGAACTTGAAATTGAAGGCATTGTTCTTACAATGTACGACACGCGCCTACGTCTGGCAAATCAAGTGGTAGAAGAAGTGAAAACTCATTTTCAAGACTTGGTGTTTGAAACCGTTATTCACCGAAATACAAAATTAGGCGAAGCTCCAAGTTTTGGAGAAACAATTATTACACATGATGCTGCAAGTAAAGGAGCAATCAATTATCTGAATTTCGCACGAGAAATTCTACAACGAAACGATTTAACTAAAATTGGTAACAACGACAAACAATTTCAAGTAGGAAATGACATCTAATCCGAAAAAAAAATCTGCCTTGGGCAAAGGCTTGGGAGCATTACTAGAAAATGCATCAACAGACATTACAACCAGTCATGCACACACTCCTTCTACTGGAGGTGTAGCATTGATTGACATCAAATTAATTGAAGCAAATCCTTTCAATCCACGCACAAATTTTGAAAAAGAAGCGTTACAAGAATTAGCAGATTCAATTCGTGTACATGGAATAATTCAGCCACTTACGCTTCGTAAACTGGGCAGAGACCGTTATCAATTAATTTCTGGTGAAAGACGTTTTCGTGCTTCACAATTAGCTGAATTAAAAGAAGTTCCAGCTTACTTTCGAATTGCAAATGATCAGGCCATGCTTGAAATGGCTTTGGTAGAAAACATTCAACGTGAAGATTTGAATGCCATTGAAGTTGCACTTTCTTATCAACGATTAATCGATGAAATTGGTTTAACTCAAGACCAATTGTCACAAAAAATATCCAAAGGAAGAACAAGTATTACCAATCATTTACGTTTGTTAAAATTGCCTGCAGAAATTCAACTGGGCGTGAGAGATAACCTTGTAAGTATGGGACATGCAAGAGCTTTGGTATCAGCAGGTGATGAAGAAAGACAATTAAGTTTGTATCGTCAAATAATTGATTTTCAACTTTCTGTACGTGAGTTAGAAGACTTGATTCGTTCAAATACTTCCAAAACTGCAGATGAACCTATTCCAACAGCCACAAAAAATGCTGTAGAATCTTATCTAACAAGTGAACAAGATGTGTTCAAAAACCATTTGAGTGATCGTATTTCTTCGAAAGTTGAAATCAAGAAATCTGCAAATGGAAATGGGAAAATCATAATCAATTTCTCTTCAGATGTAGATTTGAATCGAATCATTGAATTGTTGAATAAGTAATTTGCATGTTTCGTTGCTCTTTATTGATTGTCATGCTTTTCTTTGCTTTGTTAAGTAGAGCACAAGATTCTATTCCTCATCAAAAAGCGCCAAAAGACACAATCAAAAAACATTCATGGGTAAAAGCGTGTGTATTTTCTGCTGTCATACCGGGAACGGGGCAGATTTATAATTCCGTAGCTATGCCCAAACGAAAGAAACACGCCTATTGGAAAGTGCCATTGATTTACGCTGGTTTAGGCGTTACTACATTTTTTGCTGTAAAAAACGGAATGGCTGCAAAAGCTTACCGCTCTGAATATGAAAGCAGAATTGCAGGAAATGGAATTTCAGCATTTGACGAATACGATAACAATGGCTTGATTTCTTTATATACTCAAGCCCGCTCAAAAAGAGATTTTGCAATATTAGGTGTAGGCCTTGTTTACATATTAAACGTTGTTGATGCTGGGGTTGAAGCCCATTTTGTGAATTTTGATATCAGCGATAATTTGTCGCTTTCTGTTCGGCCACGTATGTTTGATAGTTATTCGTATGGAGCTTCAATAAAATTTAATTTTCGTTAATTCTAGTATCAAACTTATTTTAAAATGTATTTTTGTTTCTTATGAAGATTGGATTGATTGGTTACGGAAAAATGGGAAAGGCAATAGAACAAATTGCACAGTCCAGAGGGCATGAAATTGTTTACCGAATCAATTCACAACTTCCTATTGAAGGAGTAAATTTACAAGACGCTGATGTTGCTATTGAATTTACTCAACCTTCACTTGCAAAAAAACACATTTTAGCTTGTCTATCTTCTCAAACACCAGTAGTTGTAGGTACAACAGCATGGAATCATCAGTTACAAGAAGTAACAGAAGAAGTGAAGACTAGAAATGGTGCTTTACTTTATGCTTCAAACTTTAGCATTGGGGTAAATGTTTTTTTTCAATTAAATGAACGTTTGGCTCAATTGATGTCAAATCACCCCGAATATAATGCATCGATAGAAGAAATTCATCATATCCAAAAATTAGATGCTCCGAGTGGCACTGCTGTTAGCTTAGCAGAAGGAATTTTGAAAAACCATTCGGAATACACTTCGTGGAAAAGTGAAACCGGTTCATGGCCAAATACTTCGAAACATGAGCTACCTATTCAAGCACTGCGCGAACCTAATGTTCCTGGAACGCATACAATTTGCTACACTTCAGCTGTAGATAGCATTCAAATAAATCATACCGCAATTTCCAGAGACGGATTTGCTTTAGGAGCAGTAGTTGCTGCCGAATATCTTGTTAACAAAAAAGGAATCTTCACTATGCGTGATGTTCTGTCAATCTAATAAAACTATGGGATTTTCAATTTTTTACATTTTTCTACTAATCATCCACCCTGTTCTTGCCGGTTGGTGGAAGTCGTTTGAAAAAATCGGCGAAGCATCATGGAAAGCATTTGTTCCATTTTACAATTATTTCTTAGTTTTTAAGTTTGGTGCAAAAAAACCGTGGTGGAGTTTACTCATGTTATTTCCTGGAGTTCACATCGTTATGTGGATGTCTGCAAACATTTCTTACATCCGTAGATTTGGATTTTTCACGTTAACTGACACCTTGCAAGGTATATTTTTTCCGTACCTCATTTTTTGGAAAATAGCGAACGATAAGAACTTAACAACGTTAGAGTTTACCAATTGGGCAAATGCACCTGAGGTGGCAAAACGAACAAATGGTGACCATGTTGTTTTATTTTTATGTTTACCTGTGATTGGGCATGCAGTTGCGTATTTACTTTCATTTCGTTCAAAACGCATAGGAAAAAAATCTGTAGTAAAAGAATGGGGAGACTCTATCTTGTTTGCGCTGGTTGCTGCCAGTATTATCCGAACATACGTGTTTGAACCCTTCCAAATTCCAACTGGATCAATGGAAAAAACACTGTTGGTAGTTGATTTTTTATTCGTGAACAAATTGGCCTATGGCTCACGCATTCCAAACACTCCTCTCTCCTATCCTCTTGTTCACAACACTATTCCATGGTTGAATATACGTTCATATACAACTTTCGAAAAAACCAGTTACTGCCGTTTACCTGGTTTTCAAGATGTACACAGAAACGATGTAATGGTGTTTAATTTCCCTTCTGGTGATACAGCTGTAGTTGACCCAAGAATACCAAATGGATTGATGGGACATGATTATCACGGAATTGTTATCAATGAAGCTAAAGGTTTGTTTGTACAACATTATGCCGGTGAGCAACAAGCTATTCGAATGAAAATTACAGATAGCTTAGCAAAAATGCTACAAAGCCAAGGCATGACGCCAAATCCGGACTATGTAAATTATTTGGTAGAACAAGAGATTTTATCAACTCGTTTTGAGGAATTTAGAAAAAACTTCAATTCATGGAAAGCAAAAGCAGTTAAAATGCTTGCTGAAGAAAAAATTGCACATACCAGTGAAGGTTTGATTCATCACTATGGTATAGTGTATCGTCCGGTTGATAAACGTGAAAACTACATAAAACGCTGTGTGGCTTTGGCTGGAGATGAAATTGAATT
>JBDHXR010000067.1:0-15422 GCA_039810825.1 Fluviicola sp.
ATTTGCGTTATACAACAGGAATCAACGTATCTTTTGATTATGCTTTTGGAACGCGTTCAAACTCTTCATCAGATTTAACTGAAAAGCTTATTGCATACGTTTCTACAGACTGTGGTAAAACATGGACTCAACGTTTAACAATAAGTGGTACAAATTTATTGACAGCTGGATATGTAGGTAATACAGATTTTGCACCAACAAATGACAATCAATGGAAAACCGGAAACTTTACTTTTACTTCAAGTCTATCTAGCAGTAAAGTGCGTTTCAAGTTTGAATTTGTTGCATCAGATTTCTCATCAAACTTCTTCTTTGATAACTTCAACTTATCAGGAACGTTGGGTGTAGCTGAAGAAGGCAACACAGCATCAATCTCTATTTCTCCTAACCCTGTTGCAACAGGTTCTGAATTAGCAGTTGAAATTCCTTCAAATACAGCTGGTATGAACTTAATTGTAACAGATTTGAACGGAGCAACAATTTCAACAATGTTTGTTCCTGCTTCAAATGGAGTAGAAACTGTAAAAGTACCAATGAATGTAGCAAAAGGATGTTATATCTTAACAGCAGTTCATGGAAACGCAAAATCTACACAGCGTGTAATTGTATATTAATCAATACATATAAATTAGAAACCCTGACAAATTTGTCAGGGTTTTTTTATACCTTAGCTTTATGTTATATGAAGAATTCTTAGTAAAGCCTTATGATTTTATTGTCCCGGCATATAAAGGAATTCGTCAGTATACTTTTCTTGATCATTCTGATACCGAATATAAAGTACAGTTTGTTCAAAAGAACAATAATTTCACCAGTTTCCTAATGGATCTAAGTGTCAGTTTTGATGACAACGATGAATACGAAACAGTAAATTCTAGAGATGTTTTTAAAAAGATGTCTACCGTTATCCATATTCTTAGCCACTTTATAGAAAGCAACACATACTGTACGACCATTGAATTTACGCCGGTTAATGAAGCAGAAAAAAAAATAAATCGTCGTGAACATTTGTTTGAGCGTTATATCCGTTCATTTACAGCTAAGATTCATTGGAAATATCAAATACTAAATCAAAAATTTATTTTGACAAAAAAATAATACCGCACATGACGTTTGAAACATTAAATGATGCTCTTGGCAATAAACTCGTTGAACTAGGCTTAAGTGCATATACTGAAAATCAAAAAAAAATTATCCAACAATACAAACAAGGTCAAAGTACAGTTGTAAAAAATCGTGTAGATGACAATATCATAAATGCCTTGTGTTTTATTAGTTTCATTGCTGCGCCTAAAATGTTTGAAGGCGCACCTCGTGTTTTGTGGATAGTTCCTAAAACTGAGGAAATCAAAAAACGAAAAGACGTATATCAACAATATACCATGCGAGGCGATACTACAATCGAATTGGCTGATGATAAAGGGAAACAAATTGAACAACGCAATGCAATTTTTCAAGGAACAGAAGTGTTGTTGGGTAACCCAAAACGATTGTTGGATTTATATATACAAAATGGATTTCACGTCAATAAAATTCAACTTGTAATTATTGAAAATTTTGATGAAATCTGTAAAGAAATACCAGCATATCAAGCAATAAGACGCATTTTTGAAAGCTTGCCTAAGTGTCAAAAAATAATCTTTTCTGAAAAAGGACACCATAGGCAAGATGCTTTTCTTGAAGAACAAAATGAGCGTTTTATACCTCTAAGTTTGGCTGAAAATGAGTGAGCGTACTTTAAAATCAATATCTCTAACTTGCTATATTGTAGGTGGAATTTGTGCTTTATTATTGTTAACAAGAAATATTTATGGCATTGAAACACTACTGCGATATTTGTTTTATATACTAGGAGCATTCGGTATATTGTTAAATCTAGCTAGGTACATTCAAAAAAAAGAAGACAATTCCTTTTTATATTGGTTAGGTAATTTGGGTGTGTACCTAGGATTGATTTTCAAAACGCTTCATCAACCGTATGCCAATTATCTTATTTACATAAGTTTAGCAATAGCAATTCTTTCTACTTTTTACAATCCATTTCGATCAGACACCAACAAACCTGATGACGAATTATTGGACTAACGTAAGTATGACACAATAATAATTTCTATTGATTAAACGTTGCTTTCAAGCTGAGGTCAAGACTTTTGTAACTATGCGTCAAAGCTCCTACTGAAATAAAATCGACGCCAGTTTTTGCATAACTCAGCAACGTATCTTTGGTAATCCCTCCTGAAGCTTCAGTTTCAAATCGGCCATTGATTTTGGCAAGTGCAATTGAAATGTTTTCCGGAGTAAAATTATCCAACATGATTCGGTTTACTGAACCAATGGCTAACACCTCATCCAACTCATTAAGGTTTCGAACTTCAATTTCAATTTTCAAGTCTTTTCCCGTCAATTTTAAATACTCATTTGTACGTTGTATAGCCTGAGTAATTCCACCTGAATAATCTATATGATTATCTTTTAGCATAATCATATCATACAGTGCAAAACGGTGATTTGCTCCGCCGCCAATTCTTACCGCCCACTTTTCAACAAAACGAATGCCCGGAGTGGTTTTTCTTGTGTCTAACAACCGTGTTTTTCCTCCTTGAAGAATATCAACATATTGCTTTGTTTGAGTTGCTATTCCAGACATACGTTGCATGAAATTTAGCAATGTTCTTTCAGCGGCTAAAATAGAACGAGAGCTCCCATGTACTAAAAACACAATGTCACCAGGTTTTACCAATGAACCATCACAAATCAATTCTTCAAAATCAAGAGACGAGTCAACCATCTGACAAACTTTTCTTGCCAATTCTACACCAGCTATTACTCCGCTGTCTTTTACAAGTAATTTAGCAGTTCCCGTAGCGTAAGCTGGAATACAAGCCAATGATGAATGATCACCATCACCTATATCTTCGTTTAGTGCGTTTTGAATAATTTCTTCTAACATGACACAAAGGTACAGGAATAATACTTTCAGATTAAAAATCAACAGTGAAAAATTGGCAAATCAGAAAAGGGATCAAAATATTAACTAGAAAATGGAGAATATACACTTAAGTTCGTAGTTTGATAATTAGTTGTTAATGTCAAAAAAACTTCCCCGAATTAGCCTTATTATTGTGAACATTAAGATTTTTAACTGATAATTTAGTTTTGAAAAAAAGAAACTACCAACAATGTATGCGGTGTGTAATGGACACAAGTGATCCAAACATTGTTTTTAACACCTATGGAATTTGCAATCTTTGCACAGAGTGTCTGATAAACTATCAAAAAACTGCAAACATTATCCCCACTGATGAAACACAATTTGAAGAATTTGCAAAAATGCTGAAACAAAAACATCAAACTTCAAAATACAATTGCATAATTGGCCTAAGTGGCGGAATAGATAGTTGTTACACAACATATTTGGCAAAAAAATACGGTTTGTCGCCCTTGCTTATTCATATAGATAATGGTTGGAATACCGAAGATGCGATAAACAACTATCAAAAAATAGCTAAAGCTTTTGGGTTTGACTTAAATATTATAAAATTAGACCAAATTGAATACAGGGAAGTACAAATCGCTTTTTTGAAGAGCGGCATTTTGGATTTGGAATTAGCCTTTGATGTTTCAATACCTGCATTGCTCCATCAAACTGCAAAAAAACACGGCGTAAAGGCTATTTTGTCAGGTGGAAATTATGCTTCTGAAGGCATTCTGCCTCTTGATTGGGGATATCATCCGTATAAAGACAATCGACTATATAAGCACATCATCTCAAAATATTGCTCTCTAAACCCAAAAAAAATTCCAACATTCAGTATTTATAAAGAGTTTTATTACAAAATGATTTTGGGAATAAAGACATACTACCCGCTCAATTTAATCCACTACAACAAAGACGAAGCAAAATCAACACTTGAAGCTGAGATGAACCTTGTGTTTCCGTCGAACAAACATCATGAATCCAGATTTACACGATTTTGGCAAACATACGTTGTTCCTACAAAATTTGGAATAGATTTTCGCCGTTCAACTTTATCTTCTCAAATTTGCAGTGGACAAAAAACTCGGAAAGATGCTTTAGAAATTTTATCAAAAGAATTGCAATTTGAATTCAATGTTGATGAAGAGAAAGCATACATTTGTGAAAAAATGGATTTTTCATTATCAGCGTTTGAAGAATTTCTAGCCAGTCACCCTACCAAATACTACAACTTTCCAAATTCGTATAAAACGATACGATTTGTGCATAATGCGTATAAACTATTATTTAAGAAATGACAACAATAAAATCGAAAACATTTATTTTGATCACAGGCGGTGCCGGCTTTATTCCATCTTCTTTAGCAGATTCACTGTTGAAAGACCCATCCAACTATGTCGTTCTAATCGATAATTTTCTTACAGGAAACAAAGACAATATTCCACAACATGAAAATTGTAAATTCTTTCACGGTGATGTAAACAATTTGGAAGACATTTCTCCACTTTTTAGTTTATACCATTTTGACTATGTTTTTCACTATGCTGCAGTTGTTGGAGTGAAACGAACATTGAATCATCCAATCATTGTTTTAGATGACATTCAAGGTATCAAAAACATATTGGACTTGTCTAAAAGAACTGGAGTGAAACGTGTATTTTACTCTTCATCGTCAGAAGTATACGGAGAACCGGTACATTTACCTCAACATGAAACTACAACACCCTTAAATTCAAGATTGCCTTATGCAGTAGTAAAAAATGTAGGCGAATCCTACTTCCGTTCTTACCATCAGGAATATGGATTAGAATATACAATTTTCAGGTTTTTCAATACATTTGGCCCGAAGCAAAGTGAAGATTTTGTGATGACAAAATTCATTCAGGCAGCACTAAAAGGTGAAGACATTACAATCTATGGTGACGGCATGCAAACACGTACTTTTTGTTTTATTGATGATAATATAGAAGCTACGAAAAATGCCCTATTCAAAAATCAATTTTGCAACGATGTTGTAAATATTGGTAACTCAAAAATAACCTCAATTTTGGATTTAGCAAAAACAATAATATCGCTTACAAATTCAAAATCAAAAATCATTCATCTTCCTCCATTAGAAGACGGTGATATGACGCGCAGACAACCTGATGTAACTAAAATGCTAACTCTACTAGGAAAAGAATTTACATCCATAGAAAATGGCATCAAAAAAGTTATTGAATCTCAACGGTTTCAACAATTACTTTAGAAACAAGCACATATATCGTTGATTTTTCTCTAAATTTGCAAATTACCCTTCTTTGAAAAGAAAGGCTGATTACTATGTGTGGAATTGCTGGATTTATTTCAAATAAAAGTGAATTTTCTCAAGATATTCTTGCTGAAATGACTCATTCTTTGTCTCACCGAGGTCCAGATGGCTTTGGCTTAAAGATATTTGAAACAGACAATAAACAAATTGGATTAGGCCACAGAAGGCTTTCCATTATTGAGCTTACTGAATTGGGGGCACAACCCATGATTTGGAACCAATTCTCAATTGTATTTAATGGGGAAATATACAACTACAAAGAGTTAAAAACAGACTTGGAAAAACTAGGTCATGCATTTAGTTCCGATTCTGACACAGAAGTATTGTTGCATGCATATTCAGAATGGGGAGAAAAATGTTTGTCTCGACTTATAGGCATGTTTGCTTTTTTTATCTACAACAAAGAAACCGAAGAGTTTTTTATAGCTCGTGACAGAACAGGGATAAAACCTCTTTTTTACTATTTAGAAAGTCAAACGTTCTTATTTGCCTCTGAATTAAAAGCTTTTCATAAACACCCAAGTTTCAAAAAAGAACTTTCAGTAAAAGCAGTACATGCATTTTTGCAGTATGGATCGGTGCCTACGCCTCATTGTATTTTCGAAAACTGCTATAAAATAAACCCTGGTCATTACATCAAATCCTCCGTTTCGAAATGGGACTTTCGAGAAACAGCCTACTGGAATGTGTATGATCATTACAACAAACCTAAATTAGATATCTCGATTGAAGACGTAAAGAGAAAAACGGAAGATATACTGCTTTCAGCTTGTAACTACAGAATGGTTTCCGATGTGCCAGTTGGCGTATTTCTGAGTGGTGGCTATGATAGTGCTTGCGTTACTGCATTGCTTCAAAAAGAACTTTCTACCCCATTAAAAACATTTACCATTTCTGTGCCAGACATCGGTCTAAATGAAGCAACATTTGCAAGAGAAACTGCAACGCTTTTAGGGACAAACCATACAGAAATTGAATGCACACAAGCTGAAGCTTTGCAAATTATTCCTACACTACCTTTTTATTACGACGAGCCCTTTGCCGATTCAAGTGCCATACCAACTACTTTAGTAGCAAAAGCAGCAAAAAATCATGTTACTGTGGCATTGAGTGCCGATGGTGGCGATGAAGTTTTTGCAGGATACAACAGATATGAAATGATTTTGAAATACAATCAAAAAATAAATAAAATACCGGCATTTCTTCGAAAAGCAACTACTAGCTTGATGGATATTGTTCCAGCGAATAACATTCCTGTGTTAAAGCATAAATACAATTTTGCGCAACGTTATGAAAAAGTAAAATCTGTGTTGAAAAATTACTCAGACCAAAATGTAATGCTAAGCTTAAGTCAGCTTTTTAATGACCAACAATTGCAAAAAATTTGCAAAACAACTATTGAACCCTTCACAACAAAATACAACAGCAAAGAATTGATGAACTACTCAATGCTCTCATACTTACAAGCAATCGACTATCAAACCTATTTAGTAGACGATATTTTGCAAAAAGTTGACCGTGCATCAATGTCTGTTGCGCTTGAAAGCAGAGAACCTCTACTCGACCACCGAATTATTGAATTTGTAGCACAATTACCTGACAACTATAAATATAGGAACGGTGAAAAAAAATGGCTATTGAAAGAAATAACGCATCAATATCTGCCAAAAGAAAAAATGGATAGACCCAAAATGGGGTTTGCAATTCCAATTGAAGATTGGTTAAAAAAAGATTTGAGAGAAATTGTTGAGCATTATCTTTCAGAAAAAATTATTGATGAAACAAACTTGTTTAACACACAAGAAATCATTAAATTGAAAAATGATTTTCTAAATGGCAAAAAAGAATACGGTACAAAAATTTGGTATCTTCTTTCTTTTATGATGTGGTATGACTACTGGATAAACAACCAAAAAAACTTGAACTGATGAAAAAAACAATTACTTCTGAAATGGTATATGATGTACCTGTAAGAGATTTATGGGAGGCTATCACAAATGCTTCAAATTTTAAAAAATGGTATTTTGAAGTTCCACACTTCAGCACAGAACCCAATGATTCTTTTGAGTTTTATGACAGGTCGAAAACACACAAACACAGATGTACAGTAATTGCCTGCGAAAAAGAAAAGAAATTTATTCATACGTGGGAATTACCTGAAGAATCAAAAGGAACAACCCAAGTTTCATGGAATTTGACAAAACTAGATGAAACACATTCAAAACTCGAGATAACACATAGTGGAATTGAAGCATTCGAAGATGGCGGTGAATCAATGTCTGAACAAAAACTACAAGAAGGATGGGATAGAATTGTACACGTCTATCTCAGAAATTATCTGTATTTGATAGAGAAACTTCATTTTTCAATCAACATCAATGCTTCAAAAGAAACAGTTTGGAAAAAATTATGGGAAAAAGAAAGTTTTAAAATTTGGTCTCAACCCCTATTTGAAGGTTCTCATTACGAAGGAACGATCAAGAAAAATGGTCGGGTTCATTTTTTAACCCCAAAAGGCTATGGACTATACAGCGATGTTCATTTATTAAAACCAAACGACTTAATCATTTTTAAACACATCGGAAAAGTTGTGAATTTCAAGGAACAAGAATTGGATGATAAAACAAAAAGATGGACCGGATGTTTTGAATTATACAGACTGATGGAAATTAGTAAAGACATGACAGAATTGGAAGTGGAAATCGATGTAACTAATGCTCGATTGGAATACATGCGAAAACATTTTTCAGAATGTTTAGACAATTTAAAAACTTTGAGTGAAGAATCTAAATAAACTGTTGCATGATTAAACTTCTTTTTGCTTCATCAAACCAACACAAAATCGAAGAAATTCGTTCAATCATACCATGTAAGTATGAGTTGATTTCTTTGAGTGATATCGGCTTTACAGAAGAAATTCCTGAAACGTCAACTACAATTGAAGGAAATGCCATTCAAAAAGCTACGTTTTTAAGTCAAAAATTGGACATCCCTTGTTTTGCAGACGATACAGGCTTGTGTATTTCTACACTAAATGGTGAGCCTGGAGTTTATTCAGCAAGATATGCTGGTGATAAAAAGAATACCAAGGACAACATTGAATTGGTATTAAAAAAATTACAAGGAAAAAGCAACAGAGAAGCTTATTTTGAAACGGTGATTGCTCTATACATTCATGGAGAAATTCATGTTTTCAGTGGAAAAGTTGAAGGCAAAATAACTCAAGATTGCAAAGGAACAAATGGCTTTGGATACGACCCAATATTCCAACCAAATGGCTTTACCAAAACATTTGCAGAATTAACATCTGATGAAAAAAATCAATTGAGTCATCGAAAATTAGCATTAACAAAAATGATGACATATTTAGAGCAGAAATAGTTTGAAAAAAAACAAACTTTTAAACTCAAAAGTATTGACATTCACGGGGTGAAATAGTACATTTGCTTCCCGTCAAGCACTTAGCTTTGACAACTAATGATGAAAAAAATAAATTATGGCAGAATCTAAAAACACCATTTTATACACACTCACTGATGAAGCACCCGCTTTGGCTACATATTCTTTTTTACCAATTGTAAAAGCTTTTGCGAAAACAGCCGGTATCAATATAGAATCAAGAGATATCTCTTTGGCAGGGAGAATTCTAGCAACTTTTCCTGAGTATCTTTCTCCAGAACAACGTATCAATGATGATCTTGCTGAGCTCGGGAAATTAGCGACTTCACCTGAAGCTAACATCATAAAACTACCAAATATTTCTGCTTCCATTCCGCAATTAAAAGCTGCAATAGCAGAATTGCAAACTCTTGGGTTCAAGGTTCCAAATTATTCAGAGAGCCCAACAAATGATAAGGAAACAAAAGCGAAAGCAAAATACGACAAAATAAAAGGAAGTGCCGTAAACCCTGTTTTGCGTGAAGGAAACTCTGACCGTAGAGCGCCGAAAGCAGTGAAAAACTATGCTAAAAAACATCCTCATTCAATGGGGAAATGGTCAGCAGATTCAAAGTCGCACGTGGCAAACATGAAAGATGGTGACTTCTTTCACAATGAAGTTTCAACAACAGTTGCAAAAGCAGGTACATACAAAATCGAGTTCACTTCTAAAGATGGAAATACTAAAACATTAAAAGCAGATGCTCCTATTCAGTTGAATGAAGTTATTGATGCAACATTCATGAGCAAAAAAAAATTAATAGCCTTTTTCGAAGAACAAGTAGCAGATGCTAAAGCTAAAAACGTCTTGTTCTCTTTGCATTTAAAGGCAACGATGATGAAAGTATCTGATCCAATTATGTTTTCTTATGCTGTTAAAACATTCTTTAAACCCGTTTTTGAAAAATACGGCGACCTCTTAAAACAAATTGGTGTAGATGTTAAAAATGGTTTTGGAGACTTGCTTTCAAAAATCGAAACTTTACCGTCAGATCAAAAATCTGCAATTGAAGCTGAGATAAAAGCATGTTATGAAAATGGTCCTGCTGTTGCTATGGTAAATTCAGACAAAGGAATCACGAACCTACATGTTCCAAGTGATGTAATAGTTGATGCTTCTATGCCGGCAATGATTCGTAATTCAGGACAAATGTGGGATGCTGAAGGAAAATCAAGAGACACAAAGGCTGTTATTCCAGATAGTAGTTATGCAACGATGTATCAAGTAATGATTGATTTTTGCAAAAAAAATGGGGCATTCAATCCTGAAACAATGGGCTCAGTTCCAAATGTAGGATTGATGGCGCAAGCTGCTGAAGAATATGGTTCTCATGATAAAACTTTTGAAATACCTGCTGATGGAACAGTAAAAGTTGTGGATCAAGATGGAACTATCTTGCTGCAAAATAATGTTGAGGAGGGTGATATCTGGAGAATGTGTCAAGTAAAAGATGCTCCAATTAAAAATTGGGTGAAGTTAGCTGTAACACGTGCTCGCTTATCCAATACACCTGCAGTATTTTGGTTAGATAAAAACAGACCTCATGATGCACAATTGATTCAAAAAGTAGAAAAATACTTGAAAGAACACGACTTAAATGGCTTAGATATCCGCATATTGAAATTAGATGATGCTATTCAATTTACGATGGAAAGAATTGTGAAAGGATTAGACACCATTTCTGTTACTGGCAATGTAATGAGAGATTACTTGACAGATTTATTTCCAATATTAGAAGTTGGTACTTCTGCAAAGATGCTTTCTATCGTTCCATTAATGAATGGAGGTGGGTTGTTTGAAACAGGAGCTGGAGGCTCTGCACCAAAACACGTTGAACAATTTTTGGAAGAAGGTTATTTAAGATGGGATTCATTGGGTGAGTTTTTAGCACTTGCTGTATCATTTGAGCACATGTCCAACACTACAGGAAATTCTAAAGCAAAAGTATTGGCTGAAACGCTGGATGCCGCAACGGAAAAATTCTTGGAAAATGATAAAAGTCCTGCTAGAAAAGTAGGGCAAATTGACAACCGAGGAAGTCACTTTTTCTTAACGCTCTATTGGACACAAGCTTTAGCCGCGCAAACAAATGATACCAAATTAAAAGCTACTTTTACTCCAATTGCGGAAGCATTAACTACTAACGAACAAAAGATTAATGATGAATTGATTGCTGCTCAAGGTCATAAAGTGAATATTGGTGGATACTACAAACCAAACCAAGAATTAACGACAAAAGCAATGCGCCCAAGCACAATATTGAATAAGATTATTGACAGTATCTAATTCTTTTCAGGTCAAAAAGCATGTTAAAAAGAAATGCCTTGATAAATAATTATCAAGGCATTTCTTTTTAGAATTTATCCAACAAAAAAAATACCGCATCAATTGATACGGTATTTAATAATTCTTTGGAGAATCTTATTTAGCCCTCAAAGTGCAGTTTGATCCTGGATTAACAGTAACTAACCCAACAGTCACCTTTCCTTCACATTTAGCCTCAGCATCTTTCTTAGACAACTTGCTATAACCTTCAGTAGTTGAAGTTGTTACCCCAGAGTATGTGCACTCACATGCCCAATCTTTTTTACAAGATGTTAAACCTGCGACTGCAACTACAGCAACAAATAATAATACTTTTTTCATAAAATTTGATTTATAGATTAAATAATAAAGAGCAAATATAAAAACATTTATATATGTTCTGTGAAATTTTTAAAAATTATCTTGGTTTAGCAATGCAATCGTTGTCGCCATCTACTTTGATTAAACCAATACTTACATCGCCTTCACATTTTTGTTTTGCTTGCTTTTTAGTCAAGTCATTGTAACCTTCTGTTTCAGAGTAAAATGAAGATCCGCTACCGCATTCACAAGCCCAATTTTTTTTGCAAGATGTTAAACCTGCTACTGCAGCAATAACTAAAAATAAAAATACTTTTTTCATATATATTAATTAAGTTAAATTACAAAAATAACAAAACTACTGGCAAGAAACCAACGAATCAGAAAGTTTATTGCACATTGACTTAAATTCACTTTTTGTTGCAGAAACTTTAACAACTTGCCCATCTGAGCATGTACATGTACGTTCGCTTTTACAAGAGTATATTGTAAAAAGCAAAATCAAGATCAGTAGATTTTTCATTGTTCCAAGTTACTATTAATTTTGTGTTTTAAAAAACAAAAATGAAAATTCGTATAAACTTTATCATTTTCACAATAGCAACTATTCTATTTAGTGCTTGTAAGACAATTGAACCTGTTAAACCACAGGTACAAGAGTTATCTGATAAACTTGATAAAAAAACCGCTGAAAATAGAATTATTGTACCTGTTGAAATAAAATTAGACAACTATTTTAAACAAGCCAATCAAAAAATTCCTAAACTAACAAAAGGTGCGGATACCCCTTGTTCAGGAGTAAGATATGTATTTGAGTTTTCCAAAGATTCATTTGAAATTAACACAAGAAACAATAAACTTCTATCAGAATTATACGGTTCATATTGGATTAAAATGAATTATTGTGCAGGCTGTACAAGTATTTTTGGTGAACCCACTTGCATTACACCTATTATTCCATTTTCTTGTGGAATTGGTGAAAAAAAACCCAGTGTGAAAATAGCATTAAGTACTGATATTAACTTAAATTCCAATTACGGGGTAGAATCGAATACCATTATTGATGAGCTTAAACCATTAAACCCATGTGAAGTAACCGTATTTCATTTTGACGCAACGGGTGAAGTAATGAAACAAATAAAAAGAACCATTGAATCTCAATGCAAAGAGTTAGACAAACAGTTAAGTCAAATTTCATTTGAGCAACAAGCCAAAGAAATCTGGAAAAGTTTATCTCAAAGTATGCAAATTCCATATATAGGATATTTGCACATAAACCCAAAATCAATTTCACTTGTAAAACCTACTTTTAAATACAACAAGTTGCAAACTTCAATAATACTTGATTGTTCAACTGCAATTAATAGTAATCAGAATTCATCAGAAACACCTCTTCCAAAACTGAACATCCTTTCAAAAGCTCATAAGGATACATTTGAAATATACACAGACATTCAATTGAATTGTGACTCTTTATCTGCAATTTTTACAAATCAAATTAAGGGGCATAAAATAGAAACAGCTGGAAAGACTTTTCAATTTGAAAAAGTAACTTTAGAAGGACTTTCAGCAAACAACATTCTAATCGCAATAGAATTTACAGGGTCCAAAAACGGGATTTTATATTTAACAGGAACCCCAACATTTAACAACGAGACCAAAAAATTTTCATTAGAAAACCTTACGTATGACCTTGAGACTAAAAGTACGCTATTAAAAACGGCCAAATGGTTATTCGACAAGCGCATCTACTCTGAACTTTCAAAGGTTTGTACAAGAGACATGAACGAAGATCTTAACTTTATCAAAAATCAAATTGAAACAAACCTTTACAAGTCTTTCGGCGATTACGAACTAAAAGGTAAAGTACATGATATTGGAGTTAAAGAAATTACTATTACAAACAATGATTTATACATGAGAACAGCACTACAAGGTCAACTAAAGATCAAGGATAAAAAATAAAATTTCGCCGTAAATTACTAAGTTTCAAGGATTCGTGCTATTTTTGCAATGCAATGAGAAAAAGTCTGCTCTCCTACTTCTTTCTATTGCTATCCATTGTCGCCTATAGTCAACAAGAGAATAGCAAATCCATATCCGATTGTTCAGGAGCTATTACTATGTCTGAATCTGGCGAATACACTCTGCAGTTTACAGGAAAAGGTGGCAGCGTAAAAGAACTTTCCAGCTATAAAGAACTTTCTAAAATAAATGCATCAAATGCTATTTATTGCCTATATACAGCAAGCGCAAATGGAAGGTTAAGCATCAATGTAAAGTCTGAATCAAAACTGCAATTGGTTGTTTTTCAATCAGACAGTAGTGGTATTTGTAATGAGATAATAAATGGAAGAGCGGATGTAACACGTAATATTTCTACACCTAGCAATCAAGTAGGATTAAATTTAGTGCTCACTCCAAATTTTTTATTTCCATTAAATTTAAAGGCTGGTCAACAGGTCATTATTGGCTTATTCACAGAAGCTAAAAAAACTGATTTTATCACATTCACAACAAATTTTGAAACTTTTGACAGTAATTTTAGAGAGTTATCTAGCAAAGGGAAATTTATTGATTTACGTGAAGATGAATTTCAATTGGGATTAACACTCACTCTAAGAGATCAAGAAACAGGCAACCCGGTAATAGCAAATGTAACGATACAAGGGATGAAATCATTGAATGCTGTTTACAATGGATCAGACTTTAAATTCCCGCTAGAACGTTCAGGTAAAATTCACATAGAAGTAGATGCAGAAGGATATTTCTTCGTAGATAGAGACGAACCTGTTACGTTTAATACTGAAAATGAAATTGTTATATGGCTAGAACCATTAGGGAATGGGAAAAGTCAGAAAATAGATCAAATTGAGTTTTACCCGGGCTCTTCAGAATTCCTAAAAACTGCCTTGCCAAAACTGGTGCGCTTGAAAAACTTTTTAGCGTTAAATGCATATGTGAAAATTGAAATTCAAGGACATGTACATTCAAACAATCCTATAAACACAATGGATGGTCAGCGATTGTCTGAAGCAAGGGCAAAAAGAATCTACAATTACTTGGTTGAAAGTGGGATTGATAAAAATAGACTTACCACTGTTGGGTATGGAAATACAGTGCCTGTTTACCCCAAAGCAACACTACCATCAGAAGAACAAGCAAATCGGCGTGTGGAAATAAAGGTAAAATAACGCCTTAAAACAAGTTTCCTAAAATTTCTTCATCCACATTCTCAGGTAGAGTTACCTTCAAAAGTGGCTCTTGTTCCATTGCTCTTTTTATTGCAAATACAGCTTCTTTATTTCTCGCCCACGATCTTCTAGAAATACCGTTATTTACATCCCAGAAGAGCATGCTTTGAAGTCTTCTATCCGAATCACTTGAACCGTCTAATAGCATTCCAAAGCCTCCATTTATTACTTCTCCCCAACCTACTCCACCACCATTGTGAATAGAAACCCAGGTTGCACCTCTAAAACTGTCACCTATTACATTTTGTATAGCCATATCGGCAGTAAATCTTGAACCGTCATAGATATTTGATGTTTCTCTGAAAGGAGAATCCGTTCCTGATACATCATGATGGTCTCTTCCTAACACAACAGGTCCTATTTTACCTTCTTTTATCGCCTTATTAAACGCTTTAGCGATTTCGATTCGACCTTGAGCATCTGCATACAAAATTCGGGCTTGTGAACCAACTACCAATTTATTTTCTTGCGCCCCAACAATCCATTGAATGTTATCTTTCATTTGTTGCTGAATTTCAATAGGCGACTCTAGAATCATTCGTTCTAATACACTTTTTGCCAACTCATCTGTGTACTCTAAATCGGTTGATTTGCCCGATGTGCAAACCCATCTAAAAGGACCAAATCCATAATCAAAACACATAGGTCCCATGATGTCTTGTACGTAAGAAGGGTAACGAAAGTCGATTCCGTTTTTAGCCATTACATCCGCTTTTGCACGAGAAGCTTCTAGTAAAAAGGCATTTCCATAATCAAAGAAATACGTCCCTTTTTCAGCATGAGCATTTATTGCCTTCACTTGTCTTCTTAATGATT
>JBDHXR010000068.1:0-15275 GCA_039810825.1 Fluviicola sp.
AGCATCTTTTTCTCCTTTAGAAGCAATCAACTTTTCTACACGCAACAATACAGATTCTGCTTGATATATTTGAATGCCAATATCCGCAATATTCATCAAAATTTCTTCTTCTTTTGAAAGCGTTTGCATCAATTTTTGAACAGCTGACCCAGCCACCATCAGAATTACTTTTTTGAAGCCAGCTAAGGCTTGTCTTTCAGCAGCAAGTGGATGCGAATCCAATTCTTTGAAATCTGGAATACTCATCAATTCAGAAGCAACTTTCATAGCAGGTCCCATTAAATCCAATTCGCCTTTTAAAGCTCGTCTTAACAGCATGTCAACGATTAATAAGCGATTGATTTCATTTGTTCCTTCAAAAATTCTATTGATTCTTGAATCGCGATATGCTCTTTCAACAGAAGATTCAGCAGAATAACCCATTCCACCAAATATTTGTACTCCTTCATCTGCCACATAATCCAAGCATTCCGACCCTGCAACTTTAAGGATGGCACATTCAGGTGCAAATTGTTCGATGCCTTTTAATGTAGCTTGTCCTTTGTTTAACCCTTCTGCTATGTATGCTTTGATGGCATCATCGATGTTTTGTCCTGCTCTGTAAATTGCAGATTCCACTACATAAGTACGAATTGCTTGCTCTGCCAATTTGAAACGAATAGCACCGTATTTTGAAATCACTCTTCCAAACTGTTCGCGTTCATTTGCATACTTAATTGAGTCTGTAATGGTCTGTTTTGAACCTCCTAATACTCCGGCTGCCAATTTGATTCTACCAATGTTTAAGATATTCAAAGCTATTTTGAACCCATTTTCTCGTTCAGAAAGCATGTTTTCTACAGGTACTTTGACATTGTTAAAGAAAACTTGGCGCGTAGAAGAGCCTTTGATACCCATTTTATGCTCTTCAGGGTTTAGCGTAATCCCTTCTGAATCTGCTTCAACTAAAAAGGCTGAAAGATTTTTATCGTCATCAATCTTTGCAAATACGGTTAACAAATTTGCGAAACCTGCATTGGTAATCCACATTTTTTGTCCGTTTAGAACGTAATGCTTGCCATCAGGAGTTAAAATGGCTTTTGTTTTTCCAGAGTTCGCGTCTGATCCAGCACTAGGTTCAGTGAGGCAATACGAAGCTTTCCATTTGCCGGTTGCAAGTTTAGGGATGTACTTTGCTTTCTGCTCTTTTGTTCCATAATATAAAAGTGGTAAAGTACCGATACCTGTATGAGCACCATAGGCTACAGAAAATGAATGCCCTGTACCCAAACGCTCGGTTGCTAAAAGCGAAGTTTTAAAATCAACTCCCATTCCTCCTAATTCTTCAGGAATAGAAAGACTTAAAAGCCCCAGTTCTCCAACTTTGTCAATCAACGAAGGCATAAGTCCATCTTCCATTTTGTCGATTCTATCTAAAATTGGAGTTATTTCTTGCTGAATAAAGTCATCACACATTTGTGCAATCATTCGTTGTTCTTCAGACCATTCCTCTGGCGAGAATACTTCAGTGTGCATTACGTCTCGGATGATAAATTCTCCACCCTTTATTGCTTGTGCCATATATTATTTTTTTTCAGTTTTACATTTAGTTCACTAATCTAGTAATTAATAATTTATTATGCAAGCATAGTATTGAAAAATTACATTTTTTTTTGCAAATTTTTTACGTGTGATTGAAAATGATAGTTGAAAGTTTTAATTTGTTCATTTTATTGCTAAACTAAACTAATGTTTACTAAATTTATTAGTATGTAACCTAAACGCTTATTACGCTTATGAGTCAAGCACTTCTCTCCACAATAAAACAGCTCATATCGGGAATGGACGAAGGATTGGTGATATTTAATCAATCCGGAGAAATTCTCCATGCATCTCATGATTTACACAAATTATTAGGTGAAACGCTGCCTGAAAAAGCCACCATTTATGATTATGTAATAGATACGGATGGTACCTTAAAAACAGATATTCGCAACATCAATACCAGCAAATATATTGACGTGCGC
The DNA here is from genome assembly GCA_039810825.1 of Fluviicola sp. Classification (GTDB taxonomy): domain Bacteria; phylum Bacteroidota; class Bacteroidia; order Flavobacteriales_D; family Crocinitomicaceae; genus Fluviicola. Next base: position 2,007 of record JBDHXR010000068.1, read on the forward strand.
GTGTTGTTATTGCGCAAGGGGACTCCATTTCCATCTCGACTGCGTTTAGCCGCTTGGAGTTTATCGAAAAATGAGTTCCTTGTGCTTGGAAGTGTTGTAGATGTTACACTTATAGAACGAAAGCGAAGAATAAATATCCGCAAAGCATTGACGATTGAGTACTTATCACGTTCACCTAAAATTAGAGAAGGAAAGATAAACGATGCTATAAATGAAATACTGAAACTTTCATGTAGGGCCGTAAATACTACGCGTGTAAATGCTTGGTTCTTTTCAAAGGATAGAACACTGTTGGAGCCGGTTGGGAATTTTGACTCAAGAGAAAATTCAGTATTTATCCCCGATCCTTTGACAGTTATCGAAAAACCTAAATATTTCGATTTATTTGAAAGCCGAAGAATAATCATCGCAACAAATGCCCAAAAACTTGCCGAAACATCTGAATTGAAAGACAGTTATTTAATTCCGAATAAAATTGTTTCATTGATGGATGTTCCAATTCGTTCAGAAGGAAAGATAATTGGGGTCGTATGTTTCGAACAGGTCAAAGAACCAAGGCATTGGAGTTTAGAAGACCAGAAATTCGGGTTGATTATAGCGCAATTCATTTCACTTGCATACGAAACGCACAATCGAAAAAAAATGCAACAAGAATTAGAACTTTTCATGCACAAACAAAAAAGTATGTGCCATGAAATGAATCATCGTATAGTAGGCAATTTAGAAATAATAAAGCGTTTGATTGAACTGCAAGTAAAAGATGCTGGAGATGTGAATCAGGTGGATGTGTTAAGAGATTCTGTAAGTAGAATTGATACAGTTTCTCTGTTGCATGAATTGCTTTCTGATGGAGATCAAGAAGTGCGTGTTTCAATAAAAAATTATATGAACAGATTAGGAAACAGCATCAAAAACCTCTCTCTTGGAAAAGCGGATAATTTGCAGCTCATAGTGAGTAGTGAGAGTGCTAAAATAAGCAGTACTTTGGCTGTATGTTTAGGAGTAATCGTAAATGAAGCTGTCATGAATTCATTAAAACACGGGTTTAATGAAAAGGACATTGGAGTAATTCGTGTAGATTTTAAAACAAATGCTGCGAAAGGGGAATTGCATATTTTTGATAATGGAAAAGGTTACAACCACAAAACCCTGAATGAATCAAAAGGATTTAAGATAATGCGAGACATGGCCGAACACATCAACGGAAATATTCAGTTTGACGGCTCTGAAGGATCAAAAACGGTTGTTTCATTTCCGCTTTCATAGTCTATTGCGCATGTAAATTTGTTTTCATTACTTTGGTGTGAAGGTTAGATTCAAGGTGATGAATTTGAAACATTTCTTTATATTTTTTTATTTGATTGCTGGATGTTATTCTTGTTCAGTACTTTCTTCTGTAAAATCAGGTGATGCTGTGGCAAGCTTTAACAACAAAAGATTAACCGAAATTCCGTATGAGATTTATTTTGATTCTTCTATCATTTCATTGTCTTTATTCAATAATAAAATATCTTCAATTGAGTCTGAAATAAAATCCTTGAAAAACCTTGAGGTACTCTATTTAGGAAAAAACGATTTCACTTCTTTTCCTAAAGAAATTTGTTTCTTGTCAAATTTGAAGGTTCTTAGCTTGCAACACAATCAAATTGATTCAATACCGGATTGTATCTGTCGGCTTAAAAAACTGGAACGCATTCAAATTAACTCAAACCGAATTAGCTACATTTCTGATTCTATTTCACTTCTGGAAAAACTTGAATATCTTGATTTAAGTCGTAACGCTTTAACCGTGTTGCCTACGTTGTTAGCTGATTTGAGTAATTTAAACTACTTGGATTTAAGTTTTAATACACTCTCAACTTTACCCGATTCTATTCACTATTTGAAAGGGTTACGAAATTTGAATCTTTACTACGCTGGTCCATTGTTGCAGGTTCCGGAATCTTTTTGCGAATTAAGGTTTTTAGAAGTTGTAAAAGCAGACCCGACAATCGTATTTCCGATGTGTGTTCTTAGCCAAAAAACAAATAGATTGATTATTTATGTTGAGCCCTGATATTTACTCCAAAAATGAAAGAGCACAAAATCATAACCGGCATGGGCAAAAATACAAAACCACAATCCTTGTGCAGAAGATATAGCAAATCCTAGAACGCTAATAAATAGAAAGACCAACAGCCCAAACTTCGTAGTTGACCAATCAGTTGGAATGATATATCCGTGAATTGCAACAAAAATAAATGAAGCCAACAAGGGTGGAATCCACTGCTGCAAGGCAACCCGAAAGAGGATTTCTTCACCAATTCCGGCACAAAGTGACAAAAACAAAATGTCTAAAGTATTTAAGCGCAGAGATTGAATCAATTGCAATTGTTTGGAAAAACTTTTTTTGCCATCGTCAAAACTTGTAATGGCATACATGAGAAATCCAAAACAAAGTCCGTATTCTAAACCTAGTCCACTCCAAACAGAAAAAATGCTATGAACTTCTAAGAATGTGTAGAGTGGAGGCATTCCGCAAAGTAACCAACCCAGTGGAGCCATTAATAGAGTAGCGAATCCTAGTAAATAAATTCGAGTTTTCAACGAGGTAGAATTAGTTCTTTAGTTGTCTATTTTCAAAATCACTCAATCAAACTTGGGTTTGGCTGTTGTTTGTCTTTATTCAGTTTTATAGCAGGAATAAAGTACTTAAAGTCAATTGTAAAGTAACCTGCTTTTAGTGGTTTGTATGCTTCAAAAGTTGTACCCGTTCCAACTGTTTTCATCAAAGCTCTTCCAAATAAAGGTTCTTTACCGGGCACTTTCACTCCCAGTCCCAAGAAAAAAGTCCCTGCTTTCAAGGTTCGGTATTCAAAGCCAACTCCTGCATTTACAGCAAAATATGTGCTTGCAGTTCTCCAACCTTGCATTGCAATGGAATATTTTGGTTCTATGAGCACGGTATCTTGAACATTCGATGGAAAGTGAGTAAGGGAAACTCCTAAAGAGGCGTCCATAAACCATTGTTCTGCCAATTGAATATAAAACAAACCATTAAGGGGAATATCGTAATTAATGAATGCCAATTTTGAAGAAACTTGAATGCTTGAATCGGGTACAGAAACGCTTACATTATACATTCGTCGAACTTGAGAAATTCCAGTTTCTAAGCTAAATAATTTTGTGAGCCCAATACGTGCAGTTGCTCCAAAAGTCACGCCCCATCTGTTGTGAAAATCTACTGTCATTTGTTCGGTTTCATTTTTGAAAACTGAATGAATTTTTCCAATAAAGCTATTTGGGATTACTGGTGAGGCAACAATTCCGAAATAAGATGGGAAACGGTTTTTTTTCTTCTTATTTTTTTGTGAAAAAGAAGAGAATGAAAGTGATAAGACCACCCAAAGAAAAACAATTGATTTACTATTCATTTATTAGAGTAACGCAAAAGAAACAAAATTAGTTGATACACTACTTTATTTTCTCCATTCAGTTTTGTATTCAATGGGTTTTCGATGTCCTTTTGGCCATTCTATCGCCGGATATCCTAAGTAGATTAATCCCATACATCTTTGATAAGGAGCCAGATTTAGATAATCTTTAAATGTGTTGCTTCGAATAACATGCGGAGTTGACCAAAATAAACCTAATCCTTGCGCAGTGGCTGTTAGATGCATGTTTTGAATGGCGCACGCAACGGCTGCGAAATCATCTTCTTCAGAGATTGTAGCTTCAACTTCTCTGTTTAACAGCACAGCGATTACTGCCCCAGATTGCTTGGGTCTGCGAATTAAGCGTGTTAATTTCACATCGTTTTGACGCTCTTTTGGAGTTTCTTGGAGGTATATATTTCCTAGAGTTTGACTTAAGTCTTCAAGTGTATCATCTTGAAAGACAACAAACTTCCAAGGTTGTGTATTGCCATGTGATGGAGCCCAAACGGCATTGTTCAGCAAAAGCTCTATTTGTTCTTTGTGAATTTTGCGATCACTATATTGCTCAGGATATATCGTTCTTCTGTCACGAATTAGTTCTGTGATTTCACTAAGGTTGTACCGCATCGTTGTATTTTTTTACAAAAATACTCAAATTTAGAGGAGTAAGCTAGCGTTATTCCTTCTGTTTTGTCATTGCTCGTTCAATCATGAAAAAGGTTTGATCAATTGTACCATTTGAGCCTCTTACCGTTGGACCTAAAGCTGGTGCTTGAACGATGTACCCAAATGGATCTATTAAAACGTAGTAAGGAAACGTATTTACTTTGTAATTTTTAAAAATATTGTTTTCATCTGCAATGCGAAGTACTTCCCACGGATATTCATTTTTTATTTTTGCAAATTCTTCAGGTGTTGTATTGCTTTCTTTGGTAATCATTAAAAAGTTTACATAATTTTTATACTTATCATAAGTATTTTTTAAAAGCATCAATTGCTTTTCATTCTCTAATCCTTTAGGATCTGTAAAAATTAAATAGTGATACTTGTTTTCTGTTGTATTCAACTCAATCATGTTTCCGTTTGAAAGCAAATGTAAGTCTGGCGCTTTTGAACCAGGTGATAATTCTGTTAGTCTGAAAGAAATATTTTTGGCTACCAACCTTGTTTCTGGAAACAAACCGTAATTTGAAACTGAATCAAGGATGCTTAGAATATTTGTTTGTGGATAGTCTTTTTCGTAATACAATTCAGAAAGCATTTGTATCATTACCAATTCACGCAGTTTATAATTGCTTTGTAAGGTGTATTCATTGCTCAATGCATTGTAAACAGCAGTAGGGCTTGATTTCACTATGCCTAGATAAACACCATTGTTGGTTTTAGTGTCTATGCTGTGCATCAATTTGCTGTAAAAGTGATTTACATAATCCATATACATTTCGTTTTGGATTCTTACAGGTGTATGTCGGATAAAGAAGTCATACTTCTCAATTCGGTTTCTGTTTCCTAAGAAACGCAAGTCATCTAACTTAGCAATGCTGAACTTGCGGTAATAGTTGAAATAATCATTTAAAGTGTCCGATTTATAATATTTTTCAGCAGCAGTTTTAAATGTATCCAATCTTGCAACAAAGTATTGTGATGAGGCATTGTTTCTTGTATAATATGTAGCTACAAACTCGTCAGTCCATCTGTTTAATTCCAATATTTTGTAATTGATATCTGTTTTTGGCAAATCATAAAATGTGAGTTCCACAAAATTTCCATTTGGGTTGTATTCTGAATATTTATCTGACTTTGGAAGGGAAACAAAATAAGTGTTACCGGGTTCAATGTAAATGTAGCTTTTGTTGTTATCAGAACTCAACAACATCTTTTTAGTGCTTTCCATATTGAAAACTAGAGAAAATGTGCTGTCGGATTTCACAATAGCGCTAGCAATGCGCTCGGTTCTGAACGATAGAAAGTCTTGAATTTCAGATAGATTTACTTCTTTACCAACATAATCCGGAGCAAACCCTTTGATTTCGGTTAATTTTTGTGCTTGTACTATTGAAAAGAATAATACAAAGTAAGGAAGAATTAAGAGCTGTTTCATAGTTATTAAACGAGAACTTCAAAGTTGGTTACATACTTATCAATTTTCCCGCCATTTTTATAAATCTCTCGAATTATTGTAGCATTGATCGCAAAATAAGATGTGTCTGGAATTAAAAACACGGTTTCAATATTGCTCATAGATCTGTTCATTAAGGCGATCGGAACTTCATAATTGAAGTCTTTTACATCTCTTAACCCTCGAAGAATGTAATTACAACCTTCTTCTAAGCAAAAATCTACGGTCAGTTTTTGGTAGGAAACTACCCGAATTTTAGGCTCATTTTTAAAGCAACTTTGTATGTGTTGAATGCGTTTTTCCAAAGAAAATAGATATGTTTTGCTTGAGTTTACTCCTACAGCAATAACAATTTCATCAAACAATCCCAACCCTTTTCGGATTATGTCTTCATGTCCTTTGGTAAATGGGTCAAACGACCCTGGAAAGCAAGCTGATTTTTTCATAACTTAAAATTGAAAGAAACTAAAATAAACATTTCCAAAATTACGTGTATTCAAATAGCCTAATTCATTTGATAAATTAGTTTGTTTGCCATGTTCAATGATACAAAGTCCATCTTTTTTCAACATTTTTTTTTCGCGTGCCAACTTAACAATCTCTGCATGAAATGTCATGTCATAAGGCGGATCAGCAAAAATAATATCAAAAGTATCCGAACATTTAGCCAAATAATTAAGCACATCATTTTTTACAATGGTCCATTCTTCACCAACTTCCAGTTCTTTTTTTAGTTGATGCATGTATCGAACAGAAATAGGGTGCTTATCAACAGAAATTACTTTTCCTGCTTCTCGAGATAATATTTCCAATGAGATATTTCCAGTGCCAGCGCACAAATCTAACACAGAGAGATTGATTAAGCTATACTGATTTTCAAGCACATTGAAGATCCCCTCTTTCGCAAAATCTGTGGTTGGTCTTGAAGGAAAACTTTTTGGAGGTGTAAACCTTCTGGACTTATATATTCCTCTAATTATACGCACAATTTCTGAAAATGAAGATGATTGGATGGTTGAATTTCAATTTTGGCTTGGCTAAAAAGATTTATTTTTTTCAACAAAGTGACTAGTTTTTCTTGCTTCTCATTTATCTGTGTGCCAAGTCCATGAATGAAGAGTTCGCTTTTTGAAGTGATATCTAATTGTGTAAAGCATGTAGCCAGATGATAGACAATGTCTTCTTCATTTTGATATTCTTGTATGCTTGTGTGAACAATGTTTCCATCTTTTCGAATGACGAACGTAAATTCTTCTTCATGAATTATTAGATGACATCTTAATGGCACCAAAGAACCAAGCGTTAAATGTCTTAAAACATGCGTTATTTCATGGTTTATAACGATTCTGGGTGCTTTGGGAATGAGTGTGGATTTGATCCACATGGGCAATTCATAGATGATAACAGAACCCCATTCAGGCAAACGGTTGTATTCTACGTTGTTTTTTAAGAGTTCTCGTTGCACTGTAAATTGAAGCAATGATTCAGGGCTTGAACTTGAAAACAAGGTATTTGGAACCAAACAAAATTCTTTTCCGAAGTAGGAACATGAAAAATACTCGTATTTGGCGGTAGAACCTACTTTTTCGAGAAGTTCTTGCATTGATTCTCTATAGCCTTCTTCAGTTTTTTTTACACAACCAACTCGTGCTATTTCAGAAATACTTTCGCCAAGTTTCTCAAAAGCTGCAACGTTGTTTGGAGTGATTTCAAATATCAGATGCATAAGCAAGGATTTAGACAAAAATACGATTCTTTCTAATAATCTGTGTTCGGTTGTTGAAACAATGTCAAAAAGGGGATACGAACTCCTGTTTTCTTCAAATAAAAAGCAAACAATTGTCTATTTTTATTGCATGAAAGAAGCATCTGATAGTGCAACGTTTTTGAAATTATTTAAATCTGCTTTTCAACACAAGCCAAACGTTGAGCAAGAACAATTGATGAAGGCTCTAACCGATTTTGTGTTTGATTCTTCAAGTCATTCTTGCTTTATATTAAAAGGATATGCAGGAACAGGAAAGACTAGTCTTTTGGGTGCTTTAATAAAATCGGCAAGATTGATTAAGCAAAAAACAGTATTACTTGCTCCAACGGGCAGAGCAGCCAAGGTACTGTCTCAGCGTTCGTCCACTTTAGCAACAACAATTCATAAACGAATATATTTTACGGACAATTCTCCGGATGGAGCTATGAAGTTGAAACTTGCACAAAATAAGTCAAAAGATACCCTTTTTATAATTGATGAGGCTTCAATGATTGGTGATTATTCTTTGCAACCCGATGGTTCAATTTCTAGAAATATTTTAGAAGACGTATTTCAATATGTTTATACTGGTGAACGATGTAAATTGATTTTGTTGGGAGATGAAGGGCAGTTACCTCCTGTTGGAATGGAACAAAGCCCAGCGTTGAATTTAGCATATTTAGAACATCATTTTCCTTTAGTAAATTTCACTGTGTTCGGTTTGTTAATAGTTGAGCGACAACAAGGCAACTCTGGAATTCTTGAAAATGCTACACGCATTCGTGAAGCACAACGAAATGGCAAACATCCACGCATAGATTTGGAAAAATTCTCTGATGTGAAAGCTATTGCTGGCGATGAATTGATTGAAAAAATTGAATCTGCTTATTCTGAGAAAGGACAAGATGAGGTCATGATTGTTACACGGTCCAATAAACGAGCAAACCTTTACAATATGCACATACGCAACAGAATACTATATATGGAAGAGGAGTTGTGTGGGGGAGATGTATTGATGGTTGTTAAAAACAATTACTTTTGGCTTGATCCACTTTGTCAAGCTGGTTTTATAGCCAATGGAGATATGCTAAAAGTGCACCGTATTCGAAAAACAGAAACGATGTATGGAGCTCGATTTGCAACGATTGAAGTGTCACTGGTAGATTACCCTGAACTTGAACGATTTGAATCGATTGTGTTTTTAGAAACACTCTCGGTGGAAGAACCTCATTTATCGAGAGAACGACTGAAAGCTTTATTTTTCGAAATTGAAAAAGACTTTACCCACATTCAGAACAAACAAAAACGATATGCCGAAATTATGAAGTCGCCTTATTTCAATGCCTTGCAAGTAAAATATGCTTATGCAATAACGTGTCACAAATCACAGGGCGGGCAATGGAATACTGTTTTTGTTGACCATGGATTTTTAGGAAAAGAAAAGCCGGATCTTTCATTTTATCGTTGGCTATACACCGCTTTTACAAGGGCTAGCGAACAGCTTTACGCAGTAAATTTATTGCCTGAGCTAATAGCAGACTAACAAAGATAAAATGAATAGCTGCAGTTTGTTTATTGGTTTAATAGTTCTTGCCAACTAAATGAAGTTGCACCGCAACTCACTCTGGTTTCATCAATCTTTTTGTTCAAGCGATCGATAACAATTTTTGCTTCTTCTCTGTTTAGATAAGTTGCAGCCAGCAGATTTAGCTCTATTTTTAATTTTTGTAAAACGGAAGCAGAACGTAATGCGGACAGGTAATCGTTTCCACTAAGATTGTATTTCTTTAGCTCAGTTTGAATCGATGAATTTGATGTTGACAAAGTGCTTTGAATGGGGTCGGTAAAGGTGTTCACTTCCAACAATATTCCTCGATTGATAAAAACGTTTACAAAAGTTGAACGCAATCGAGCTAATGAAATATCCATTTGTGCACTTTTTCGTTCTTTATCACTGTTTCCCGGGTAAGTTTTCCATTCTGTTCGATCTACTGAACGGGTTACATTTGTACCATTCCATTTTCCAATTCCTTGTCCACGAGCTACAACTTGGAATTCAAACTTCTTATCGAGTAACGCTTCAAACAGTTGACGCACAGACACACTATCTTTTTGCGAGAATAATTGCTGATTAATTGTCCATTTATTGGGTTCAAATTGATCATTTAAGTTCAACTGCACACGTGCATCAAAGCCGGGTTTAGAGTCAATTAAATTTACATGCAGCATTACTTCATCTACATTTGAAGATAAAGGTCCGTCTGGAATAGCAATTAAGCGCACTTCAAAAGGAGTTTTTAATGAGTCTGCCTGAAATGTAAATTCTTGCGTGTACAAGTCAAATGTGCTGGAGTCTGCAAAAGTGTATAAGCCGTCTTTTTCAGTAAATGACACCCAATTGTGTCCAAAAGCGGCTAAATAATTGTCGTATCTTCTTTGATAAGTTGCAAGCAAATCGATAGCCATCTGTTTTTCTTTCTCCAATTCGGCAATCATTTTTTTATAACGTTCATATTCACCGTAGAGAAAAACGAGTTCATTTTGCTTCTTTTTGCGTTTATCTTTATCTGATTTTGTAATCGGTTGACCAACAAATTCGCTTCCTGTTTTATGCGCTTTTTTCTTGTTTTTTTTCACTGAATTGGGAACTCGGTTACTCGTAGTAATTGTGCCACGTGTAATGTCTGAGTAATTTTTTTCGTATTTATTTAGTTTCATTTCAGTTTCATCTTTGCGCTTTTTGGCTGTTTCAATCTGAAATTCATACCCCTTTTTGCCATAAATTTTGTCCCACAAGGGATCAATTTTTTTGAATTTTAATTCATTGATAACTGCTTGAAATGTTTTTCCTTCACTAAATGTAGAATCCGGAGATAAGAAGCGTGTGTCAGCAGAGCCGAATAAATGATACGACTTACCTTTTCTTTCAATTACTACAGTAGTTTGCTTTTTTGAGTTGTATCCCCAAACATCAAAATGAAGTTGAGTTTGTTTGTTATCACCCACAGTTTCAAAATCCAAAATGGGCATGTTGATTGGTTCAATATTCGTTTTATTTCGTCTACTCTCTTCAATCAATTTTGCTTCATACGGGAATAAGCCAACAGCTTTGGGCAAGCCTTTGTTCCATCTTCCTGTTTCATCTTTTTCTCGTTCATTCAAAAGACCTGATGTTTCAGAGCCATCTCCTGCCGCAATTAATACATTTTTATACGTTTCAGCATTACCACCAATCAACTTGTAGATTTCAAAAGATCTTTTTTCAACATATGCGTTGATTGCATAGTTCATAGCCTCAATTGTTACCAGTTGATCTGTTGGTGACAAAAAATGAAAACTAGCTAGCATGGAAGCTTTATCATTGAAACTAAGACTAGGATTGAGTACAGCATTTAATTTTTTTTGTAGTACTTGCTCTCCATTTTCATTTTTCATAGCAGAAGGGGGAAGCTTACTTATTAATAGTTTTTCAAAAATAGTATATTGAGTCAGGTATTTTTCTAAATCATTTTCAGACATTCTAGATGCTAGCAGCACTTTGTTTAATTCCCAAAGTGCCATTTTGTTTGCTGCCTCTGCAATGATTCCTTTCGGTGACTTTTCTATTTCTCCTCTTCGGATATATAATGAATTTGGATTGTTGATGATATAACTTTCAATTGAGTCATAATTTAACTCTTTATTCATCAACCTAACTTCAGGCCCGTTGTATTCAAAATATCTGCCTATACTATGATCCAAAATCGGACTTTTCTTTACAATGTGGAATAAATATGCACGTTCTTCAGAGCTTAGATCTTGAACACCCTGCCCAGAAGCAAACAACGGTAATAAATAACAGAAAAATAATAGAAATCTATTCATAGTAATTAATCAGAAATCAAATATCTTAAAAATAGATTTTATGGGAATTGGTTACAAAAAAACTTGTTAACAAAAAACCCCGACTAAGTTGTCGGGGTTTGTTTTTCTTAATGGTTAATAACAAGAGGTTTTCTGGTTAGCAAACCTTCTTTGCTATATATCTCTACGTAGTACACTCCGTTTGAGTATTCATTCAAGTTGAACTGAATTGTTGTTACTCCAGTTGTTGTTTGGTCATAAACAATTTTCCCTTGAGCGTCGTAGATTACCAATTGATCCATTGGCTTACCTGTTGAAGTAACTGTGAATCTTCCATCGTTTGGATTCGGGTACAATGAGAAGTCAATTGAGTTTTCTTCGATACCTAAACAACTATAAACGATTACCGGTTGTTGTGCCTCTCCTTTACATCCGTTAACATCTGTATATGTATATGTAACGATTGTAGCTCCGCCGTTTACTTGAGCAGGGTAGAACACATTTGACGTTACTCCGTTTCCTGTATAAGTTCCTCCTGCCGGTATTCCATTTGATAATACAAATGGTGCAGTTGTTTCTTTACACATCGAAGCTATTGGTGTTAGTGTTACAGTAGGCAAGCTGTTTACAACCACATTTATCGGTGCAGATTGAGCGGCACAGCCGTATGCATTGGTAACTTTCACAAAGTATGCACCTGATGTAGTTACTTGCAGTACTTGTCCTGAGTAACCAGTTGACCAAAGCAATGACCCTGATGCAGAAGTAAATAAATACAGCTCATCTCCTTGGCAGATTGTTGTTGGTCCGCTTGGTACCACATCTGGCACTGGAGGCGCAGGAGTTACACTGACAACTATTGGTGCTGATGCAGGTGAAGGGCATCCAGTTTGATTTCCAATAACTGTATAAGAACCAGATAAACCTACTACGATCGATTGAGTGGTAGCACCAGTTGACCAAACATTATCTGTTGGTGATGAAGATGTAAGTGTTACTGTTGTACCATCACAGATTGTAGTTGATCCAGAAGCTGTAATGGTTGGAATTGTTGAAATTGGAATTACGGTTACTGCAATTGGCGTACTTGTACTTGAACAACCATTTATGTTTGTGTATGTAACAGAGTAATTACCACTAAGCGTGATGTTTACGTTTTGAGTTGTAGCTCCATTTGACCATAAGTTACCACTTGTATTGGATGATGTTAATGTAACTGAGTTACCCGCACAGAAAATTGTTGGTCCACCTGCAGTAATTGAAGGAATCGGAGGATTTGCCATGACACTCACAATTACTGGTGCTGAAGATGGAGAAGAACAACCATTTGCATCAATATAAATTACACTATACACACCACTTGTTGAAACTGTGATGCTTGGTGCACCTGATGCATTCGACCACGAGTTACCTGTTGGTTGTGAAGAAGTCAACGTTACGTTACCTCCAGCACAGAATGATAATGGTCCGTTTGCACTAATTGTTGGTGCCGCTGGAATTGGATTTACAATAACATGTACTGTATCTGATGGAAGTGAAATACAACCATTTGCATCTGTATGTGTCACTGCATAATCTCCAACCATGGAAACAGTTATTGCATTTGCAGTTGATCCATTAGACCAGTTATTTCCTGTTGAAAAAGAAGAAGTTAATGTAACTTGATCACCATAACAGAAAGTTGTTGGACCACTTGGATTGATGACAGGAGCATTTGGTATTGGGTCTGCTGTTACTACAATTGGTGTTGAAGGAAGTGATGTACATCCATTTCCATCGATGATTTGTACGGTATATGAACCTCCTGCAGTAATTGTAATGCTCGGAGTTGTTTCAGATGTAGACCATAAGTTTCCTGTACTTGCAGATGAATTTAGAACCATTGACGATCCTGCACAGAATGAAGCTGTTGTTCCATTTGTGATAGAAGGCGTCGGCGGCAATGGATTCACAGATATTGTACTAGGAGCCGACATACCTGATGAACATCCATTCAATATTACCTGAACCAAATAAGTTCCTGCACTATTCACAGTAATACTTTGTGTGGTTGCACCAGTTGACCAGATATTGCCTGTTGGAGCAGATGAAGTTAAGGTAACTGAACCGCCTGCACAGAATGTTGTTGGGCCACCAGCTGTAAT
>JBDHXR010000069.1:0-15079 GCA_039810825.1 Fluviicola sp.
CATATTGTAGCAGCTATTGCTTCGCAAGAAGCTATTGATTTTGTTAAAAAACAACTTCCGGATTCTGCAACTATTTGGGTGGGTGCCATTGACAAAGAGTTAACAGCTCAATCATACATTGTACCAGGACTGGGAGATGCAGGCGATTTGGCGTATGGCGTGAAATGCTAGTCATGAAATGGGGCTTATATTTTAGCTTTTTTCTTCTCTCCTCTGTAAAATTTATGGTGGCTCCTTTTGGTGGTCCACTTGCTAAACTTACGTTTATTGAAACCTATATCAGTTGTGTAGCTGGAGCAATTTTTTTTTCTGCTTTGTTTTATTTTGCAGCTGAATTTTTCATGAAACGTGCAAAAACAAAGCGCATACAAGAAATTCGTTTTGCACTTGAAAACAATCTTCCGATTAAGCGAAAAAGATACTTTACAGCAGTTAACAAATTTATAGTGCGTATCAAAAAACGATTTGGCTTTTTAGTGATTTCAATGTTTGCACCGCTGTTTTTATCTGTATCTTTGGGCTCAATTGTGGTAGCCAAGTTCTACGGATATAGAAAAGATACATTCTTGTTTATCGTTATAGGAAACTGTATAAGTGGCTTTGTAACTACCTCCATAGCATACCTTATTTTCCAATGAAAACACGGCAATTATTTTTTGATTTGGATAGAACGTTGTGGGATTTTGAAACCAATTCTAAACACGCCTTGCAGTTTTTGTTCGATAAATTTCACTTAAAAGATTCTATCGATCATTTTATTCATTTTCATAAAGTCTATGTTCGTATTAATAGTGAACTATGGCAGCTTTATGGCAGTGGCAAGCTAAAAAAAGAGGATTTACGTACCGAAAGATTTCGAAAGACCTTGGCTCATTTCACTATTTTTAATGAAGAACTTGTAGAAGCTTTAAGTGCAGGTTACATAGAGTATTCGCCTTTTCAAACAGCTCTTTTTCCGGGAGCACACCAAATGCTGGAAGAATTAAAAAACGAAAACTATCGCTTGCACATTATTACCAACGGATTTAAAGAAGTTCAGCATATAAAACTGGAAAATTCGAACTTAACACCCTATTTTGAAACGGTGTTATGTTCTGAAGAGGTTGGTATGAACAAACCAAGCAGGGAAATTTTCCGTTATGCGCAGGAGCTTACAACATGTAAGGCTAATCATGCAATCATGATTGGCGATGACATGAAAGCCGATGTAATTGGAGCCCTAAATGCAGGCTGGTCTGCTATTCATTTTGATCCTGAAAAAAAGATTGCCAAAGAACGAAGCGTTCCGAGAATTCGATCGCTTTCTGAAATTCCTGAAACCATTAGTTTATTGCCTATTGTTGAATAAAAAAGGGCTAATCTCAAGAATAGCCCTTTTAGATTTGGTAGTAATAGTAATACGTATTAGAAGTGGAACATTAAATAAAGTGCTCCATTAAAATTATCTGTGTCAGCATCAAAAAATCTGCTTCCAGATCTTGTTCTATCTGTATTCACTACAGTGTTGCTGTTTGAATCAAAAGATTCTGTTTGACTTTTTATAGCCGATGTTTGCGAATATCCTGCAGACCAACCAAACTCAGCACCCAAAGAAATTTTTGGAGCCACAAAGTACTCTACTCCAACAAAGCCACGCGCACCAAATCCGCAAGTGTTCCCACCTTTAGACCACAATGTACGTTGTGCTTGAGGACCAGAAGCTAATACGTTCCCTGCCATATCCCAAGTTGTAGTTGTAGGCGCTGCATTTCCATTTGTCATTGCATTGCCATATTCGTATCTTGCTTTAACAGAAGAAGCATATTTGAAAAATACTCCAGCACCAAATACTCCTTGAAGTCGGCCTTTTCCTACTCTCCATTCATAAGCTGCACCCAAAGTGAAACGTTGTGTAGATAACTTTACAGCATCTACTACCAATGAATCTGGTGAGTTTGCGTAGTCATTGTACACATCGTTACGGAATTTTCCAGAATGAATACCTAAACGAAAATCAACACGAACTGCATTTTTATCACTTAAAAAATACTTTCCGTAAATAGCATTGTCATCTAAAAAAGAAACAAATTTATTTTGACTCATAAAGTTATTGTTCATGTTTCCATTGAACATATTTCCAAAAAAGGCAAATATTGGAACGGTGTTAAAACCAATTGCAAAATCTCCTTTTTCTGGCAGAATTAAGTAACCATTCTTATTGCGTAATGGTTCTTTAGGCTCTTGTGCATGCAAAGTAGCACTTGCAAACGCAAGAAATAGAACTCCTAGCGTTATTTTTTTCATCTTCTTATGAATTTAGGAGTTTAGAAATTATGGTCAACAATTGTTTTGCCGCCATTGTAGATGCTGAATCCAATTGATGGACCAGGAATAACTACACGTGCAGCTAATGAATCAGTGTTTTGAGAAGAAGTAATGATTGGCTTATAGTCAAAATCACTAATTTTCAAAGTACCATTGATTGTATTTGCGCTTGCAGGTGTTGGCAATGAAACTGAGTAGTGTCCACTTCCATCAACCGTCGTAGTTACTTTAATTTCGTCATAAGAGTACATAGGGTCCGGATTTTTATCCAAATCATACGAATCAATTGTAAACGTTAAAACTACACTCGTTGGAATTCCTTCACGAATCAATGAATACGATCCATTTGGCAAGGTATCATTACGAGTGTTTAGGTTTGCTTTGATGTAACCTTCAACAGTTGCTGTTCCTGTTGTGCTTGCTGGTGCTGTTTCTTTTTTCTTGCAACCAGTTGATAAGATTAGAGCGAAAATTCCAAATGCAATTGCGCTCATAGTAGATTTTTTCATATAGAAATTATTAAATGTTAGCGCAACAAACTTACAATTTTGCGATTTTCCTTGAATCTACTTTGAGTAAATGGTGAGTCCAGTAATATTATTCAGCTGAAAAACAATGCGTTACATAAAATAAGTTTGGATAAATGGCAATTTTAGCCCAGTATTTGACCGTCTGTATCAGATACAGTTTTGAGTAATATTTGCAGTTGTGTCTTTTCGCCTTTCTTCACAACATAAGTTTTTGTAAATCGATCATGCCATCCTCTTTCACTTAAACATGAAAAAGTTTCAAATGGGATAAAACGACATAAACTACGAAGAATACCTGTACTAAAGGAAATCCTATTTGCATTTTCATCAATTGTTGTGTACCCACAAATTGCCTTACCTATTGTTGTGCTAAAATATCCTTCGCTTAACATGTAGTATAGAAAATAAATTATGAGTCGACTAAATGAGGAATATAAGATAAAAAAGAGGGAGTTTTTTTCTAAGAGTTGAGTATTGTTCGTTCCTCTAAAAATTACTTCTAATGCAATCCAGATAGCAATCTCAATTAGAAAAATTATCAACAAATCAATTAGGTAATATCCAAAGCGAACACCTTGTGTTACAGTGTTCACTTCACGTGGAATCATACGTGTATAGGGTGTTCTTACTACATTCCCAAAAACATCTTTTTCCCTTTTGTAGAACTGCTTTTCTTCTTTTAAATCCTCTATGTTCATCTTTGCTGGTTAAGCTGTCTTAAACGTTCATACAGAATCATTCCCGTTGCCACGCCTACATTTAATGATGCTATGTTTCCTGCCATCGGAATAGTGAGTCGGGCATCAACCATTTTTAGGATATCTGATGAAATTCCGTCTTCTTCAGAGCCCATAATTATTGCAGTTGGACCAAAATAAGCGTAGGTTTCAATTGAATTTTTCGATTTTTCAGTGCAAGCAACCAGTTGAAAACCACTTTGTTGCAAATAAAAAAGGCTGTCTTTTAGCAAGTCAGTTTTACATACGGGCAGTGAATTTAATGCACCGGCAGATGTTTTTATGGCGTCTGAACTAATCAAAGCACTGCCTTTCGAAGGAATCAAAATGGCATCAACTCCCATACATGCAGCAGTTCTTGCTATTCCGCCAAAATTTCGAACATCTGTAATTCTGTCTAATACCAGAATACACGGTTCTTTTTCTTCAGCCATCCACTGATCACATAAATGTTCAATATTGTGGTAGGCTAGTGGAGAAGTAAAAGCAATTACTCCTTGATGATTGTTGCTTGTTAATTTGTTTAATTTTTCGATTGGAACATATTGCAATTGGTAGTCTTTTCCTTGCAGTTCTGTCCTCAATTCATCAAACAAGGCTTTGTCGATCCCTTTTTGAATTAATATTTTGTTGATATCAGCCTCACTACGTATGGCTTCAATTACGGATCTTATTCCATAGATGATGTCTAGGGCATCTTTTCGTTCATACGATTTCCCTGAAGTACGATTCCTGCTGTTGTTATCTTGATTATGCATGAATGTCAAATTCTATTTCTACTTCTGAACTTAATGTTTTGGCAACAGGACATGCTTTGCCTGCACGAATTACAGATTCAGCAGTTTCAGCATCCCAATTGTTTTTCGATAAATCCAACTTTATTTCCAATTTCCCAATTCTTCTTGGGCTTGCTGCCATAATTTTGGTAACCGTTGCATCAGCATGAGTAAATGGAATAGCACGTTCATTGCAATAGATACCCATTATTGTGATCATGCATGAGGCGTATGCTGTAGCTACCAAATCTGTTGGTGAAAATTTCTCACCTTTTCCATGGTTGTCAACAGGTGCGTCTGTTTGAATTACGGTTCCGGAACTTAGGTGTGTACATTCTGTACGTAAATTACCCAAATATTTTATTGTTGATGTTGCCATTTTTTTTGAATTGTTTGGTAAAAATATCGATAATATTTCGGACTGTATTTTTATTGTGCAATTTTCTCTATACCAATAAGTAAACTTTGACCTAAATCAAAAAAAATAATTTAGTTTTGAATTAACAGGAAACTCCAACTAAGAAAAAGTCCACTTTATGCTGACGAGTTACATTTATGCCTTTATTTTCAACGAGAAGGGTGAATTTATTAATTCAGAACTTTTGATAAAAAGCGGTTATAGTGGGTTCTATTGTGTTCTTAATAATAAGTTAACGAATATTCATGGGAATATTGCAAAAACGTTTGTGTTTTAATTTATTCTAGTAAATCGTCAGCTATTTTTCACAGTGAGGCACACGTTAAAAACGAACTAAAAAGTATAATTATCAAGTGGTCTTTCGCTTTATATCGCTCGGTTTTGCGATCTGAATCGCATCTTTTCAATTCTCTATTTAATAAGAACATCAATTAGTGAAATCAGCTTTCTGAAAATAGATTATGTATAAAAATGACTATTTTTACCTGGCGTATTTTTTATGTCGCAAACATAGAATCACGATGCTTTCAAGAATCCATTAATTTGGCTTCTTGTTTATCGAATAATAATGTATACAAGTATAAAACTGAGTGACGTTTTTTACTGAATTAAGCTAACTTAGTCGATTCATGATGAAACGAATTATCATTTGGGCTTCTTTTTGCAGTATGTTGATACTATCATACTACTCTAAGTCTGTTTCATTTGATCTATCCGAAACAGATCATTTTGTTATTGGTGATGCAACAGCCAAAGGTGTTTCTATCAGCAAACGAATTCAATTTTTTTACAGCTACATTGGAATTTTTACTGGTTTATTCATCCTGTTTTTCTTCTTGTTAAAGCGCTTTTCAAAACAATTTTCACAGCATAAATTCATTGAAAAAATAGATGCATTATCGCTATTCGGACTACTGCTTGGTGTGCTCTCACTCTTCAACCCACAATTAGTAGAAAGCGCACAAGTAATTGGATTTATATGTTTACTTATCTTCGGTTTCGGAAATCTCAAAAAACGAAATGAGTCTTTTTATCAGGATGAAACATGGATGTGGGTTGGTATGGTATTTTTGTCTATCTACCTGCTATCTCATTCAGGATTAATCAGTAGTCTCTCAACCATTGCTCTTGGCTTTCTGCTTCACTATTTATCCATTCACAATCAGCTTAGTAAATTTATCTGCGGAATTGTCATCACTTTGCCTCTTCTTTCTTTTTTGGGAACTGAAACTACACTCATTTTAAATCAGCGACATGTTTTCATCCAATCATACTTTTATGCATTCGTATTCTGGATCATACTATTCAGCTTTATTCTCTATTGGGTAATTCAGTCAAAAAAACACAATTTATGTCGCTTTACCTACTCTTTTTTAATTCCTATCACACTCATCGGAATGGGTTTAATGCAACATTATTCACCCATCTTTGTTCAATCAGAAGAATTGTTTGAAACTGCCAACATGGTAAATCCTGTGATGCAGTACTTCCAATTTGGAGAAATCCCCATTATTGATAATCTTTCCAGTCATTTGGTGAGTGATTACTTCTGGCCGGCTATCTATGCTGCTCTGAACGGATATTCATCAGACGGCAGTATACTACTCTATTCGGAATTTCACATGATCCTATATTATCTGGCGGTATATTACTTTCTGAAGTCTGTTTTTGGATTAAAACCATGGATTTTACCCGTATTAATTTTTTTACCCGCAATCACATTTATCATTCCTCTGTACTATAGCTTAGCCCTTGTTCCCCTTACTTTGCTTTACAGATTTTGGCAAACCGCAGAAAGAAAAATATTCTTTCTGTTTATCCTTAGCTCTATATTTCTTGTTATTTGGAGACTTGACATCGGAGTTAGCCTCATTGCATCGATACTTTTAATTGTCCCTATTTGGTTCTACTTCCGGAAAAATGACCGAAAAATCATACTAATAGGACTCGCTTCTACTGGTATTATTGCTTTAGGAGCTTCCATACTTTTTGCTCTAAACTATCCACTTGAGTTCAGTCAATTACTTGGTTATTTTGGAGCCAATCAGGCACATGCACTCAGTCAGCTAACAAACAATACCAATGCTGTTTTTTATTTGCATTACTTCATTTTACCGCTCATCATTAGCGGAATTGCACTTCATACAATTGTGACGTATAAAAAGTCATCACAGCAAGCAATGGAACTACTCATTCTTACATTGTCGTTCTTTTATATTTTTAATTTGCAGAGGGGATTGGTAAGACACAGTTTTGCTGAACAAAATGACATTCAGATCGCATCCTTCGCCTGGCTTATTATCGGGTTAAAATGGTGGTGCCTCTCAAACAAAACACAATCAATCAGTATCAGAAACACTACACTGATGTTGGCAAGCAGCTTGTGTGCTCTGTTTTTCAGCTATAATGCTTCGAAGGGGATTGAGAATCTATTTCAGAAAAAGCTGCGTTTTGATGCATTTAATCTTCCTGAATTATCGAAAAAAAAACTTTTAAGGATACATGAGAATTTTATTCTAGGAGAAAAGATAAATCCACTTATTTCATTTATAAAATCGGAATTAAAGCCTGGGGAAACCTTTCTTGATTTCTCTAACAGCCCTACCTTATATTACTACACAGGAAAAGATGTTCCTTCATACTTCAACCAATATCTGCAAAACACAGTTACTGAAAAGCTTCAGTTTCAAAATATTGAAGATTTGAAGGGAAAACAAGTTCCGTTGGTTGTGTTTTCTAAGGTGGAAGAAGCGTATTTTGACAATGTTGATGACATACCGAATAAGGTAAGACACTCTATTCTGACACATTACATTTACAAATACTACGAACCTTACACTCAATTAGGAGCTTACAAAATCTGGAGGAAAAAACAAACTCGATTAAGAAAAAAAGTCAATCCATATCCAATAACTAATGAAATATGGGATTTAGGTTTAATAACCTACTTCTGGAAGCAATCTGAATTCATTACTTTTAACGGTTCAAAAACACCCAATCCCTCTTTTGATAACAATACCAAATCTTTCTACTGGAAACAACGGTTGCAGCCCAATGATTTTTTAGAACTGACTCTTCACAGTAAGCAAGAGCAGCAGTTTTTTATTTCTAGCGAACGCTTTCAACTTGAATGGTCACTAAAAACTGGAACTCATGTGTATCATATTCCCCTTGGATGTAGTGAAAATCTGATAAAAGATTCTGTAATTTTAAATACATACGCTCCGTACTCTGATGTTGAAGTGAAGGCATACCGTTTTGTAAACAGTAAAAAGAAATGAAAACCAAACGTCTCTTATTTATTGATCGCTTATTGGGAATTTTTGTGGCATTTCCGCTAAATTTCCTAGTTCGTCTGGTTGGAAAGATTACTCGATTTGATCATTCTCTGACAAAAGAGATGAATAAAATTGTGATTTGTAAGTATAAAGGAATGGGAAGTATCATACAAGCTACCCCACTACTTGCGACTTTGAGAAATCGGTATCCGAATGCCAAAATTGTTTTCGTAAGCTCAAAAGAGAATAAAGGAATTTTAGATAAAATACACCTGATTGACGAGATCTATCTTTTAAACGACTCCGGTTTTTTATCACTTATTGGCAGTTCGCTTGGCTTGATTCGAAAACTGATACGATTCAGGGCAGATTTATACATCGATTTGGAAATTTATTCCAATTATAGTTCCATTATTACAACTGTTAGTCTGGCTAAAGACCGCTTTGGCTATTATCTGCGTTCAAACCAATACCGTATGGGAATGTATACCCACATGATGTATTTCAATACCAAAGCACCGATCTCTAATGCTTATCTGCAATTTGCTCATTTATTAGGAATAATGGAACTTCATGAAGATCTGATATGTATAGAACAAGATCAGATGCTGGAACTCCCTGTTCTTCCAAAGAATTATTATGTAATCAATCCGAATGCTTCAGATTTACGTTATGAAAGACGCTGGCCAAAAGAATCATTTATTGCATTAATTCAAAAATTGAGATCCTCAAACCCAAATCTAGAGTTGGTATTAATAGGAAACAAGGTTGAAAGCCTATATGTTGCCGAAATTATGAACAATTTTAATGAAGATGATAGAGTGCATGATTTAAGTGGAAAGACAAATCTCAACCAATTAATTGAAGTATTGAGAAATGCAGATTTGGTAATCACAAACGATACAGGTCCAATGCACCTTGCTTCATCTCTTGGAACAAAAGTCCTTGCATTATTTGGTCCTTGTTCTCCAGAGCAATACGGATTAGGAATAAATGTAAAAGCACTCTATAAAAATGTCTACTGTAGCCCATGTGTACACGAATTTGTAACTTCTCCTTGCAAAGGCAACAACCAATGTATGAAACTCATTTCCATTTCAGAAGTCTATAATGCGGTTGTCAACTATCAATTTATAGATTCATTTTCAACAATTTTATACACTGATTTAGAAAATCAAGCACTTGGAATTGTAAAAAGATGATAATAACACCTAAGACTGCTGCATCACCAACAGAATGTTCCATTCGGATAGTTCAAAAGAAACAAAGTTGCCTAAAGTGCTTTTTCATGATGATATTAAATCAAACGAATCGATTATGACCCAATAGTTCTTTGTATCTTTGCACCAAACGAGCAAGTTTTTAAAGAATTTTTGAGCATGTCAGAAGAAGTTAAAACAGATGCAAACTCTATAAGAATAAAAAAACCAAGCTGGTTGCGGGTAAAATTACCTACCGGAGAAAATTACCGCAAAGTTCGTGCTTTGGTTGATGAACATAAATTACATACGATTTGTGAGAGTGGCTCTTGTCCAAACATGGGTGAATGTTGGGGTGAAGGAACGGCTACATTCATGATTTTAGGGAATATCTGTACACGCTCATGCGGATTTTGCGCGGTACAAACGGGAAGACCTGAAGAAGTGGATGTATTTGAACCGGGTAAAGTTGCACATTCAATAAAAACTATGGGCATTAAACACGCCGTTATTACTTCTGTTGACCGAGATGATTTGAAGGATGGTGGTGCAGGTATTTGGGTAGCTACTGTAAAAGCTGTACGTAAACAAAGTCCGGGTACTACCATGGAAACGCTGATTCCTGATTTTGCAGGGAAATGGGAAAATTTACAACAAATCATAGATGTGGCACCCGAAATCGTGTCGCACAACTTAGAAACGGTTCGCAGATTAACCAAACAAGTGCGCATTCAAGCAAAATATGACCGCAGTTTAGAAGTACTGTTCCGTTTAAAAAAAGGTGGAATGCGAACAAAATCGGGAATAATGTTGGGCTTAGGAGAAACGGATGAAGAAATCATCGAATCGATGCAAGATTTGCGCGCTGTTGGAGTGGATATCATTACACTAGGTCAATACCTGCAACCAACTCCAAAACATTTACCAATTGTAGAATTTGTTGAACCTGCACGTTTTCAGAAATACGAAAAATTAGGACTAGAAATGGGCTTTCGCTTTGTAGAAAGTGGTCCGCTTGTTCGCTCATCTTACCACGCAGAAAAGCATATTTTTGATTTGTAGAAAATACTTCTGATTTTCAATCTTGTTTGAATAAAGAATAATTACCTTTAGCGCACAATTTACAATAAGATATTATGAGTACGTTTGATGTTGCGATTATCGGTTCTGGTCCTGGTGGATATGTTGCTGCTCTTCGCTGTGCACAATTAGGATTAAACACGGCTTTGATCGAAAAATACCCAACTTTGGGTGGAACATGTTTGAATGTCGGATGCATTCCTTCAAAGGCTTTGTTGGATTCTTCTGAGCATTTTTTCAATGCAAAACACAATTTTGCTGATCATGGAATTAAAACTGGAAAGGTTGAAGCGGATATCAAACAGATGATTGCCCGTAAAGAAGAAGTGATAACACAAACGTGCAACGGTATCAAATTTTTGATGGATAAAAATAAGGTAACGGTGTACCAAGGTGTTGGATCTTTCATAGATAAAAATACAATTTCTATAACTGACGGAAAGAATACAACAACGATTTCTGCAAAAAATACAATTATTGCAACGGGTTCTAAACCAAACTTCTTTCCGGGTATGGAACCTGATAAAAAACGAATCATTACCTCAACAGAAGCATTGAAAATGACTGAAATTCCTAAAAAGATGATTGTTATTGGTGGTGGTGTAATTGGTTTGGAGCTGGGTTCTGTTTATGCACGCTTAGGCTCTGAAGTTGAAGTTGTGGAGTTTGCGCCAAATATTTTACCTACAATGGATCTTTCTTTAGGGAAAGAGTTGACTAAAATCCTGAAAAAAGAAGGCTTTAAATTCTATTTAGAACATAAAGTTCTAAACGTGGTGAACAAAGGTAAAAATGTTGTTTTAACCGCAACAGATAAAAAAGGACAAACAGTAGAATTAATCGCTGATTACTGTTTAGTTGCTGTGGGAAGAAAACCATACACCGACGGTTTGGGATTGGAAAAAATTGGACTTTCACCTAATAACCGTGGACAAATTGATGTGAACGATCACATGCAAACTGCTGTTCCCAATATTTATGCAATTGGCGATGTTGTTCGTGGTGCAATGTTGGCACATAAAGCTGAGGAAGAAGGGGTAATGGTTGCTGAATTGTTGGCAGGTCAAAAGCCACACATCAATTACAATTTAATACCTGGCGTAGTCTATACTTGGCCTGAAATTGCATCAGTTGGTAAAACAGAAGAACAATTGAAAGCGGAGGGTGTTGAATATAAAGCAGGATCATTTCCTATGAAAGCATTAGGAAGAGCGAGAGCTTCTATGGATATTGCAGGGTTTGTAAAAGTGTTGGCTGATGCCAAAACAGATGAGGTGCTTGGAGTACACATGATTGCTGCGCGTGCTGCCGATATGATAATGGAAGCGGTAACAGCTATGGAATACCGTGCATCAGCAGAAGATATTTCACGTATTTGTCATGCTCACCCTACTTACACAGAAGCCATCAAAGAAGCTGCTTTGGCAGCTACAGATAATAGAGCATTACATATTTAAGTTGATTATTCAATCTGTGTGAATATGAAAAAGATAGGGTAGGGCAACTTATCCTTTTTTTATTAGGTATTTTAATGTTGTTGTTTACTTTTGTTTTTTAATCAAGAAATGGCACAAAAAAAAATTGGTGTTTTATTGATTCAACTGGGCACACCTGATAGCCCTAAGAAGAAGGATGTGCGCAGATACTTAGCCGAGTTTTTGATGGACCCGCGCGTAATTGATCTTCCTTATTTAAACCGCTTGCTTTTGGTACGAGGAATTATTGTTCCCTTTCGCACCTCAAAATCGTCAAAAGTATACCAATTGTTGTGGAAGTATGGGAATGGTGTCTCGCCTTTGCTTACTCATTCATTAAACACAACAGCATTGTTGCAAGATCGCTTTAAGAATGAAGAAATTATAATTGAACTAGCGATGCGTTATCAAAACCCTTCTATGGAGAAGGTGTTGGAAAGAATGAAAAAAGCAAACTACGACGAAATTGTTATCTTGCCACTATTTCCACAATACGCAAGCGCAACCAGTGGTTCTGCAATAGAAAAAGCACTTAAAATTATTCAAAAATGGTGGGCAGTGCCCGAAATTAAAGTGTGTTCCCATTTCTTTCATAACCAAGGATATATCGATTCAATTGTTGAGCAAGCAAAGCAGTTCGATTTAAATAGCTTTGATAAAATCATGTTCTCATATCACGGCTTGCCTGTGAGTCATGTAGATAAAGCTCATCTTTCTGGCAAATGCAATCAAGAGCAGTGCAGTGAAGGGTTGACAACTGATAACCAATTTTGTTATGTTGCCCATAGCTTTGAAACAACTCGCTTGCTAGCCAGTAAATTAAACCTTTCAAAAGAAAGATATGCTGTTAGCTTTCAATCGAGATTGGATAATAAATGGTTAACTCCGTATTCAGATAAGCTGATTAAACAATGGGCTCTTGAGGGCGCGAAAAAAGTTTTGGTTTTTAGCCCGGCATTTGTTGCAGATTGTCTTGAAACCATCATTGAAATCGGCGTTGAATATCAAGAATTGTTTGAAAAACATGGTGGTGAATTGGTGCAATTAGTTCCTAGCTCAAATGAGCATGCACGCTTTATAGATTGCTTGGAAGAAATGATTCGAACAGAAATGTGAATTCTGTGTTACAATCCTCCAATAAAATCATCAATAGCTCCCGCACCAAATTGATTGTTTGACCATTTGTAAACAGGCACCCCTTTTTCGACACGGAAAAATGTAGGAAAACTACCATTTGCCAATTTTACTGACTCTTCCAATTGCGCTGCCAATTCAATATCAAAAGCACCTGCAATTTGCTCTTTATACAATTCAAGTTTTGAGGTATCTGAGGAACAAACACTAAATAAAATCTGAGCTTCCGGATGTTGTTTTTTGATCATTTTTAATCGTGCAATGGATTCTAAACAAAAAGGACAATCAGGAATTGTGATAACCATTAAGTTGTATTTTGAATCTGTGGTAACTTTTGAATTTACAACATCTACACCTTGTGAGCTAAAATCACCGTCATATATTGGATGCAGTGCGAAAACAAGGGCAAAAGGTAGAGCAAAAAACAGGGTAACAGCTCCAAATTTCAGCACTTTTGATTTTAGTTTAAACCCTTTGGCAAATGTATATGCCAATAGCAAACCAATAATTACTGCAAAAATATAGGGCAATGCTTTTGCCATCGTCCAAGAATAATTGCGTTCCAACAACCAAAACTGCATTGCGTTGAATTGATAAATGAAAAACGCACAAACTAAAAAGAGAATTGAAAAAATGATTTTCATAGTATTGATATTGTTAGATTAAAACTAAATTAAGCCAAAACTCAGAAGTACACCCATCAATATTGCAATTAATTTTGCGAAATTAAAACGGTGATTTTCACTGGTTTCGAAAATGATTGTGGTTGAAATATGAAGCAACATTCCCACTACGATTGCCAAGAGAATACTCATATAACTGTTGTGGTGATCCATTGGAATCAAAACGGCAAAAAACATCCCGATTGGCACCATAACCCCGAATGCCATTAAGCTAATCCAAGATGTTGAAAGCTTTACCTGCGATTGACGCATCAAGGTCATCAAAGCAATAGAAACAGGGAGTTGGTGCAATGCAATACCAATCAATAAAGTAGATAAACTAGAGTCTGTGAAAATGGAATGAACATCTTTTAATCCAGCCAAGGGCATTCCTTCTATAAATGAGTGTACACTTAGTGAGAGCAATAGCATGAAAGGGATTTTACTGGGGCCATGTGTATGTATGTGTCCATGCTCAATACCACCCGAAAAATATTCTAAAAATAACTGAATAAGAAAACCGAACAAGACCCAAATACCTATATTTGAGGTATGACTATGTTCATAGAGTTCCGGGAGCAGGTGAGTAAATGCAATTGCTAGCAAAAATCCACCGCCAAAGGCTAAAGAAAGCTTAATCAGTTTTGTTTGATTGTTGCGTTCTAAGAGAATAACCGTTAATCCTCCGATTAGAACCGGAATAAGCAATACGATTGTGGCAATAAGGAGTACATTCATATTTTTTTGCAAAACAAGATTAATCTGTCTGAGTTCTTTTCATCAAAGGGGGTCAATTGATAATCTCCCGCTTTTTTTGTGATGACAAATTTAGCATCGGTCAGCAACTTTTCAAAATCTTTTTCTGTTAATGCTTGCACGCGTTCTTGAAAAGAATATGCTTTTTCATGGTCAGTGAATGAAATGTCTTTTATGATAATTCCATTTTCAATTTTTCGACGAATTGAAAATGCAATAGAATCTCTTTGAATTGTTTCTTCACTCTTTAAATTTGCTTTTACTTTTTCTACGTTCATGAAATCAAGAACAAGCAGTCCATCTGGAAGCAAGGCATTGTGAACGCTTTGAAGCACCTTTAAATTTTCAAGTTGACTTTCAAAATAACCAAAACTTGTAAATAAGTTGAAAACGAAAATGTATTTTTCGGGCAAAGCATTACGCATATCGTGAACAAAAAAGTGAATATCAGAACTGGAGATTCGTTTTGCTTCTTCAATACTGTTTGGAGATAAATCACAACCCGAAACAGAAAGACCATATTTTGCTAATGCTCTAGCGTGCCTTCCTGCTCCACATGCTAGGTCCAAAACTGTAGTATTATTAGCGGGTTTAAGCTCTAAAATCAAGTTATCTAGAAATAAATTTGCTTCATGCTCACTTCTGTTGTTATAGAGTAAATGGTAATAAGGAGAATTAAACCACGTTGCAAACCACTCGTTCATTTCAGATTTTTGTTTCATCAATCAAA
>JBDHXR010000070.1:0-15004 GCA_039810825.1 Fluviicola sp.
TTAAATAAAACACACAACTGCATCGTACAGATGGGAGGTTCTGATCAATGGGGGAATATAGTAACCGGAACTGAATTGATTCGTCGTAAAACTGGCGGTGAAGCTTTTGCTGTCACAACTCCTTTGATAAAAAAAGCAGATGGAACTAAGTTTGGTAAAACTGAAGGTGGAAGTGTATGGTTGGATCCAGAAAAAACAAGTCCTTACCAATTTTATCAGTTTTGGCTAAACGCTGCAGATGCAGATGCACCAAACTACATACGAATCTTTACGCTAAAATCGAAAGAAGAAATTGAAGCAATTGAGGCTGAACATAATCTGGCTCCTCATCTACGCATTCTTCAAAAAGCTATTGCAGAAGAAATTACAACACGCGTTCACGGAAAAGAAGCATTGGAAATGGCAATTGCGGCTTCCAATATATTGTTTGGGAAATCAACCTCAGATGACTTGAAAAAACTTTCAAATGAAGCATTTTTAAGTGTGTTTGAAGGTGTACCCATGGCGTCAATTTCACAAACTGAACTAAAAAACGGAATTAGTATAGTTGACCTATTTTCTAGTAAAACAGGGTTTCTCAGTTCAAACGGAGAAGCAAAACGCGAATTAAAAGCTAATGCTCTTTCGATAAACAAAGAAAAAGCAAACGAAGGACTTATTGTGACTGAGTCCGACTTGATAAACAATAAATTTATTTTACTCGGTAAGGGTAAAAAGAACAATTACATTGTTATCGTTGAGTAATTCAGCTTTTTCTACGATTAAATAATTCTTGTGGATAAGAGACATCTGCTAGAAACAACCCTTTTGCTGGTACAGAAAGTTTAGCTTCACTTCTGTTCTTTGCATCAATAATGTTTTGTATTTCGGTTGCATCAATTTTCTTCATCCCAACTTCAATCAAGGTTCCGACTATTGCACGAACCATATTTCGAAGAAAACGGTCTGCACATATTTCAAAAACCCAAGTATTTGTGTCATATTGACGCCAAACTGCTTTATTAACTGTGCAAATATTCGTTTTTACATCTGTATGCAATTTTGAAAAAGAAGTAAAATCTTGCGTCCCCAACAATTGTTTTGCTGCGTTGTTCATCAACTCAAAATCTAACTGCTGATTTAAGTAATAACAGTGTTTATCAAACGGTTTTTTCTGAAAACTTACAAAGTAGTGGTAAGTTCTAAGCAATGCTGAAAATCGAGCATGAAAATCATTGCTTACTGAACAACAGTTAAACACTACCACATCTTCAGAAAGCATTTTATTCAATTTATAAACCAACTGTTCTGTGTCTTCAATTTCCAATTCAAAGTCTGCATGAAAAACATAATACGAAGCATGAACACCAGCATCAGTTCTGCCACAACCAACAATTGAAACAGGGATATTTCCAAACAATTTAGACAACTGCATTTCAATTTCTTCTTGTACGGAAAGTGCATTGGGCTGAATTTGCCATCCATGAAATTTGTTTCCATTGTATGCTATTTCAAAAGCGTATCTCTGTGCCATGGCTACAAAGGTATATTTTTCAAAAATACAATATACAGAATGACCTTAAACAACGTTTTCTATTGTATCTTCGTGTTAACTATGAAGCAATTTAATCCATTACTGATCTTATTTTTAGGAAGTGCATCTGTGGCAGTTTCGCTGTGTGGATTGTTTTTGGTAGCTTATTTCTTAGAACTTTCATTTTGGAGTTCGTTTGCATTGGTAATCATTGGCACAACCTGTATTACTTTTGGAATTTTCTTTTTTTTCTTCTATAAATTTATTTACAACCGTCTAAAAATTCTCTATAGAACTATTCGTACTTCTAAAACTGTAAAAGGAGAAAAATTAAAAATCAACCTTAGAGATGACCTGATAGGCAAGGCTGAAATTGAAGCCTCAACATGGAAAAATAACCAAGCAAAAGAGTTAGATGAGTTGAGGAAATACGATTCTCTTAGAAGAGAATTCATTGGAAACCTAGCACATGAACTAAAAACACCTCTGTTTTCTATTCAAGGATATGTGCATACTTTATTGGATGGTGGAGTTGACGATCCTTCTATCAATAAAAATTTCTTAGAACGTGCAGCAAATTCGATTGAACGAATGGAACACATATTAAATGATTTAGATCAACTAAACGCGTTTGAAAACGAAACAGTTAAGCTTAATGTACGTCCTTTTAACCTAAAAGTACTTTGCAGTGAAATAATGGAAAGTCTTGAGTTTATTGCAAAAGCTAAAAACATCAACCTTGAATTTGAAAAGGAGCATGAAAAAGAATTTATGGTACTTGCTGATCGTTCAAAAATTGCTCAGGTACTCACAAATTTAATCCAAAACTCAATCAGCTATGGAAGTGAAAATGGGAAAACACAACTTCGTTTTTATGAAGTGGACGACATTGTGACAGTTGAAGTTTCTGATAACGGATCAGGAATTGAACCGCATGAAGTATCACGTATCTTTGAACGATTTTATCGAATTGAAAAAAGCAGGACAAGAAACGAAGGAGGTTCTGGCTTGGGCTTATCCATTGCAAAACACATAATTGAAGCACACAATCAAATCATTTCAGTTAGAAGTACTGTAGGAGTAGGAAGTACTTTTACCTTTTCATTGGATCTTTTCGACGGTAAAACACAAGGTTTAATTTCATCTAGAGGAGTGCCCATAAAATAAAGCTAAATCTTCGTTAAATAGGTCGATAGCTTAGAACAGAATTCATGTTCATCACAGGAAATCCCTAAAAAATCACGATGAATCTTGGCTAAATATTCTTGCTCAAATTGACCTTTGGTTGGAAGTAAGATACTCTCTTTCTTCTTCAATGCAACAATATCCATAAGGGTAGAATAACCACTACGTGCTATAATTAGATCCGCATACAACAAAGCTTGGTCTGCCTCACTTGTGTTTCGAATTACTTTCTTAAACATTTTTTCTTCGCTCTCATCTAGATCAAAAGGTGAAATCAAAATCACTTCAGAAACATTAAATTGCAAAAGAAGATTCAAAAAATGCCGTGCATAAGTTTCTGGTCCACTCAATACACAAACCATTGATTTTCCATCATGACTTTGAGAAGAAATCTCGATAGATTTTATCAAATTAAACCGAGAACGTATTCCTATGTATGTCGTATTTTTCTCTTTGAAAGATAAGCTACCAGCCAAACGAAGCAAATCATCGTCTACCAACCAAATAGCTTGGAAATTTTTTAACCATTTCCTATGAATAAATGAAATAACACAAGGAGTTTGTTCAGGTAAACGATATTGATGAGTCACAAAAATATTCTGTTTTTTAGGATGGTAAAACGGATAAAAATGATCGGAAATATAGAAGTCTGCTTGAAAAAAGATGTCAATTTTCTGAACCTCTTTTCTTACGTGAGAATAGACACGCTTTATTCGCCAATAGTTTCGGAATCCTTCAAAAATAAAATTGTGATCACCTTTGAATTCAAACTCTTCTGTGTTAATCGTATAAGTTTTTAACTCCGGGAAATAGGATTTAAAAAGCTGAATTTGCCGTTCGGTTCCACAAACCAGCACGTCATTGCCATTTGCTTGCAATTCAGAAACAATATCCAACGATCGTGTTACATGCCCTAAACCCCAATTTAAGCAAGCATACGCAATACGTTTATTTCTAATTGAGGAAAAGGGAATCATAAGCTATTCAATTCGTTTCAAATTAATCGGCGTAGCTTTAGAAAGTACATACGGGAATGTTTCTTCTTCAAAGGAACTCGGATCCAAGCCAAACTCATTTTTTTCGGATAAGCTTAATCGTTTTATAAAGAAATAAGCATTTAATATCAACTTGTTCAACCATGGAAGTTCATTGTCATTCGACAAAAACTTGCGGATAACAATAAACTTAAAATCTCCGATATAATCATCGTAATGATACTCATTCACAAAATGAGACTTAATTTCAATTTCTTTGTTTGTTACCATTTCATCTACCACTTGTTTAAACATGATATCCAATTTAGGTTCTATTCTAAATCCGAGTCTAAAATCAATACGAATTAAATCATGTTCATCGTGTTTGTGCACTTTATATTCATTGGTATATGGTTCATCTGTTGTCACAACATGCACAAACCAATACCTTTCTGCTCGTTTTGGTTGTTGTTCCAAAATTGAGTAAAACACCTTTGATTCAACTTCATCAACCCGTTCAGCACTCGTCAAATAAACCAAGTGAGTTGCATAGGTAGGTATTTGCTCATCTTTAGACAACTTCTGCAATATGGGCAAGTAACTTTTGATTTTAACAAAATCCACAATATTATTTCGGATTATTTTACTACGATAGATGATAATCATTATTAAAATTACAATCAATGCAATAGTTACTGTAATGTACCCACCAGAAGGGAATTTCTCAATTTGGGCAATTAAGAAATTAATTTCAACAAAAATGAATAACGCCGTAAGCCCGTATCTCAACACCGGGTTCCATTGTTTTTTTAAAAAATAATAATACAACAATACCGATGTAGTCAACATTGTTAAAACAATAGACAATCCGTATGCTGCCTCCATATTCTTTGACTCTTTAAAAAGATAAACCACAGTAATACACCCCAACATCATTGCCCAATTTACGGATGGCACATATAACTGACCTTTTATTTCAGAAGGGAAATTCACTTTAACCCTCGGCCACATATATAAACGAATTGCTTCATTTATCAAAGTAAAAGAGCCTGAAATCATTGCTTGCGAAGCTACTATTGCTGCTCCCGTTGCTATTATTACTGCAAATAATTTAAAATCTTCCGGTACTATTAAATAAAATGGATTGCCTGATATTTCTTTATCCATATGCCCTAATAGGTAAACTCCTTGTCCAAAATAATTCAGCAACAACATACATTTTACAAAAATCCAACTTACGCGAATGTTTTCTCTACCGCAATGTCCCATATCTGAATACAAAGCCTCACAACCGGTTACACATAAAAATACAGCCCCTAATATCCAAAAACCTTTCGGATAATTGACCAATAAATCATAAGCATAATAAGGATTTAGAACTTTTAGTACTGAGGGCATTTTAATAAAATACAAAAAGCCCAATGTTCCTATCATCAACATCCACAACAACATCACAGGTCCAAACATTTTACCAATCGACTTGGTCCCAAACTGCTGAATAACAAAAATTAAAACAATAATTCCTATTGTAATAGGAACAGTATTGATGTTTGGATTCACAAAAGACAAACCTTCAATAGCTGAAGAAATAGTTATCGGAGGTGTAATAATCCCATCCGCTAACAAAGCTGCACCACCAATCATTGCTGGAACAACTAACCATTTTTTTTGTCTTCGTACTAAAGCATACAGAGAGAACACCCCTCCTTCTCCTTTATTGTCAGCTCTTAAAGCAATCGTAACATATTTTAAAGATGTCTGTAACGTTAATGTCCAGAACACACATGATAAACTTCCCAAAATCAATTGCTCAGTTAGTGCTTTCCCCCCTGCAATGGCATTCATCACATAAAGTGGAGATGTTCCAATATCCCCGAAAATAATACCAACTGTTATTAATAATCCTGCAAAAGACAATGCATGATGGTGTTTACTTGCCATATTCTTTAAAATGAAGCATAAAAATAATGAAAGTGAGGTTTTAAACTCGATTTTCAATAAATTTTTTGAGTATTCGCATCTTTACAACAAGGTATAAATAACCAGTTGATGAATTTGAAAAGTTATAGATAATAAACAATTAAGCTCAATCGGATAAGCTCCAGAGGAGTGTAATCCAACTAATATCAACAATGCAAAACAAATATAGCCCCAGCGGGGCGAAACTGGGTATTCCTCTATTCTGGGTTAAATAGTAAATCTTTACACAACTAAAATGTTTTTTGAACCACAACTTGTCCCAGCTTTCGAGATAGGCACAAAGAACCACATAGCAAAAATTAAAAACTATGTGAGCATATGTTTCTATGTGGTTTAAACTCACTTATTTTGAAATTCACTTACCTGCCATCAAAAATATTAGTTTGTGGCAAAATTGTGAATACCCATTATTAATTTTTATTTAACCAGAAATCTATTGCTATTTTTGCAAAAATTATGGCAAAAAATAAATTACGTCGGTTTGATGAAATGAAGGAGTTTGTAAATGTAATTCAACCTCTTTTGCAACCATTTCCATCTGAAACTTTTCCACTCAAAGGGCACTGGAGTGATTTGTTTTTTAAAAACAATAACCCAATTGTATTAGAATTAGGATGTGGTAAAGGTGAATATGCAGTAGGTTTAGCCAAGCATTATCCGAACAAAAATTTTATTGGAATAGACATAAAAGGTTCTAGAATGTACATTGGAGCAAAAGAAGCTATTGAGTTAAACTTACCCAATGTTGGCTTCTTACGGACAAAAATTGATTTCATTGAGCACTTCTTTGGTAAAGATGAAGTTAGTGAAATATGGCTTACTTTTTCTGATCCACAGCCTGCAAAACCAAGAAAAAGATTGTCATCTGAACAGTTTGTACAACGCTATCGAAATATATTGAAAGCAGGCGGATTGGTGCATCTAAAAACTGATTCAGACTTGTTATTTGAATCTACTGAAGAGCAAATTCATCTACACAATTACGAAGTAGTTGAGTTTACTCGAGATTTATACCAATCAATTCCCGCAGATTTAAATCCAATTATTCGAGATATTCTTCATATTAAAACACATTATGAAGATTTATTTACGAAAAAAGGAGCAACCATCAAATATTGCTCATTTAAGATCAATTAAGCTACTTTTAGGTGCGCAATCTTACTTTTTGAGAATTGATTCTTCGCATATTCTAGACTTACTCTAAATTCATTTTCATTTTTTGACGGCAATTCAAACATCGCTTCTGTAAGTATTGCTTCGCAAATAGAACGTAAACCTCTTGCTCCTAACTTAAATTCAATTGCTTTTTCTACAATGAAATCCAACACTTCTGCATCAAATTTTAAGCGCACATTATCGATATCAAACAAACGAATATACTGTTTAACCAAGGCGTTTTTAGGTTCAGTTAATATTCGTTTTAAGCTAGCTGCATCCAATGGATTTAAGTAGGTAAGTACAGGGAATCTACCAATCAATTCTGGAATTAAACCAAATGATTTAATATCGGTAGGGTTGATGTATTTTAAGAAGTTGTCTTCATCTATTTTTTCAGTGTTGTTTGAGCTAAAACCAATTGTTTTAGTATTTACACGGCTCGCAATAATTTTTTCAATTCCATCAAATGCACCTCCACAAACAAACAAAATATTTTTGGTA
Organism: Fluviicola sp.; assembly: GCA_039810825.1. Taxonomy (GTDB): domain Bacteria; phylum Bacteroidota; class Bacteroidia; order Flavobacteriales_D; family Crocinitomicaceae; genus Fluviicola. Next base: position 7,312 of record JBDHXR010000070.1, read on the forward strand.
TCAATTGAAATCATTTTTTGCTCCGGATGTTTTCTTCCTCCTTGCGGTGGAACGTTCACAACAGCTCCTTCTAGTAATTTTAACAATGCTTGTTGCACCCCTTCACCAGAAACATCTCGAGTTATCGATGGGTTATCGCTTTTACGTGCAATTTTATCGATCTCATCAATAAATACAATACCGTTTTGTGCTGCTTGAACATTGTAATCTGCTGCTTGTAATAAGCGAGAAAGAATGCTCTCTACATCTTCCCCTACATAACCTGCTTCGGTAAGTACGGTTGCATCAGCTATACAAAAAGGAACATTCAACATCTTGGCAATTGTTTTAGCCAATAACGTTTTTCCTGTTCCTGTTCTACCAACCAAAATCACGTTCGACTTCTCAATCTCTGTATCGTCAATTTTGGTGTAATTCAGTCGTTTGTAATGATTGTAAACAGCAACTGCCAATGTTTTCTTTGCATCATCTTGCCCGATTACATATTCATCTAAATTCGTCTTTATTTCCTGTGGTTTCAATAAGTTAACCGGTGCTGTTGCTTCTTTTTCAAATGCATGATTGTTTTCTTCAAACAATAATTTTGCTTGTGAAGCACAATGGTCACAAATATGACCAGAAATTCCAGCGATTAATAACCCTACTTGACTTCTATTTCGTCCACAAAACGAACAAGATGTTTCTTTTTTTGCCATAACAGTTTATTGAAGAAAAAAGCCATCCACAAAGTGAACGACTTTATTCATTTCTATGCAAAGATAGTTTATTTTGGATTTCTAACCAAAACTTCGTCAACCATTCCATAAGCTTTAGCTTCTTCTGCCGTCATCCAATAATCACGATCAGAGTCTGCCCATACTTTATCATAATCTTGTTTCGAATGTGTCGCTATGATCTCATACAGTTCTTTTTTCAATTTTTGAATTTCACGTGCAGTAATTTCGATATCAGAAGCTTGGCCTTGCGCACCGCCTAATGGTTGGTGAATCATCACTCGTGCATGCTTCAAAGCAGAGCGCTTTCCTTCTGCTCCAGCGCACATCAATACAGCACCCATAGACGCTGCCATTCCTGTACAAATTGTTGCAACATCTGGCTTGATGTATTGCATGGTGTCATAAATTCCTAAACCAGCATACACAGATCCACCAGGAGAATTTAAGTAAATCTGAATGTCTTTTTTTGCATCTACAGATTCTAAAAACAGCAATTGTGCATTGATAATATTTGCAACTTGATCGTTAATTCCCGTGCCTAAGAAAATAATTCTATCCATCATCAAACGTGAAAAAACATCCATTTGTGTCATGTTTAAATGGCGCTCTTCGATAATGTAAGGAGTAAGTGAAGACTCAACATAGCTTTCCAAGTGCATGCTTGAAATACCCATGTGTTTTGTTGCGTATTTGTTGAATTCGTTTTTATCAATCATGATTTCTTTATTTAAACCTTAAAGGTAATGGGTTTTTTCAACCTTGTGTTTTACTTTTTGAAAAAAAATCCTAAATGAATTGTTGATTACTTTTATTCTTATTTAACTAAGTTAATACTGAAACAAGATTTCAAAGCCTGTGTGCTTACGTATATTAATCACACGCTCATCATCAAAAATTAAATACTGACCTTTTATTCCGACAAGCTTCCCCACAACTGTTGGGTCTTTTTCCAAATTTAAACTTTTTACTTTTTTAGGAAACTGAAATACAGGATACTCAAAACGATGAACTTCATCTTGGTTGCTGATAAATTTTTGTAGATCAAAAGGTAGTAATTCTTCTATTTGTCCTTTTTTATCGACTAAATCTATGCTTAAATCGATTTCGTTTTTTAGCATTTTCTGCCAATTGGTTTTATCGGAAAGTACCGACTTTAAAGCCACCTCTATTACTCCAGCCTCATATCTATTAGAAGTTTCTGCAAGTACAATAGCTTGCGCAGCTCCCTGATCAATCCATCTGGTAAATCTATTTGTATAGCTAGTGATTCCAACTTTTACTGAATCTGTACTTGCCAAATAAACGATGTGTGGTTGATTGTGGTTTTGTTCTTCCCACTCCACATCTCTTCCTTCACCTAAATGAGCACGACACAATTCAGGATTGATGATACATGGTGCTGCCATCGGTGAAGTGGTAAAACAGGTATAACAAAATCCTTGTCCAAAAGAGGTTTTGGTCTGTTTACCACAACAAGAACAAATAATTCTCCCTGTCCATTCAATAGTGATGGAACTTCCTAACAATTCATTCATGTTGCACGAATCCTCCAATTTCAATTTGTATTGAATAGGAACACCATGACTTACTTCCATTTTCTCTAACAATCCCTTCATTTAGCTTTGTATTGCATCAATTTCTTCGTTTACTTGCATCCACAGCTCAGAATAATAATCCAATTTCGATTTCACTTCTTCAAATTGTGCTAAAATTGGCGTTGATTTAGTACTATCAGTAAAATCAACTGTTGAAAGCTCGTTTTCTAAACGCACTGAATCTTTTTCAAGTTCTTTAATTTTTTGTTCATATTCAGAACTTTTTTGCTGCAGTTGATTTTTTTTTCTCTTTTGATCTTTTCGTTCATCAATACTTAATTCTTGTTTTTTTTCTTCTAGAATAATTTTTGCAACTTTAGGTTTTGCATCCTGTTTTTGAGAATCTTTTTTTGAAGTTTTCCATTGCAAATATTCGTGTACATTAAAGTGATGAATTTTCAAAGACTTGTCTTCAATGTCCCAAATTCTATTTGTCAATCCATCTAAAAATTCACGATCGTGAGATACAATAATAAACGTACCTTGATAATTCAACAATGCATTTTTCAATACTTGCTTAGATTGAATGTCTAAGTGGTTTGTAGGTTCATCGAGAATCAAAACATTTGAAGGACTCAACAATAATTGACAAAGAGCCAGTCGAGTACGCTCACCTCCGGATAATACTCCAACTTTTTTATCAACATCTTCACCTGAAAATAGAAAAGAGCCTAAAATGCCTCGTAAATCTTTTCGAAGATCTCCACGTGCAACATCATCAACCGTTTCAAAAATTGTTTTGCTTTTATCTAAACTATCAGCTTGATTTTGAGCAAAATACGTCACGTTAACATTGTGCCCAAACTCTACTTTGCCGTCAAAATCTATTTGTTTCATCATGCATTTAAACAAGGTAGACTTTCCAACCCCATTCGGCCCTAACAAAGCAATTTTCTCTCCTCTACCAACTGTTATTGATAAATCTTTGAAAAGCAATTTTTCACCATACGCCTTTGATACATGATCCAATTCCAATACCCATTTTCCGGGTTGAACACTTAGCGGGAAATAAATATTCATAGAAGGAATAGAATCATTTTCAACTTCTATACGTTCCGTTTTTTCAAGTTTCTTTATCAGAGATTGAGCAAATGCAGCTTTACTGGCTTTGGCTCTGTATTTATCGATTAATTCTTTTGTTTGCTTGATTTCTTTATCTTGTTGTTTCTTTGCTGAGGCTAAACGTTCTAATTCTTCGGCTCTCAATTCTTTGTATTTCGAATATGGATAAGGAAAGTCAAAAATAGTTCCGTGTGAAATTTCAAAGGTTCTATTTGTTACGTTATCCAAGAACAATCTGTCGTGGGAAATGACAACCACTGCACCTTCAAATTTTGACAGGTAGCTTTCTAACCACTGAATAGAAAGAATATCAAGATGGTTTGTAGGCTCATCCAACAATAAAATATTGGGTTTATTTACCAAGATTCGAGCTAATTCTGCACGCATTTTCCAACCTCCTGAAAAAGAATTTAAAACCCTTGAAAATTCAGCTTGCTCAAAGCCCAACCCTTCAAGAATTGTGGCAATTTTTTCTTCCCACTGAAATCCTTCATGCAAGTTAAACATATCGTTGCTTGAAGTAAGGTCATTTAATAACTCTAAATAAGAATCTGATTCATAATCAGTGCGGGTAGTTAGATCATGATTAATCTGGTCGATTTTTTCTCGAAATTCATTGAGTAAAGCATTCGAATAGAAAAGATAATCAAATACTGATTGCGTTGTATCAATTTCAATATCTTGCGTTAAGAAACCGATTGAAACATCTTTTTGACGATGTATTTTTCCTTCAGTTGGTGTTTCTTGTTGAGACAACAGACGTAATAAAGTGGATTTTCCAGCTCCATTTTTCCCTACCAATCCGACTCTGTTTCCAGCATTAATTTGAGCAGAACAATCTTTGAATAAATAACCTTGAGGGAGGTAATACCCGAGCTTCTCTAAAACAATCATGTGCAAAAATAGATAAACTAAAATGAACACAATAAAAATAAAGCAACAAAAAAACCCTCGACAATTGTCGAGGGTTTAAAATTATTGTATTTGATTCTTAGAAGTTCCAAACATCGTGTTCGAAATTTCGAATCGTTTCAGTAATCTTATCTGATTCATACAAGGCATCGATACCAGATCTGTATGATTCAATTTTACGGTCATACACATTACTTTCACGGTAAATAGTGCTCGCAAATCTACGCTTGAAGAAATAATCATCAAAACTCATCCACTGTGCGTCATTTTTTTCATTGTAAACAAAGTAGTTTGCAAGGATATAGCGACAATGCGGGAAGTATAACCAATATTTCTCTTCCAAACCAGTAATGGTTTTTCCTGTTGCAGTTTCCTCTATTTTATATACTACAGGGCAAATTCCTAGGATGCGTACATCCAATACAGAACGTTCTTTATCGAAGAACCAGTCTTCTTTTACGCGATATTGAACTATCTGATCAGAATCAACCCAAAGTGTATCAGCAGGAGGATACTTAAACGTAACAGTACCATCTGGCAAAGTAATTTCAAGCGGGTCACCATTTTCATCCGTTAATGGAACATCGCTTTGAGCTCCCATTTTGCCTAAATACCAGAATGCTTTTTCTCTAAAAAGAGAATCTGTAGCATAGTTTTTACCTGGTTCAGGTACAATAGGATACTTAAATTGATCTCCATCAAACAAATCAAATTGATATGGATTGTATGGTGAGAACATTTTTAAATCACCGTTAATGATGTGGTGACGGAAAATTGTCCACAAAGACCAACGCGAAGCATGACGTACGTATTGACCAGAAGGTGTATGCACATCAAAAGGTAAATAGATTGGCAAATTAATTTTCTCGCGCATATCGAGAAAACGCCATACACGGTGACTCCAAATCACATCTGCTTCACGCACAAACTCATACGGAATCATTCGTTTAGTTGGTATATGTTCAGTCATATACACCCCGTCTATTACATCCGCTTGAGGAATGTTCACAGGCCCACCATTGATTTCTTGAGCACTTGCAAACAATGTGCTAGCAAAAAATGAACTTAAGAGAATTAACCGTTTCATGATTGACAATTATTACTTTTTATTTTTTCAATATTAAATGGTAAATACACCACCTTTTTTACGCAAAATCTTATCTGGCCCCACAACATTCGTCATAAAACTAATTTGTGAACCTGGTTTTGCTTGTTTCAATAAACTAATAGCATCCGCATTTAAAGTGTTACCAGTACCTTTTGCAGGTCTTGGTGCACCAGCTACATTCAACTCCCAGTTTTGGATTGTAAATGTTGCATTCAACGGGCTATCAGAATATTTAGCAAATAAACGAACTTCAGCTTTAGAAGCTTTACCGCCTTCTTCTGTTGCTCCAAAGAACAATGAAGGGTTAGGTAAACGCATTACACGAAACTTGTAAGAACCTAAATTTACAGTTTTATTTGTAACAGAGTTTTTGCCAGAAATCGATATCGTAGCTTCTCTTGCAGCAGTAGTTACATTACCAATATAACCTGTTCCTGATTTAACAAGAGATACTCCATTACCATTCAAAATAGTTTGATCGTAACCAGAAGCAACACCTTCTACTTTGTTCGGGTAACCTCTATACAAAACGTTCAATTCAGGTAAAGAAACTGTTCCTTGTGGTTTCATAATTTTGATTGTATGCGTCCAATTTTCAGTCTTTTTTACTCCTGACTTATTTTTAATCGACACAGTACCATTCAATACCATTTCTGCACCACCTGCAACTTTCGTTTTCAACGTACCTTGACCATCAGCTACTGTAATTTCACCTGGACCTGTTACGGTTGGTTGATTATCAGAGTCAAAAGCAGCCATCATTACTTTCAATTCAATTTCGTCGCCAGTGTTTGCAATGGAAGGACCATACGCTAAACCAACGATTTTATTGAATGAATATTCACCAGTAGAAACTTTTGCTTTCAAGTGAGCCAAAGCCAACGATCTAGCAGAAAGAATATCTTGTTGAATAGAAGTTAAAGATGCAACAGCTGCAACCAAAGGAGAGTGGTCAAAAGTTGCACCAATCCAGTGAACACCTTCTTGGTCATGTACTTTTAAACGTTCTGGCTTAGTAAGGTTGATATAAATATCCTCCAATACTTGCCCATCATCTCTATGGTTTACATTTGCTTTTTCAATCATTTTACGAACGTCTTTTACTAAATCGGCATTCGTTTTAAATGTATTGATAGCTGTAGGATTGAATTTGTATGTTTTTCCACCTTCAGAATACGAACCAATAGCATTTAACAAATCAGCACGATACTTCAATAAATCAGCCCAAAGTTGTTTTCCTGAACCTTGAGGATCTTTGATGCTTTCACCAATGATTTCATGCATAGGTACATCGTATTGATCTTTAGAGGCAACAGCCATCAAATTCATACGAATTGGTTTACAGAAGTCACCTTTTTTCCAAAGGATTGCAAGTTCGTCGTTGTCTTTGTATTGCTCGACCATCTCGCCAGATTTCTTAAGGATATCCAATTTAATAACGTCAATAGATTTCAAGAACTTGTCAGACAACTTGTTCACTTCATCCATTTGCTTTAAAATTTTATCCAACTTATCTCTTTTTGCCTTTTGATCTGGCGTTTTAGGAGTAGTTTTCAATTCTTCTTCCACATCGTTATAAAAACCATTACCTCTTTCTAATTGGGCAATGTTTGCTTTTTGGATATTCTCTTCAATAGCGACAAAAGCATCTAAGATAGACTTGGAAACGTTCAACGCCAAAAGCGCTGTAAGTACCAAGTACATCATACCGATCATCTTCTGTCTAGGGGTTTCTTTTCCGCCTGCCATGACTTATAATTTTTTTGGATTACTAATAAATAGTTCTTATTCAGTAATTAAAATTAATCTCTAGAAATTGTCATTGCTTTCAACATGTTGCCATAAACAGCATTCAAGTCTGTTAAGTTTTTAGACAACATAGCCATGTTTTCTTTGTAACGACGAGTATCTTCTGCAGAATCAGAAAGATTTTTCATCATTTCAGTAACTTGACCTTGGAATTTCTCAGTAGCCTCTAAATGTGCTGAAGAACCTTTCAATTGTAATTCATACACATTGTTAAGCGCTGCCAAGTTTTTAGAAACTTTTTGCATTTGTTCTCCAAATGATTCTCCTTCTTGTGTATTTGACGTCATACCAGAAATTGAAACTGAAGCTCTTTCGTATGCTTCAGACAATGAAGATACTTTATCAGAAGCAGCTTGAAGTGAAGATACATAAGAGTCTGTTGCCGCAGCCGCAGATGTAACACCTTTTAATTGAGCAGCATTTTCACCCAACTGACGCATTCCATCACCCAATCTCTCAAGCAATTGACCATCAATTTTCGCTTCTTCCAA
>JBDHXR010000071.1:0-14809 GCA_039810825.1 Fluviicola sp.
CTTACAAGTTTGTTTTTGCTTTCGTGTACTTCTCAACATAAATCTCCAAAAAAAAAGGAGTGGAATATGGAAAAATCCACAAAGTTGAATAAAGAACTAGCTATTGAACAAGAAATTGACATTGATTTATATTTTGCTCAACACGAGCAGTTGAAATATACGAAAACAGGTACGGGCTTACGATTTGTTCGCTTAAAAGAGACAAATGGAGAAAAACCTGAAGCAGGTATGAATGTTGAAATTCAATCTCGTGTAAGTTTGCTGAATGGAAAAGAAATTTACAAAACAGCAAATGACGAGGTTGATGTTTTTCGAATTGATAAAAGCGAAATGGAATCGGGAATTCACGAAGGAATTAAACTTATGCGCGTAGGAGAAAAAGCACGCTTGGTATTTCCAAGTCACTTGGCACATGGACTTATTGGAGATTTAAACGACATACCTCCAGCTTCTCCTTTGGTTGTTGATATTGAACTAATTGCAATAGAAAAATGAAAAAAATTACCACATTTATTTGTCTCATGATTCTAGTTGCCTGTGTAGACAAGGCTGTTGAAAAAGAAAAAACCATTCATGTGGCTAAAACAAAAAAAACAAATTTGTTGCCTTCTGAAAAATTAATTGAGCCAACAAAAGCTATTGTAGATAAAAAAGAATTTCCAAACGGCATTAAAATTCAATGGTTTTCTAAAGGAAATGGTGCACGTGTAGAAGAAGGAGAAGTGTATGAAATCAATTTCAAAGTAAAACTAATTTCAGGCGAAACAATAGATGGAAATTACAAGCTTCACCGCAAAATGTTGCCTTTTTTAGTTGGATACGGCATGCAAACTGCTGGCTTTGACATGGCAATGAAAGAATTGCAGGAAGGTGATTTTGCTGAAGTTTATATTCCTGCAAATTTAGCTAGAGGGAGCAAAGGTATTCCGAGTATTGTTCCTCCAAATGCTCCCAATATTGTCCACATACGTGTTGGTAAAAAAATGAAGCCTTTGAAAGAACTTGAAGGTGTTAAAGTTTGGCGCTTGGAACACAATGCCGAAGTGAAAGATGCTGTCATCACAGAAACATCGAATGTAGCGATTAATTATTTTGTTGGTACAATGAGCAACCCAAGGTATGATAATTCATACCAAAGAAACACTCCCTTTGCTTTTGGAATGAAAGATGTTTCGTTGTTACCGGGTCTTAAAAAAGCCATGTTGGGAATGAATATGTTTGATAAACTGTTTGTGTTGGTTCCTGCAAATCAGGCGTATGGATCAAAAGGTTATCTGGATTTAGTAAAACCAAATGAAAGCATCTTTTTTGATCTGATTATTATGGATGTAGATAAAAAATCAGTCAATTATTAGCGTTATTAACAAGCATAAGTGAGTTATTAACTTTTTTTGACAAAAAATTGAAGTTTTTTTGTTAAATTTGTGTCGCCCCGAAAAAACCAAAACAATAATTGATGAAATTTTTTTTATTTTCCCTTTCTCTATTTGTTTCTTTTTATGGATTTAATCAAGTACCAATTGATACAGTAAACACTGAAGATGGTCGAATGGTTATATTTTCCGACAAAACATGGAAGTACATTGATTTACAAGAAATGGAAGAAGAGTTTGATGGAATTATGAATCACGATATCGAACACGCAGTACACCAAGAATTATCTTTGAATTACGTGCAACCTTGGAGCAACGATGTGTGTTTTCCTTCTGGTAGATCAAACAACATTTCAAACTTTAATGATACCTTATGGCTGTGTTTAACGGATGGTGAACATGGTGAATTTGTGCCGCCGGTAAAAGGAATATTAACGTCTAAATATGCATATAGAAAAGGAAGATATCACAAAGGGGTTGATTTAGATGTTGAAACAGGAGACACTGTTGTTTCCGCTTTCGCCGGAAAAGTGCGTTATGCAAAATGGAATGAAGGCGGATATGGATATTTAGTAATCGTACGTCATTACAACGGTTTAGAAACATTGTATGCGCATTTATCCAAAGTTTTAGTTACGCCGAATCAAGAAGTGAAAGCAGGCGATGTTGTAGGATTAGGCGGAAATACAGGTCATTCGTATGGTTCACATTTGCATTTTGAAGTCCGTTTTTATGACAATCCTATAAATCCGGAAGAAATTATTGATTTTGCCAAAAAAGAACTGAAAGATGAGAATCTATTACTCCATAAGCGTTTGTTTATGCCGGGTGCAAAGCCAACAGATCAGTTAACTGCTGCTGAAGCTGTTGCATCAGTAAATGCGCCTGCTGTAACCGTTGCTAGACGTTACTACAAAGTTCGCTCTGGAGACACCTTATCTCAAATTGCAGTAAGAAACAATACAACAGTTTCAAGTATTTGTCGTTTAAATGGAATACGTCCTACTACTTTATTGCAAATAGGAAGACAATTGCGCGTTAGATAATTCTGTATTGATAAAAAATCAATTATTTTTGCCTCATGAATAAACTGTTTGTTTTTGCTTTTTTGGTAATAGCTCTTGTAGGTTGCAACACGTATAACAGCATATTAAAATCAGATGATTACAGAGCCAAGTTTGAAGAAGCAAACCGCTTGTATGATGCTGGTAAATATGAGCGCTGTGTTTCGCTGTATGAACAAGTGTATCAAAGAAGTCCACGTACACCAGAAGGAGAACTTTCTTATTATCGCCTGGGGAAAGCATGTTACAATGTTCAAGATTGGTATCTGGCAAATTATTATTTGAGTGCCTTTCCATCCAAGTTTCCGTATTCAACAAAAGTAGAAGAATCACTTTTTTTAGCCGCTATTTGCTCTGTGCACAACAGCCCTGAAGTTAGTCTAGACCAACATGAAACAGAAGTTGCGTTGAATGATTTACAAAACTTTGCCTCAAGATATCCATATTCAACATACATCGATTCTTGCAATATGTTGATGGATAAACTACGCTTCAAGTTAGAAACAAAAGACATGATGATTGCACGCTTGTATTCTAAAACAGAAAACTACCGTGCAGCTGTAGTGAGCGCAGAGTTGTTTATTGAAAATTACCCAATTTCTCAATACAGAGAAGAAGCTTATGCAATATTGATTCGAAATTCTTATTTACTTACTGTAAATAGTATTGATGCAAAAATTGATGAACGTGCTACAAAAACAAAAGAACGAATTACAGTTTTTGTTGCAGAATTTCCAAATTCTACTTACCTTCGCGAATTCGAAGGATATGTTAATAAGTTGGAAAAACTGAACGATCCCCTTTCTAATAAACAAAAAAAATAGAAGAATGAGCTTCAAAAACAACAATGCTGAGCGTTCAACAATCACACGTGATACAGTTGATTTAGAGAAAAACACCGGAAACATCTATGAATCTATCGTAGTAATGTCTAAGCGTGCAAATCAAATCAGTACTTCCATGAAAGAAGAGTTGACTGCAAAATTACAAGAGTTTGCTACATCAACAGACAACTTGGAAGAAATCTTTGAAAACCGCGAGCAAATAGAAATCTCTCGTTTCTACGAAAGATTACCTAAACCAGTTGCTGTAGCTATCGAGGAATTGAAAGAAGATAAAATTTACGTGAGAGAAAAAGAAGCGTAATAATCGTATAAGAGCATGTCGCTAAAAGGAAAAAAAGTCCTGCTAGCTGTAACCGGTGGTATAGCAGCATACAAAATTCCTACTTTGGTGCGATTGCTTAAAAAAAATGGGGCAGAGGTCAGATGTGTAATGACCTCTGCCTCTTGTCATTTTGTTACTCCACTTACACTTGCTACCTTATCCGAAAATCCTGTTGGAATCGATTTTTTTAATCAACAAAGTGGCGAATGGTTAAACCATGTTGAATGGGCACTTTGGGCAGATGTAATCCTTGTTGCTCCACTCACAGCAAATTCACTTGCAAAAATGGCACATGGTTTCTCTGATAATTTTCTGCATACAACCCTGTTAAGTGCAAAGTGTAAGATAATTGCAGCTCCTGCTATGGATTTGGATATGTATCAGCACCCTACAACAAAACAAAATATGCAGAAGCTCGAAGAAATGGGTTGTGTAGTTGTTCCTGCTGAAACAGGGTTTTTAGCGAGTGGACTAGTGGGGCAGGGTAGAATGCCAGAACCGGAAGTATTGCTTTCTGTAATTCACTCTCAGGTTTCTAAAGACAAGCGATTTGATGGAAAAAAAGTATTGATTACTGCCGGACCAACTTTTGAGGCAATAGATCCTGTCCGATTTATTGGAAATCATTCTTCGGGTAAAATGGGATACGCACTTGCAGAAGCTGCGTCCAATATGGGAGCTCACGTAATTTTAGTTTCAGGTCCATCACAATTATCCACATTAAATCCGTCTATTGAAGTGCATAAAGTTCAATCTGCTGACAAAATGTTGTCTGTAGTTCAATCAAATTGGCAAAACATTGATTTGGGGATTTTTGCTGCAGCCGTAGCAGATTACAAACCAAGTAAAACTGAAAGTCATAAAATCAAGAAATCAGAAGATGAGTTGGTATTAACCCTTCAAAAAAACCCGGATATTTTGTTGTGGGCTTCTTCACATAAAAAAAATCAAAAGGTTATTGGTTTTGCTCTAGAAACTCAAAACGGAGAACAGTATGCAAAATCAAAACTAGAAGCTAAAAACCTTGATGCGATTGTTTTAAACCAACTTGGTGAAGAAGGAGTAGGATTTGGTGTTGATACAAATTCAGTAAAATTGATGTTTAGAAACAATAAAATCATTAGTTTTGGGTTACAGACAAAGCAACAGCTTTCGTATCTGTTGTTGGATGAATTGATGAACCATTTGTATGAATAAATTTGCTGCATTATTAGTTAGTTTTATTTCAGTTGTAAGCTTTGCTCAAGAGTTGAACTGTCAAGTAACTGTTATTACCAATATTAAAACAGAAGTAACTACTGCTGAAAAAGAATTATTGGATCAATTAAAACAAGCAGTAACAGAACTAATGAACAACACAAAATGGACAGAAGATCAATTTGAAGTTGAAGAACGTATCAATTGTCAATTACAGCTTCAAATTAACACCATTAATTCTGGGAATTATACGGGTTCAATTCAAGTTCAATCCTCACGACCTGTTTTCAATACGTCCTACAACACTACCTTGATAAATTTTTTGGATGAAAACTTAGAATTCCAATACTCAAAATCAAGTATGATCATATATTCTAAAAACCAGTACAGAGATAATCTTTCTTCAATTTTAGCATATTATGCGTATTTCATCTTGGCTCTAGATTATGATTCTTTTTCTCCGCAAGGTGGAACAAAATATTATCAAGAATGTCAACAGATTGTGACCAATGCACAAACTTCTGGTGCAAAAGGGTGGAAGTCTAACGAGCAAGGAAAGAAAAACAGGTACTATTTAGTAGAAAATGCACTGCAAGAATTGTTTGAACCTCTTCGTTCTTGTATATACGATTACCATAGAAAAGGCATGGATCAAATGTATTTGAAACCTGAAGAATCCAGAAAAGAAGTGTACAAAGCCATTGATGAATTGTCATCTATTGCATCTGCTCGTCCAAATGCTATCAACGTAATAAATTTCACCTACTGCAAAATGAATGAGTTGAAAAATTTGTATGCTGTGGCTCCGCAAGAAGAAAAAACAGCAATCGTAATTTTATTGAAAAAATTAGACCCTGCCAACTCATCTAAATACGAAGAAATTCTGAACTAATGTTACGCAAACTCGAGGTTCAAAATTTTGCCTTGATAGAACAGGCTTCTCTAAATTTTGAGAAAGGATTTCATGCTATCACGGGTGAAACGGGTTCCGGTAAATCCATTTTGTTGGGCGCATTAAACTTAATTTTTGGAGAACGCGCAGATTTTTCTGTCATACGAAATCCTGAAAAGAAAACAGTTGTTGAGGCCAGTTTTGAACTCGATGAGCAGTTTAAGTCATGGTTTGAAAATGAAGATATTGATTGGGAAGAGATTACCATAATCAGAAGAGAGGTTTCTTCTCAAGGAAAATCTCGTGCTTTCATCAATGATTCACCTGTTCAATTAACTCAACTTAGAGAATTAGCAGAAAAACTAATATACATCCATTCTCAACACGAAACGCTTGAAATACGCAAAACTTCTTTTCAGTTTCAATTGCTAGATGTTTTTTCACATCAAATTCAACTTTCCAATGAAGTACGGTCACTGTATTCTGCCCTTCAAAAATGTTTGAAAGAGAAACGAATCGTTGAAGAAGTAATTCAAAAGAAAATACAAGAACAAGATTTTATTAAATTTCAGCTACATGAAATTGAGTCTTTGGATTTAGAAATCAATGATTATGAGAGTGTTGAAAAGAATTTATCCAAACTTTCCAAAATAGATGACACCAAATTAATCTTTGAAACGCTGCATTTTGGTTTAAGTTCAGACAATGGACCAATTGATGCTCTACGCATTTTGAAATCACAAATCGATAAGCATCGAAATGCTGATACTGAGATTGAACAACTTTCGGATCGATTGATAAATACGATTACAGAATTAACAGATTTGTCAAAAGAAGCTGAACATCTTGCAAATAGAATGAGTGCAGATCCTGAAACCATTGCATTGCTGTCTGCCTCTCTGGATGAGTTTAATAAAATTTGTCAAAAAAACCGATGCAATTCTCAGCTCGAATTAGTGCAGTTAAAAGAAGCATTGACCCAACAACTACAAAGCTATTCTGAAAACGAAGCACGACTAATTGAACTTGAAAAAAATATTTCTGAAATTTTAAAAGAACTAAATCAGAAATCTTTGACATTGTTCAACAACCGCTTAGAAAGTATTCCTGCACTTGAACAAAAGTTGATTTCATTGTTGAAAGAATTAAAAATGGAGTACACTCAAATTCAATTTGTACTTTCCAAGCTTGATACGTTAGATGCAAATGGAGGTATGCACGTACAACTTTTGTTTTCTGCCAACAAAGGACTTGACTTAAAACCGATAGAAAAAACTGCAAGTGGGGGTGAATTGTCAAGATTGATGTTGGCAATACAATTGATTTTGAGTGAAAATAAATCGTTACCAACACTCATTTTAGATGAAATTGATACCGGAGTATCCGGTGAGGTTGCTCTGCGTATTGGAAAAATGTTGAAGCAAATGGGAAACAACATTCAGTTGATTGCAATCACGCATCTGCCTCAAGTTGCAGCTTCAGCAATGGTTCATTTTGAAGTAGTCAAAAACCATCATTCGGATGCCACACTTACTTCAATAGTAAAACTGGATGTGCACCAGCGTATAGAGTCAATAGCAAAACTTATTTCTGGCGATAATTTATCAGACAGTGCTCTTACTTCGGCTGCAGAATTACTTAACGGATAAGGATTTTTTAAAGAATTTCATTTATTAGACAATCCTATTGTTGTTTTCATTACATTTATGAAATGGAAAAAAGATGGATTGTTACAGGATTAATTCTTGTCATTTTAGCGATAGTTTTAGGAGCATTTGGTGCTCACGGATTAAAATCAATTACATCAGACGAGCTTATTTTACAGTCGTTTGACACAGCAACAAAGTATCAGTTTTTTCAAGGGTTGGGGTTTTTGATTATTCCATTTATATTACAGCGTTATGAAATTAATGGGAAATTTATTTTTGTATTTTCCCTTTTAGGTACTATTCTTTTTTCAGGAAGCATCTATGGAATTACTTGTGCAAAAGTAAATGAACTTGATGTTTTGCTAAAAGTATTCGGCCCTATTACACCTTTGGGTGGGCTTTGTATGATTTCAGCTTGGTCAATATTACTTGTCAAAATACTTAGAAGTAACTAAATGGAAGCACACATTACGGTATTGGGTTCTGGAACTTCACAAGGAGTACCTGTAATTGGGTGCAAATGTCCTGTTTGCCAGTCTACCGACCCCAAAGACAACCGTTTACGTTGCTCAATTTTAATTGAAATCAATGGTAAAACATTTGTAATTGATACTGGTCCTGATTTTAGACAGCAAATGTTGAAAAACAAGGTTGACAGGTTGGATGCCGTTTTATTCACACATGAACACAAAGACCACATTGCTGGGTTAGATGATATTCGAGCGTTTAATTTTATCGACAATAAAAGCATGGACATCTATTGCACAGAGGCAGTAGAATTTGCACTAAAGCGAGAATTTCATTATGCTTTTGCAAAAGATAAATATCCAGGCGTTCCTGAATTAAACCTGATTCGAATTGATAAATCTCCATTTAAAATCGGAAATAATTTTGAGATTATTCCCATTGAAGTAATGCATTACAAAATGCCGGTTTTAGGTTTTCGAATCGGAAACTTTGCATACATAACAGATGCAAAAACAATTTCCAAAGAAGAGTTGTCAAAATTAAATGGGGTAGAAGTGTTGATCGTAAATGCATTAAGAAAAGAACCGCACATCTCCCATTTTAACCTTGAAGAAGCTCTTCAGTTTATTGCAGAGGTAAACCCAAAACAAGCATATCTAACGCACATTTCTCATCTTTTCGCAAAACACCAAGAACTTTCAAGCGAATTACCAAGCAATGTAGCTGTTGCTTTTGATGGACTAAAATTTTCAATTGAAGCATAAATGAGGAAAACTTGTGAATTAAAAGCTAGGATAAACTTGACTCAGTTGCACAAATAAATTATACATTTGCTAACAAATCATCGATTATGTCAAAACTATTAGAAGGAAAACGAGGAATTATTACCGGAGCATTGGATCAAAATTCTATTGCTTGGAAAGTAGCTGAGAAAGCTCATGAACATGGTGCAACATTTGTGCTTACAAATGCCCCAATAGCTATGAGAATGGGAGAAATTAATGAGTTGGCTGCAAAAACCAATTCAAAAATTATTCCCGCTGATGCTACTAACATGGATGATTTGAAGAAATTATTTGAAGAAGCACAAGATGTTTTAGGTGGTAAAATTGATTTTCTGTTGCATTCAATAGGAATGAGTGTGAATATTCGTAAAAACATCCCTTATCCTGAATTGAATTACGAATATTTTCAAAAAGGGATAGACGTTTCTGCAATGTCACTGCACAAAATGTTGTCTGTAGCAAAAAGCCTTGATGCACTTAATGAGTGGGGAAGTGTTGTATCATTAACATACGCTGCTGCTCAAAGAACATATCCATTTTATACAGACATGGCAGATATCAAAGCTATGTTGGAATCTATTGCACGTAGTTTTGGGTATCATTACGGTGTAGAACGTAAAGTACGCATCAATACAGTTTCACAATCTCCAACTAAAACTACTGCGGGTTCTGGAATAAAAGGTTTTGGCGATTTTTATGATTATGCTGATGCAGTGTCACCACTTGGAAATGCAAGCGCAGAAGATTGTGCAAACTATTGCATCTCCTTATTTTCAGATTTAACACGTATGGTTACAATGCAAAACCTTTACCACGATGGTGGTTATTCTAGTACAGGGGTTAGCAATGAAATCATGGAAAAATTTGGAATTTAAACTAAAAAGTTGGTAATATTTTAGAAGGAGAATGGACTTTTTCATTCTCCTTTGTACTATTTAACTATTTTTGCCGTTCTAAACAATAAAGAAACCTACAAAACTATGAGACGGTTTATCCTTATTCCCTTATTCTGCTCATTTTTCTTTGTATTTTCTCAAGACTTGAAAATCAAAGATACACGAAGCGGATTGTTTTCAATCGGATTGCGTACCACTGCCAGTACTTTTAACGGTAATGGTGAAAACGGATCCATTGGTGCTGGCGGACACTTCCGCTTACAACTCTCTAACCGAATAAATACTGAATGGTATTTTGATTATTTGCCAGCAACAAATAAATACACACGCAGAAGTGACTTACACATCGGATGGAGTGTGATGTTTTACCTCCTGAAAAATCCTACCCCAAAAGTTCAGCCTTATGTTGTAGCAGCTCATTGTTTTGATCGAACTTACCAATTTGAATTGGCAGACAAAACAAATTATGCATCCAGAGCAAGTAGTGCAGTTCAAGCTGGTATAGGAACTCATTTTAACCTCACACCAAGGTTTGATATTTCATTGTGTTGCCAATATATGATCCATTTAGGGAAAGATTTACATTCTCATGTTGATAATGGTGTTGTTACTTTTGAAAAACATGCAAATAAAAACTTGGAAGGACATTTATTAACTTCATTATCGTTGAATTATAAAATTGCTGACTTATGGAAATCAAGAAGAAAAAAATAGGACTGGCTTTTGTATTTTCAGTTCTGTCGGTGTGTACTTTTGCGCAAATCTTGCACAAAGGTGAACGTGCTGGTTTGATACAATCTACAGCAACAATATATCCTTCTGCTCAGTTAAATACGAAAGGATTAAACATCTATTTAGGAGGCTATTGTAATTACCATTTTGATAATAAATATAGTTTTCGTGGAGACGGCCAGGTACTTATGGGAACGCAGACTAAACCAGCATACATTGATAAAAATTATCAAATTTTAGCAGGATTTAACCGTTATTTTCCTGTAAAAAGGTTTGACCCGTATGTAGGAATTCAAGCAGGTCTGTCAATGATTCAATCAGAAGGAAGAAGCGAAATGGTTTATAACTCTGTATTTGTACTTCGTTCAGGGTTGGACTTTCACGTTTATAGGTTTTTCTACTTCTTCATTGATTTACAATATTCTCATCAAGTTGACCCATGGCATAGCAGACCTTTGGATCAGTTCATGGGGTCTGGTGGTCTTGGCTTTCAAGTGCCAATAAAAAATGTGAGGCAAAAAGAAGATAATGAGTAAATAATTCCGGGAAAACATATAGCAGAAACTAAAATATATTTTTATTTCTGCTATATTTTTCCAGTTAGCTTGTATGCTATAAACCCGACCATTTCTTTGATTAAACCATCCCAGTCTTTTAAAGTGCCAGAATCAGGAATGATAAATTCATCAAAGGTGTATGAACGTTTTGGACCAGTATATAAATCGGTAGAAAAAGTGTCAAATGTTAATCCTTGTGCCAAAAAACATGCTCTTGACCTACGCATGTGCCTTCCGGAGGTAACCAGTAGAATAGAGTTTGAATTTGGAAATAACTTGTCAATAATTTTCTTTGACTCTACAGCATTTTCATAAGTGTTTCTAGATTTTTCTTCAGTAATTATTACATGTTCAGGTATTCCCCATAATACTAAAGTTTGTTTTAGTTGTGTTGACTCATGCAATCCTTTGTCGGTTAAATCACCGTTGTCTCCACTTATCAATATACGACTTATTCTCCCTTGTTTGTACATTGAAATTGTTTGCCACAATCTATCAATACCTCTTCGAACACTGATTTCTTTTAAATCATTGTTGTATTCTGCCATTCCTGTTAAAACTATAGCAACATCATAGTGTTCTTTTAAAGCAGTTTTAGGCGTGAATACTTCCCATTTTCTACACACTTCTTTATAAATAAAAGTATTGCTGAAAAGCACGAGGAGCATCAAAGCAGATATAAAACATCTTTTTACTTTCTTTTGATTTTTCAGTATAAAACCTAGAATTAGAAATACAAAGACCCATGTAAGTGGGCTTATCGTAAATAATAGGATTTTTGATAAAACGAAAAACATTAGCCAAATAATTTGTACCAAAAATAAAGAAAGCGCCTGAATGTTCAAGCGCTTTCAAAATTCGTGTGAAAAATATTAACGTACCAACTGAACCGGTGTTTGACCTTCAAATGTTTGGTCACCTTTTAAACTTGTAATCTTGTATTTCACAAAATATACACCTTCAGTGGCATTGTTTCCATTTATTTTACCATCCCATTTAGGGTTCAAACCGCTTCCTTCGAAGATTTTATTACCCCATCGGTTGTTTACTGTAAATTCAATGTTTGAATAATTAGTAACAATAAATTCTAAATAGTCGTTATCACCGTCATTGTTTGGAGTAAAGATGTTTGGAACAACAAACTCTGGCATTGGGAATTGACAAGAACCATCGTCAGCAACTGCATTTGGATCGTAATTGATTGCCAATTTGTCTGTACATCCACAATGATCAATTGTGATTGTAACACTTGTAGTGTCAGAACAGTTTGTAGCATCAAATGCAATAAGATAAATTGTTGTGTTGTTATTGAAAGTACCAGATTGAGTAGTAAAATCATTCACATTTACATAAGTTCCTGTGCCCAAATCCCATTTAAAATGGTCTGCATTCTGGCTACCATTTACGAAGTTAATGCTAGCAGGGGCACAACCAGATGTTGCACTTGGATTGATTATCGCAATTGGCGGATTTGTAATACTTACTTGTACACTGTCGAAATCTGTACACACATCATCGGTTACTAAGAAGTAATACCAACCCGGCGCACGATTTGTCCAAACTGTAGAGTTAATAAAAGCAGGGTTTGTTGCTCCAGGTCCATTCCATTTGTAAATTGGTTGACCACTAACTGCAGTAATTCCAGAAACAAATGCCATTACAACACCATCTGGGTTACACGAGCTTGCATCTATCACATTTAAAGAGTCAATATTCAACTTTTTGTTGACGATTAGCGTAATACTATCCAGTTTTTGGAAATCACAACCATCTTTAATAACAACGTGGTAAACTATTGTATCATGTTCTGCTCCACCTGTAGGCAAGTTAACTGGATTTGCTGTAGAGTTCAACTCTGTCCAATTTACAGAATATGGAGGAATAGCACCAACAATATTTGTTACTTGAGCAGGTGGCTCTGTAGTAGGGCAGAATGAATAAGCATAATCTGCTAAGTTGTAGCTTAATACATTTGTATATAAATGTACATTTACAGGTAAAGACGAACACATGTAAGTTCCATTTGTGTCGTACACATCACAAGTGAATGTTGTATCACCGTATGGAACAACCCAGTAGTTGGTTGTATCTCCCATTCCATTGCTCCAATCTAAAACAGCTGTAGCTCCACAAGGTGCACCTGTTGCGTTGATTAAAATTTCGTCTAACCCCCAGTTATCACAGCAAGACCCAGATGAGTTTTGTTGGAACCATCTGAAACGTGTAGAAGTC
This sequence comes from Fluviicola sp., assembly GCA_039810825.1. GTDB lineage: Bacteria > Bacteroidota > Bacteroidia > Flavobacteriales_D > Crocinitomicaceae > Fluviicola. The sequence continues at coordinate 13,013 of JBDHXR010000071.1, forward strand.
GTCATTGCACCTGCAGGAATAGTTAACACTTTGTAATTCCAAACTGTGAATGGAGTTGCACCAAAAGCTACACTTGTTGTACTTGTTAAAATACTTGTAGTAGTTGTTCCATCTGGCACATAATATTCAATTGTTGTCCAGGTTACACCTCCATCTGTACTGTATTGTATGGCCATTCCTTCATTCATTTGATCCGGTCCTTCACAAGGGGAAGAACCGCCTTGAACGGAATAAATAAATTGAAAAGAAATAGTTCCACCACAAGATACATCAAAGTCTGCTGTTGTTATGTTTGGCACACCAGTAGAAGTTGAAGCCCAGTAGTATGGTGTACCATCAGGTGATGGACCACAAGGAGAATTAAACATTGTTGAACCACCAGCCGTCCAACCACTTGGTAGAGATGAACCATTAAAATTGAACGCTTGGTTTGCATTAATTAAGTTTGCCGTTGCAACAATGTGTACAGAATCGCCTGGACAAATTGTTGTATCCATTGGAGAAATGGTTATTGAACAAACTTGAGAGAAGGAAACGCCTGAAAACAAGAACATTCCTGCAAATAGTGAAAGTATTTTTTTCATGGCTTAGTTATTAATAATTAAATTTTCAATTGCAATTGATTCAGGAATCCACCCGTTGTTGATATTCGGATTCTGAAGCATAATTGATAAAGGAGAATTACCCTTGTCAAACGCTCCTTCAACAGTTCCGTTTGCTGGCAATTCAACCAATTTTCTAGCTTCCTGACTTGAACCACAATTTTGGCACCCTTCGTTGTAAAATGCAGCTAAATTGTATAATAATTTTGCGTTTTTTGAAGTCGTGTTTTCTAATTTTACTAAAACAAAAGTCAAAGGCTTTTTGCCTTCAATTACAACTTCGTCAGTTTTTTTCGCATAAAAGTTAATGCCTTTTTCTTGTTTGATTAATGTCCATTCATAACTTAAAGCATTTGTAGGGTAGTGCTGCTGCCCAAATGAAACGCTTGCAAACAAGAAAAACGCAATACCAGATAGAACGTTAATGAGTTTTATTTTCATCATACAGTTATTATTGATTTTCTACGAGACGAAATTAATCAAAAATAAGTTGCATAGGAATATTTTTTTTTATTGATCACCAATTAATTAGCCTATTCTTGTTTTAAATGAATAAATCGCTAAATAGGTAAATCATAGAATTGCTGAGTTTTTTATTATCGAAGTACTTGTATGGAGAAAGTGGTACTTTTTTGATTCGTATCAATTTTAAGTATGTAAAAACCATTGTCAAAAGCTGATAAATCGCTTGTTGTTTGGTTACTTCCGTTAAAAGAATGTAGCACTTTTCCTTCCAAGTTAGAAATAGTTGATGTAAATTCTCCTTCAGTTTGTATTGTAATGTTCCCATTTGTAGGATTTGGATACACACTCATTAATTGTTCATGAATTTCTTTCTCACTCAATATTCCATTGATAATTCCAACAGCTTCTAAATCAAAGCCTCCAGATTCAAAAGGAGTAGGAAAAGGGTCGTTAATTACTGTGCCATTTTGGTCATACGTTTTGTGACTGCCATTTAATGCTCCGATTGCATCAATAATCTTTACATGCTGTATGGCTTGTTTGTCTAGATTAACATCGTTTGGTAAATCTGCTAAATCAAAAGGAGTACCATAGCCAACGCGGTATTTTCCAGCCAAGTTGTTTACTAACCTACAATCTGAGGTAGACGCATTTCCAAGTTGTGAAGAAGTTTGAATTTCTGATGTAGAGGGAAAGCGAAAGTAATTTACCCCGTCTGAGCTAACTTCTA
>JBDHXR010000072.1:0-14668 GCA_039810825.1 Fluviicola sp.
TGCCTATCGTTTGAAGCATGAATCGTTAGTTTCTAGAGAAGTTGAGGTAGAAATGCCCACTGAATTTGGCGATTTTAAACTGATTGCATTTTCCGTAAAAACCACTGGCCAAGAGCATTTAGCACTGGTAAAAGGTCAATGGAACCCATCTGAACCTATTTTGGTACGAATGCACTCATCGTGTTTAACAGGAGATATTTTCGGATCGTGCAGATGCGATTGCGGACCACAGCTTCAACATTCTATGCAAATGATTGAAAAAGAAGGCAAAGGAGTGATTGTTTACTTAAATCAAGAAGGCCGTGGCATAGGTTTGTTAAATAAATTGAAAGCCTACAAATTGCAAGAAGAAGGCTACGATACGGTAGAAGCCAACTTGAAATTGGGCTTTAAATCGGATGAGCGCGAATATGGTATTGGTGCTCAAATATTGTATCATTTAGGCGTTTCAAAAATTAAATTGATGTCAAACAATCCCAAAAAAAGAACCGGTTTAATTGGTTATGGCTTAGAGATTGTTGAAAATGTTCCTATTGAAGTTGGAAGAAACAAATACAACGAAAGATACCTTCAAACAAAAGTTCAGAAAATGGGGCATTCCTTGAAATTGGATAAATAATGTTACAGGCAAAAAACATAAAAAAAACATTTGGAAACCTTGAAGTTTTAAAAGGAATAGACCTTGAGATCAATAAAGGTGAAATTGTTTCTATTGTCGGTTCTTCAGGTGCCGGTAAAACTACTTTGTTACAATTGCTAGGAACTTTAGACAAGCCTGACGCAGGAGCCATTGAAATCAACAATATCAACCCTTTTATGCTGAGTGAAAGCAAATTGGCTCAATTTCGCAATCAAAATATCGGGTTTGTTTTTCAATTTCATCAGTTATTACCAGAGTTTACTGCCCTTGAAAATGTGATGATGCCTGCCTTGATTGGAGGAATCAGTTTTGAAGAGGCCAGTGAGCGCGCTTCACAGCTGTTGAATAGATTGGGCTTAGCTTCCAGAGAAAAGCACCAGCCTTCTGCCCTATCTGGCGGAGAACAGCAGCGTGTAGCAGTTGCACGTGCGCTTATGAATAAACCGCAACTCATTTTTGCCGACGAACCTTCAGGTAATTTAGATTCGAAAAACGCCAGTGAACTTCATAAGTTATTCTTCGAACTACGAGATGAATTTCAACATACCTTCATTATCGTTACCCACAATGACGAATTTGCTGACATGGCAGACCGCAAGTTGGTGATGAGAGATGGCTTAATCGTTTCTTGATTGTGAATTTCGCTGAACTCAAAGATTTCCTTGACCACAAAGCAGAACAATACGAAAACGCTGCTTTTATTGAAAGTGATCCGATCCTACTTCCGCATCGTTTTCATAGAAAAGAAGACATTGAAATCATTGCTTTTTTAGTTGCTACCATTGCTTGGGGAAATCGAAAATCCATCATCAAAAGTGGAGATAAACTCATTCATGTGCTCAATGACCATCCTTTTGAGTTTGTCATGAATTACCAAGGACAACCATTAAATTTTGTACATAGAACCTTCAATGCACATGACTTGTCGTTTTTTCTTCTTGCTCTGCGAAATATCTATGAAAATCACGGCGGTTTGGAAGAAGCTTTTAGTTTAGAAAAGAACCAATCTAGTGCAAAGCAAAGGATTATCAATTTCAGACAAAAATTCCTTGCATTGCCTCACGATTCACGTTCGGACAAACACCTTTCAAATCCTGAGAAAAATTCTGCTGCCAAGCGCATCAACATGTTTTTACGTTGGATGGTTCGAGATGCTACAAAAGGTGTTGACTTTGGTATTTGGCCAAGCATCTCCCCTGCTGAACTTTGCATTCCTCTCGACGTGCACACCAGCAACAACGCCAGAAGACTGGGCTTAATCACCCGAAAACAAGACGACTGGAAAGCCTTGCACGAACTCATGAAACACCTAAGACAATTCGACCCAAAAGATCCGGCAAAATACGACTTCGCACTCTTTGGCTTGGGAGTGTTTGAGGGATTTTGATGCTCATAAATTGTTTGTAAGTTGCAACAATTTTCTGTATTCAGATATTGTAGTTTTGAGTATTTTAGCGACATGGAATTGGCTTATCCCGGATTTTTATTCGCTCTATTTTTGTTGGTTATTCCAATATTGATTCACCTTTTCCATTTTAGGAAATACAAAACAATTTATTTTTCAAGCTTAACTTTTGTAAAATCTGTAGAGCAAGAGCAAAATTCTCCACGAAAGCTAAAGCACCTTCTTATACTTATCACGCGACTTTTAGCACTTGCAGCATTGATTTTTGCGTTTACCAAGCCTTATTTTCCAGCTCAAAATGAAGCTGCTAAAAACAATCAACTCTTAGGTGTTTATGTAGATAATTCCTTTTCAATGTCACGCATTGGAAGTCAAGGAGAAATGTTGAATCAAGCCAAAAACCTCGCTATTTCAGTTGTGGAAGAAGCTCCGAGAAATACAAAATTTTTACTATTTACAAATGAGTTGGATGGCTCTCAGAAAAAACTGCTAAATAGAAACGAAGCACTAGAGGCACTTGGAAAAATTGATTATTCCCCCTTGCACAGAACGAAGAAAGAGCTGTTGACATTTTGGGACAATTGGCTGGGAGAATATAAAAAAGAAACAAATGAAAAAAACAAAATAAATTTAGTTTATTTATCTGATTTTCAAAAAGATAACAATATTAAGTTAACTAATAAGTTTAATAACATCGTTGATCTTTCCCCTGTTCAACTAACTCCAGTAAATGCAGGAAATCTTTTTGTAGATTCAATTTGGTTTGCTTCTCCATTGCAGCAAGTTGGAGTTTCACAGACTTTGTATGCGCGTATCCAAAACTCATCGGATGAAGTAATCGAATCTGGTGTGGTGTCGGTTTCTATAGGCGGAATCAAAAGAGAATTATTCACTTCTATGCAGCCTTTTGGTCAAGATACTGTAGAGTTAAGTTATTACAACCAAAATATTGGAAACATACAATGTAGCGTGCGTATCAACGATAAGCAAATGACACAAGATGACAGTTATTATTTCAACTATGAGGTAAAAAAATATTGCAAGGTGTTGATCGTGAATGGTGAAGATGCTGTTTCAAATGTGATGGATGTATATTCGTTGGACAAGTATTTTCAAACAAAGTCAATTTCTACGAAAGAACTCTCATCGTTCTCCTCTTTAGAATATGACTTAATTGTATTGAATGGTCTCAATCAATTTTCTAGTTTTTTGAATTCTAAATTGCTCAATTTCATTGATGAGAAAGGAACTTTATTGATGTTGCCCGGCACATCAGTTTCTATTGGTTCATGGAATGCGTTTTTGAAAAAAATTAACCTTCCGGAAATTTCGAGTGTGCAAACAGCTGGGCTAACAATTAAAAAAATCAATTACCAAGATCCTTTTTTCTACGGTGTTTTTGAACACAAACCTGAAAACATCAATCTTCCAACAGTTTCTCAAGCATACCGTTATCAAAAAAATTCATCTTCTTTGTTTTTACCGTTAATAAATTACCAAAATGGCAGCGCATTTTTAATGAAAACTACTGATGACAAGCATGTGTATTTTATTACAACGTCGCTTTCTCCATCATTTAGCACCTTTGTATCCAATCAGTTGTTTTCTACCGTGTTGCTTCATATTGGTAAATTGTCTCAAAATGCTTCTCCCCTTTTCCTGACGATTGGTTCAGATAGCCGATATCCTGTAAAAAACACCATTCAATCAGAATCTCCGATCACGATTCGGAATAAGCGTGTAGAATTCACTCCAAAGATTTATGAAAAAAATCAGGTTTCATACCTCTCGGTTAGTGGCATTGAAGCTATTCAAAAATTAGAGGCAGGCAATTATGAAATCATACAAAAAAACAATATTCTCTCCTATCTATCTCTAAACTACAACCGAAAAGAATCCATAACGAAGAAAGTTGGTTTTGAAGAAATAAAGTCGGACTTTGATAAATTAGGAATTCAAATTAATCAGGTGCAAGATGGTTCAAAGTGGAATTCAGCATCTTTGTTAGATATAAACCAACATCGAGAACTTTGGCGAATCTTTGTTAATTTAGCAGGGTTCTTTTTGCTGTGTGAAATGTTAGTTCAAATTTTTTATAAAAAATAAACAATGAAAATATTAATACGTCAAGCTACAGTTGTTGATTCTTCTTCAAAATGGAACAATAAAAAAGTAGATATTTTTATTGAAAACGGGAAAGTGAAAGAAATTGCTGACATGCTAAATTATAGCTGTGATTTTGAAATTTCGTATCCAAATTTGCATCTATCAAAAGGATGGGTGGATTTGAAAGCACATTTTTCTGACCCGGGTGAAGAACATAAATCTACAATTCAATCAGGTTTAGACGCTGCTGCATACGGTGGATTTACACATGTAGCGATATTGCCTTCAACCAAACCCGTTTTAGACAACAAAACTAGTGTAGAATATGTGTTGCGAAGAGCGGAAAATTCTGTTACTTCTCTGCATCCAATGGGTTGCATTACTAAGAAAAATCAAGGGGAATCACTTGCAGAATTATACGACATGTTTCTAAGTGGTTGCCGCATTTTCTCTGATGATTTAAAGCCAACAAACGGTGGCATCATGTATCGTGCCTTGTTGTATTCTAAAAATTTCGAAACCACCATTGTTGGATTTTCACACGATGCTTCTATCTCAGGAAATGGCATGGTGAACGAAGGGGAAGCATCTGTGAAAACAGGTTTAAAGGCCGACCCTTCTATAGGTGAAATTATACAACTTGAGCGAAATTTAAGACTTGCAGAGTACACAGGTGGCAATCTTCATGTAAGTGGAATTTCGTGCGAAGAATCTGTTGAGCTAATTCGAAATGCAAAAGCAAAAGGACTGTCTGTAACAGCTGAAGTTCACGGGCAACACTTGGTTTACAATGAAACTGCTGTGCTAGATTTTGATTCAAATTTCAAAGTGATGCCGCCTTTTCGTACAGAAAAAGACAGGCTTGCTCTGTGGCAAGGTTTAAAAGATGGGGTAATTGATTGCATTGTTTCTGACCATAGACCAAACGATATAGAAGAAACTGTCTTGGAATTTGATCATGCTCACTTTGGCAACAGCACCATTCAAACAATTTTTGCTGAATTAACTAGCTGTAAAGAGTTTAATTTACAAGCCGTAATACGTGCATTTACTACAAAAAGCAGAGATTTGTTATCGCTTGATAATGAGCCTATTGAAAGTCAAATGTCTGCAGATTTAACCATGTTTGTTCCAGATAAAGAATGGGATTTTGTAAAAGATGAAGTGTTGATTGACTGTTTTAATACTCCTGTTTTGAATAAAAAATTAAAAGGTTTTGTTTATGGTATTATCAATAACGGTAAATTCGTAGTTAAAAACAACGAAACTATTTAATTTATGAGTAACTCATCTTCATTTCTTTTGAATTTTTTCAAAGAGCGAAAAACGGTTGGTGCAGTTGCTCCGAGTTCTCGTTTTTTAGCAAAAAAAATGCTTCAAAATATTGATTTTGATCAGGTTAGAGTAGTTGTTGAGTTGGGACCAGGTACGGGGGTTTTCACAAAAAAAATACTTGAAAAACTTCACCCAGAAGGTAAGTTGTTTGTTTTTGAATTAAACGAAGCATTTTTCGAAATACTGAAAGCTACTTTTCATGATCCACGTGTTGTTTTTGTGAATGATTCTGCTGAAAACATCAAAGAACACCTTGAACAACAGAATATTCAATTTGCGGATGTAGTGATATCTTCTTTGCCTTTGGCAAATTTTCCTGAAAAACTTAAACAAAGCATATTGGAAGCGAGTTCTAATGTCTTAAAAGAAGGTGCTTCATTTGTGCAATTTCAATACTCCTTGAATGCTCGAAAAAAAATAAAACAGCATTACAAGGATATGAATATTTCTTTTACTCCTATTAACTTCCCTCCTGCTTTTGTTTACCACTGTAAAAAATAAATGTAGAAGTTCAAGTTAGGTAACATAAATCACAATTCAATTTGAATTAAAATTCTATTTTTGTTCTCATAATATTACAAATTGAATTACCATGAGTATCGAACGTATCAAATGCTTAATTATTGGGTCTGGACCTGCTGGATATACTGCTGCAATATATGCTGCTCGCGCAGATATGAAACCTGTTATGTATCAAGGAATGCAGCCAGGCGGACAGCTTACAACAACAAATGAAGTGGAAAATTTCCCGGGTTATCCTGATGGAATTTCTGGTCCTGAAATGATGATTCAATTAGAGGCACAAGCAAAACGTTTTGAAACCGATATTCGTTCTGGTTTTATTTCAAAAGTTGATTTTTCTGGTCCTGTACATAAATGTTGGACAGAAGACGGAAAAGAAATTCATACAGATACAGTGATTATCTCAACTGGTGCATCAGCAAAATATCTAGGTCTACCTTCTGAACAGCACTATCTTTCAATTGGTGGTGGTGTTTCTGCTTGTGCAGTTTGCGATGGTTTTTTCTACCGCGGACAAGAAACAGTGATTGTTGGAGCGGGAGATTCGGCATGTGAAGAAGCGCATTACCTTTCAAAATTGTGCAAGAAAGTAACAATGTTGGTGCGTTCAGAGAAGTTTAGAGCCTCTCGAATTATGGAAGAACGTGTACGCAATACCCCAAATATTGAAGTTTTACATAGTACTGAAACAGTAGAGGTGTTAGGCGATGGTAATGGCGTAACAGGTGTGCGCGTAAAGAATACTGTAACTGGAAAAGAACACGATATTCCTGCAACCGGATTTTTTGTTGCAATTGGTCATAAACCAAACACAGATATATTTAAAGACTTCATCAATTTGGATGAAACAGGATACATCAAGTATGAAAAAGCAGGTACTTCGTTAACAAATGTGGCTGGAGTTTTTGTAGCAGGCGATGCAGCAGATAAAAATTACAGACAAGCCATAACAGCTGCAGGAACAGGTTGCATGGCTGCTTTAGATGCTGAAAGATATTTGGCAGCTTTGGGGCATTAAGTGTAGGACTCAGAAAATATTCATAATCCTTTTAGACAAGCGTTTGAAGGGATTTTTTCTTTGAATATTGAAAGCTGTTTATTTTACTGTTTTTTTCAAGCATCGGAACAAAACTGAAATCTCCAAACACTTCTTCTTTCAATTAAGCTTTTTGACTTTTAATGCTATAAATTCGCCATTATTCTAGACCCTTACCATTTTCATCAATGGCTCAAAAGAATATTGTGCGGCTCGTCTTCCGGCAGCTTCTTCTTTCAATACCAAATATCCGTATTCTACTAATTTTTTAATAATTAATACAGCAGTTGCATTGGGTATTTTGGTGTGTCTTACGAACTTATTATTTCTAAACAACGGATAAGTAAAGATAAAATCTACAATTTCCATATTCCATTTGGAGGAAAGTAAATCCGAAAATTCAGTTTTTGTAGCTTCATACAGATTTTTTATGCTTTCTGCTATCTCAAGGTTTTTAACGGCTTGATTTTCTACTGCAATCAGAAAAAATTTAATCCATTCGTTCCAATTATGTGTTTTAGAAACGGCACGCATTTGTTCAATATATTCCTCTTTATTTTCTTCCAAAAATCCACTGATATAAAAATGTGGTTCCGAAAGAATATTTTCTCGCCACAAATTGAGCGTGATGAGCATTCTTCCTATTCTTCCATTTCCGTCTTCAAAAGGGTGTAAGGCTTCAAATTCCAAGTGCATAATCGCCGTTTTTATCAGTGCAGGAATTGTTTCTGTGTTTAGAAAGGTAAATAAATTTTCCAACCCTTCATCTAATTTTTCGGGACTTACCGGAACAAAACTGATTTCTTTTTTCCGTTTATCAGCCAGATAGTTTTGTGCTTTTTTAAATTCTCCGGGCGATTTATTCGCTCCACGCCCCAAATACAATAATTGCTGGTGTATTTGCTTGATAAAACTCAAAGAAAAATTATAACCGTTTTCCAAAGCATCTTGGGCATTTTTTAATGCTCTTTGATACAAAATGGTTTCGATAATATCTGCTTTTGCGGTGGGATTTTCCAAACCTTCATTATCCGCTTCGTATTGAAGTATTTCATCCATTGTACTGATGGTTCCCTCAATTCTTGATGACAAAACCGCTTCCTGATTACGTAATGGAGCTAATAAAATTTCGGTGTTATGCAGGTTTTTCAGCATTTGGTCGTACCTTGCCAATGCTTCTGTGGCACCCACTAATTCTTTAATAAACAAATTGTAATCTACCTGTGCTGGCGGAAAATGGTCGTAATGATAATGTACAGCATTGTTTAAATTATAATCCATAAAGATACTTTTATTAGTATTGATTACAAAGATACAAACAAAATCGAAATCAAAAACGATTGATTACAAAAAAGTGCAAATTATTGAAATCAAAAATAGTTGATCACAAAAACTGTAAACAAAGTGGTTTGATTACAAAAAACAGTGTTTTGTTGTAGTTAAAAACAGTTGATTACAAAAATTGTAAGCAAAACCCGTTGTTTACAAAAAAAAGCATTTTATTGTAACTAAAATAGTTGCATACTAGAATTAAAATGATTTAAAACTGACTCAGAAAATAACCACAATCCCTTTAAAAAAACGTTTGAAGGGATTTTTATTTGAATATCGAATGCCGACTATTTTACAGTTTTTTCAAGCATCGGAACAAAACTGAAATCTCCAAACACTTCTTCCTTTAATTCCGTTTCACTGATTTTTGTAATGCGGTGCATTTGTTGCACATCTCCTTCTCCTACCGGAATCACAAGTATCCCTCCTACTTTTAATTGTTTTACTAGTTTTTCTGGTATAAAAGGTGCTCCACAAGTCACTAAAACCTTGTCAAACGGAGCATACACTTCTTTGCCTTCATATCCGTCTCCGTAAAAAATACGTGGAGAAAAATTCAATTTGTCCAATACTAATTTTGCTTTTAAATGTAGTTCTTTGTGGCGTTCAATTGAAAACACTTTGGCACCTAAAGCACACAAAATACCAGTTTGAAACCCCGAACCTGTTCCGATCTCTAAAACTTTATCACCTTTATTTACTTCAAGTAACGATGTTTGAAAAGCAACCGTGTATGGGTGTGAAATGGTTTGTCCTGAGCCAATTTGAAAGGCAATGTTGGAATATGCTTGCTGCTCAAATACTTGGTCAAGAAAAAAATGACGAGGCACTTTATCAAATGCACCTAAGATGAATTCATTTGTTATTCCTTTTTCTCGCAATTGTTCGATTAATTGCTTGCGCATTCCTTTATGTTTATAAGTATCCAGCATAAATACAAAAGTATATGCAATATCCCAAAGTGTTTTCACCTAAATCAAGAATATTTCTACATTGAATTGTGTATATTTGGATCACTATTAATAAAAAAAACAATGGCGATAGACCCTAAAGAGTTGGAATTCAATAAGAATGACGATGAAATGCGCTTGAAAATATCACGTATTGAAGCGGAATTAGCAAAAATTTACAAAGGAGGTGGCGAAAAAAGAATTGCTTCCTTGCATGAAAAAGGTAAAATGACTGCTCGTGAACGTATCGATATGTTACTCGATTCAAACTCACCCCGATTTGAAGTTGGAGCATTTGCAGGATACGGAATGTATAAAGAGCATGGTGGTTGTCCTGCAGGTGGAGTTGTAGTGGTTATTGGAAAAGTATCCGGAAAGCAATGCATTGTTGTTGCAAACGACGCTACAGTAAAGGCTGGTGCTTGGTTCCCTATTACAGGAAAGAAAAATTTAAGAGCACAAGAAATTGCTATGGAAAATAAATTGCCAATTATCTACTTAGTAGATTCTGCAGGTGTGTATTTGCCAATGCAAGATGAAATATTCCCAGATAAAGAACATTTTGGTAGAATCTTTAGAAACAATGCCATCATGAGTTCCATGGGGATTCCGCAAATTGCTGCAGTAATGGGGAGCTGTGTGGCTGGTGGTGCATATTTACCAATTATGTCTGATGAATCTTTGATTGTTGACAAAACAGGAACCATCTTCCTTGCCGGTTCTTACTTAGTGAAAGCTGCTATTGGAGAAACTATTGACAATGAAACTTTGGGCGGTGCAACTACTCACACTGAAATTTCTGGTGTGTGTGATTACAAGGTTGCTAATGATACAGAATGTTTACAAACCATTAGAAAAATGATGGGGCAAATTGGTTTAACAGAAAGTGCTGGTTTTGATCGCATTGAAGCCGTTCAACCCAAAAGACCGTTAAAAGATGTGTATGGAATATTACCTGCTGAACGCTCAAAACCATATAACACTAGAGATATTTTGGATAGCATTTTTGACGAAGGAAGCATCACAGAATACAAGAGTGACTTCGGTAAAACCATTATTTGTGCCTATGCCAGATTAGATGGATGGAGCGTAGGAATTGTAGCGAATCAACGTGAATTATCAAAAAACGCAAAAGGTGAAATGCAGTTTGGTGGTGTAATATATAATGATTCTGCAGACAAGGCAGCACGTTTTATCATGAATTGCAATCAAAAAAATATCCCATTAATATTCTTTCATGATGTTTCAGGATTTATGGTTGGTTCTAAATCAGAACATGCTGGAATTATCAAAGATGGAGCAAAAATGGTTAATGCGATGGCAAATTCTGTTGTTCCTAAGTTTTCTGTTGTTATCGGAAATTCTTATGGTGCCGGAAATTATGCGATGTGTGGAAAAGCTTATGATCCTAGATTGATTGTTGGATGGCCAACAGCTGAAGTAGCTGTAATGAGCGGAGCATCTGCTGCGAAGACACTATTACAGATTGAAGTTGCTTCACTCAAGGCTCGTGGTGAAGAGATTACTACAGAAAGAGAATCTGAATTGTTCAATACAATAAAAGCAAGATACGATGAGCAAATTTCTCCATATTATGCTGCTTCAAGACTTTGGTTAGACGCCATCATTGATCCAGCTAAAACAAGAGAGTTTTTGTCTGTAGGAATAGAAATGGCGAGTAAGAAAAAGGCCGAAAAACAATACAATGTTGGTGTAATACAAACTTAAATTTCAATTAATCAATAATAATTATGCATTTAGATTGGCAATTTAAACCGTTTAAAGAACTTTCACTGAGTGAATTTCATGACATTATCGCATTGCGCTTAAAAGCCTTTGTGATTGAACAAAATTGTACGTACCTAGATTTAGATGGGAAAGATAAGAAAGCATACCATGCCGTTGTGCGAGATGGTAAAGGAGATGTTGTAGCTACAGGTAGAATATTGTCACCGGGTGTTTCCTTTCAAGAAGTTGCTATTGGAAGAGTTGTGGTGGCTAAAGATCTGCGTGAAAGTAAAGTAGGCACAGAATTGATGGAAAAATGTATCCAATTTATTTACGATGAATTTGGAAAAGTTCCAATCAAAATTTCTGCTCAAAAGCACTTGGAAAATTTTTACAATAAATTCGGTTTTATTTCAACCGGTAAAGAATATAACGAGGACTCAATTCCTCATGTTGAAATGTTATTAGAGATAAAATAAACAATGAAAAGTAATGTATTAACACTGTCATTTGCTGCTAGCATCTTGCTTGCTTGCCAACCAAAAAATATTACTTCCACTACTGATGATCATTCAAATGATGTTTCAAAAGCTGGAACGCAGGAAAGTATTGAAATCAAGGATATGGACTTAACTGTAAAACCTCAGGATGACTTTTTTCAATTTGCGAATGGTAATTGGTGTAAAAATAACCCTGTTCCTGCTACAGAATCTCGTTGGGGTAGTTTTAATGAATTAGACAAAAGCAACAATGCAATACTCCGCCAAATTTTGCATCAATATGCCGAAGTTTCTGATAAACAATTAGGTTCTCAGCAACAATTATTAGGCGATTATTACTTGGCTTTTACGAATATGATTGAAAGAAATAGTTTGGGCACAAAACCATTGATTCAACGATTGGAACCTATTCGAGCTATGAAGTCGAAAAATGATATTGTGTTTCAACTTGCTAAGTTACATCGCTTAAAAATTCCGTCCTTATTTAGCTTTGGAGTTGGACAAAACCTAAACGATGTAGAGAAGAATATTGTTTATCTAAGTCAAGGTGGACTTGGGTTGCCAAATAGAGATTATTATTTTCTAGAAAACAAAAAAACAATCTTAGATGCATACAAACTATATGTGCAAAAAGCATTTGAAATGGCTGGAGAAACAAATGGGGCGGAAACAATTGCTTCAGATGTAATCGGTTTTGAAAAAGAATTAGCAAATGTGTGCATGACACCTGCCGAAATGCGTATTCCTGAACTTACAAACAATGTAATGTCTGAAGGAAATGTAGAAAAATTGTTTCCAAAATTTGATTTTCAACTCTATCAAAAACAGATTGGTTGCGATAGCTTTGATTCTTTGATTGTTGAACAACCAAAATTTATTGAGCAAGTTAATACCTTGATTGATAAAGCATCACTTCAATCGTGGAAAAATTACCTAAGTTGGTGTACGATCAATTATTATGCTTCGTTTCTTGATAAAACGTGGGGAGATTTGTACTTCGATTTTTATGAGAAAACAATGAGTGGAAAAAGTGAAATGAAACCCATTGACGATCGTTGTATCTATGAAATTACAGGTTCTGCTTTAAGTGAATTGTTGGGTAAAGCGTTTGTTGACAAGGCTTTTTCAAGCAGTGCAAAAGACAAGGTAAATTCCTTAGTTGACAATCTATTTGCTGCTTTTAGAGTTCGAATTAACAATTTAGATTGGATGTCTCAAACAACAAAAAATGAAGCACTTACAAAATTGAATTCTATTGGAAGAAAATTGGTGTGTCCGAATGAATGGAAATCATATAATGGATTAACAATTTCTGCAAATGATTATATTGGAAATATAGATCGATGTGAAGAATTTTCTAAAAGAGAAAATCTTTCAAAACTTCACAAGCCTGTTGACAAAAATGAATGGGAAATGCCGGCTCATCTCGTTAATGCATATTATCACCCATTGCTGAATGAAATTGCTTTCCCTGCTGGAATCATGCAACCACCATTTTTCGATGAAAACGCTGAAGATGCATTAAATTACGGACGAATCGGGATGGTTATTGGGCATGAATTGACACATGGATTTGATGACAATGGAGCAAAGTTTGCCGCTGATGGATCATATAAAGATTGGTGGCAACAAACGGATAAAGACGAATTTGTATCAAAAACAAAAATTTTAGGAGAAACCTTTGATGCATTCTGCCCCTTGCCAGATAATTGCGTAAATAGTAAGTTGACTATGGGAGAAAACATTGCGGATTTAGGCGGTTTAACGATTGCTTTTCATGCATATCAACTAACAGATGAATACAAGAAAAATCAAACAATTAAAGGATATACACCTGCTCAGCGATTTTTTATTGCCTATGCACAGCTGTGGAAAATCAATTATACAGACGCAGAGCTAAAAAAACGAGTAGCTACCGACCCACATTCACCAGGAATGTACCGTGTAAATGGCCCATTAATGAATTGCCCGGAATTCTTTGAAGCATTCACTGTTAAACCAGGTGATAAAATGCGAAACCCAGAAACAAAAGTTGCTAAAATATGGTAAACCGAAAGGTACCAATAGAAAAAGGCTGTCAATTTTGACAGCCTTTCTTGTTAGTTTAATGTATAAAGCACCTTTTTGTGCTTTAATTTTTTTACTTCCAATGACTTGCTATAATTAATCAATAAATTGATTACAGCTTTGGAAGGAGATACAAACTCAGATGTTTCTTGATTTTGCATATTTTTTGGGTATTTTTTTATCATAGGCTTTTGTAAACGTTTTCTTATCTAACGTTTTTGTTTTGAAAATATTTTATCCTAGGTTTTATTTTTTTATTCTCTTTTTTCTTCATGTTCATTTGAATTAGTTTTCTTATTTTTGAATAATCAATTAATTATATCTATTATGACAGAAACACAAATCATTCTGATTGTTTTGGGAGTTGTTATACTCTTCTTTTCGTTTACAACAATTCAACAAGGTACTACTGGTGTTGTGACCATGTTTGGAAAATACCGCAGAATAATGCATCCCGGATTAAATTTGAAAATCCCTTTCTTCGAAAAGATTTTTAACCGTGTTTCAATTCAAAACCGAGCTATTGAAATGGAGTTTCAAGCAATCACGCAAGACCAGGCAAATGTTTACTTTAAAGCCATGTTGGTTTATGCAACTGTGAATTCAGATGAAGAAACAATCAAAAATGTTGCTTTTAAGTTTGTTGATCAACGAAGTTTTACGCAAGCGTTGATACGTACAATTGAAGGTTCGGTTCGTGGCTTTGTAGCAACTAAAAAACAAGCTGAAATATTGTTGCTTCGCCGTGAAATTGTTGATGATGTAAAAAATAGTTTAGACCATACTTTAGAAACTTGGGGTTTTCACTTGATTGATTTGCAATTGAACGACATTACTTTCGATACAGAAATTACTTCTTCCATGGCTAAAGTTGTAGCTTCAAACAACTTGAAAGCGGCTGCAGAAAATGAAGGACAAGCATTGTTAATTACCAAGACAAAGGCTGCTGAAGCAGATGGAAATGCAATTAAAATTTCTGCTCAAGCTGAAAAAGAAGCCTTGCAATTAAAAGGTCAAGGTATTGCTTTGTTCCGTGAAGAAGTAGCA
>JBDHXR010000073.1:0-14293 GCA_039810825.1 Fluviicola sp.
CTAGATGATGCCAAAGTGCAATTGTACAAGGTAACAAACGATGTGTTTACCATACAAAATGAAGTAAGTTACACATTTGTAGCAGGACAGTGGTATGACTTTAAAGTCATTTACGACCGTATTTCTGGTAAACACCAAGTGTATGTGAATAACATATTGGTACAAACATGGACTGACACTTCTCCTCTATCAGCTGGGAATTACATTTCTTTTAGAAATGGCAATTGTACCTACTCAGTGAACAATCTGAAAGTTTATCGATCTAGATATCCTACAGTTACAGTTAGTTTAGGCGCTTCCACAGACATCAGATATCAAAGTGTAAATCCAACAACACAAGCAGGTAGAATAAAATCCATTGTGCAAGATGTTGCCGGAAACTTATCTTCCATTGCTCAACAAGATGTTTTCGTTGACTGGACTAGTCCAAGTATCGTTTCTATAGTAAATGATGGGTTAGGTGCTGATATTTCAACCACCACAAGTTCTTCAACATTGCAGGCTAATTGGAGCAATGCAACAGATCAACATTCAGATATAGCCAGATATTGGTATGCTATTGGTTCTAGCGCTGGAGCATCAGATATTGTGCCTTGGACCGACAATAATTGGGATACACTGGTTACTGTAAGTGGGCTAAATTTAAGTATTGGCACAATATATTATATCAGCATTCGATCTGAAAATGGAGCAGGATTACTTTCGCCAGTTACAAGTTCAAACGGCCAGCAAGTAGTACTGCCTACCAATCCACCTGTTGCAAATTTTGTAGTTCAGAATACATACGTTTGTCAAACGGATTCCTTACTTATCACAAACAACTCAATAGATGCTACGAGCTATCTTTGGATGGCCACAGGTGCTATCAACCCAACAAGCACAGCTACCAATCCGTATTTTCAATTCGTAACTAGCGGAACTTACCAAATTCAACTTATTGCATACGGACCAAATACAAGCGATACACTTATTCAAAATATTTCGATTCAAGTAAGCTCACCCATCTCCACTTCATTCACTATTAACAGCGATACGATATACATGCCCAATGTATTGACCTGCTCAAATAACAGCAGCAATGCCAATGGATATTCTTGGAATTTTGGAGATGGAAATGAAAGTCAAGACGTAAATCCATGGCATCAATTTCAACTAAGTGGCACATACACAGTTCAATTAATTGGAATTAATGATGCTTGTCCGCAAGATACTGCTACTCAAAATGTAGTAGTCATAAACCCCTTAATTGTATCATCTAATCAAACCGATAATATCAACCTTTACCCTAATCCATCTAAAAATGAAATTTGGATACACGCACCGTTTGAAAATTACAAATTGGAGATTAGAGATATAAACGGAAAGCTAGTATTTGAGAAAAAGAATTGTCCTTCTATATATAAAGCAGATTTAGCTACATGGGAAGTTGGCACTTATTTAGTGAGTGTGATAAATGGAGGGTATTCAAAAGTGATAAAATTGGTTAGAAATTAATGTTTATTTTTTATGATAAAAACTTTGGAATCCATTGATTCTATTGACCTGTAACTAATATTGCGAATTTAGGAACAAACTAAATAATTCGTTGAATAAGTCGCCTCGAATCAAAACATATCAGCCAACTCTTGCCCCACCAAACTACCTATAGCAACACCCATTCCACCCAAACGCACACCTACTCCCACATTATGGTGTAATAATTTTACAATGGGTTGCTTCGTTTTACCAACTCCCATTATGCCTGCCCACTGATATTCAATTTGAAAAGCTTGATGTGGAATAATAACACTAGAAAGGAGTTCTTTTAAAGCGTCTACTATTTGTTGAGTTGTTTCGAGTTTGGTTGTCTCTTCTCCTTCAAAATCTAAATTCCTTCCTCCACCCAACAAAATTCTATCTTCCACATTTCTAAAATAATAATAACCACAGTCATAGTGAAAAGTACCTTTTATTTTCAGGTTTTGAATTGGGCTTGTAACCAAAACTTGTGCCCTTGCAGGAACAACATCTTCATCAATTAATTGTGGTGCAAAACCGTTAGTACATATCAAAACATTTAATCCATCAAATTCTCCAATAGATGTTTGAACGTGAACCTTATCTTCATAAGATTCAAACGAAAGCACTTCAACTCCAAATAATACATCTATATCATTCTCTATAGCCAACTGATAAAAGCGTTTGTTCATTTTCCCTGTATCCAACTGACCTTCTAAGCAATTATAAAACGAAGTGCTTAAACCTGCAAAGCCAAAACGAGTTGAGACAGATGTATCTTCTAGAATGCAGTTTTTCACTTTTGTAATTCGTTCCAATTCTACGTTAATATAAGCAAGATTTTCTCTACAATTATTCAGCAAATCTCCTTGATTCGGCATCAACAAATCCCATGACCCTAAGCGTTGATAACCAAAAATAGTTTTAGGCGAATTCATTCCAATCAATTCGGTCAAAACTTTTAACCCTTCCCAGCGTTTGGCTACAGTATCCCACACTACAGAGGATGAAGTTTTGCTTAAATCATCAACAATCTCTGAAACACTGCCAAAGCATGCAAATCCAGCATTTTTACTGCTTGCACCACTAGGTATAAAACCTCGTTCTATTATCAAAATCTTTGCATCCTTATATTTCTTTTTAAGATTCAAAGCCGTTGAATATCCAACAATACCAGCGCCTACTACTAAAAAATCAACATCCTCAAAAAAAGATTTACGTTCCCAATAACTTAATTGCTTCAGTTGGATCATTCTCTTGTGTTTTATTGCAGAAAGATAGTAACAATATTGACATGGGATTTAAGAGAATACGCAGAATGTATTTAAGTCGAACACACTTTAACTATTTGACAAATCTTTTCAACATATTGGAGCAAACTTAAGTTCTGGCATTTTTACCACAACCGGGTTGCAGACGAACAAATTTTGACAACAAAGAAAATGATGTGGGAGTAAATAAACATTTCACAAAAAAAAACCATTCCAAGATTCTGTTGAGTAGAATGATTAAACAGTATCTTTTTTAATTGAATGTTGTTGAAAACAATAAAAATACTATCTTCGTCGTTTCATTTACTTTTTTAAGATGAAAAGCATAGCAATTGCAGTTTTATTCGTGTTTGGCATGACCTTTGTCAGTTCAGCTCAAAAATATGGGTACATTGACTCTGAATTTATTTTAGGCAAGATACCTGAATATAAAGAATCCAAAGAAAGGTTGGATAAGTTAGCTGAACGTTGGACCAAAGAAATTGAAGACCGTTATGAAGTAATAAAACTAAAAAAAGATAACTTTCTACGCGAAGAAAGTTTATTGCCAAGTGAAGAAAGAGCAAAGCGCGAAGAAGAGATAAAAACCTTGGAATCAGATGCGATGGAGATGCAACAAACTCGATTTGGAGTATCTGGTGATTATTTTCAAAAAAGACAGGAATTAATCAAACCCATTCAAGACCGCATTTACGATGCCATGCAAAAAGTAGCTTCTAAACGCAATTACAGCTTCGTATTTGACAAAGCAAACCAAAGCAACCTCGTTTATGCCGATAGTAAATTTGACATCAGTGACGAAGTGCTAAGAGAAATGGGCGCAAGCTCTAAATAAAAACAAAAAAACAACAGAAAAATGAAACAAATTCTTTTTGTATTAACACTTACATTTTGTGCACTTACTAGTGCTCAAGCTCAAACCCAAAAAATTGGACACGTGCGCTCACAAGCTTTGCTAGACACGATGCCATCTCGCAAACAAGCAATCAAAGAAATCAAAGAAATTGAAGCTGCAGGTTTGAAAGAATTACACGATATGGATAGCTCCATTCAAGTTGCGTATATTAAATACCAAAAAGATGGTCCTACTATGTCTGAAGCAGTTCGCCAATACGAAGAAAACCGTATCCGTAAAATGCAACAAAACTTAGAAGATCGCCAAAATGAAATTGACCAACACTTGCAAATTATGACGCAAGAAATGAATGGTAAAATTTTAGAGCGCGTGAAAAAAGCAGTTGCAATTGTAGCAAACACGAAGAAGTTTACTTACATCATTGACGAAAGCACTACCTTATTTTCTGCAGGTGGAATTGATGTAACAAATGATGTGATTGTTGAATTGATGAAGCTGGAAGCTGAATTGAAGAAATAAAAATAAATTAAAGATCTGAATTTTGAAAGGATGGCTCTAATTTTAGGGCCATTTTTTTGTGTTGAAATTATTGATTTTTTTTTTACGGTATTTTTAGTTTGTACCTGAATTCGCAATATTAGTTACAGCCCAATAAGAGCAAAGGTTTCAATGAGAATTTTTTGCCATTTTCAACAAACTAAACTTATTAATCACTCCCCAAAACCAAACTCTCACTCTCTACAATTCACAAAAAAAGTTTCACATCAATTCAAAACTAAAAACCAACCATTTTATCTATATTTACCACATCAAAACAGGACTATGTACGGAAAAATAAAAAGCTATTTGTCGGATGAATTGACTGCCATAAAAGCAGGTGGCATTTTCAAAAAAGAACGCATCATAATCACTCCACAAGGTGCTAAAGTAAAAGTTGATAACGGTAATGAAGTTGTTATCATGTGTGCTAATAATTACCTAGGTTTATCTTCTCATCCTGAAGTTATACAAGCAGCGAAAGATACCTTGGATACACATGGTTTTGGCATGTCTTCTGTTCGTTTTATTTGTGGAACACAAGATATTCACAAAGAATTGGAAGCAAAGATTGCAAAGTATTACGGCACGGAAGATACCATTTTGTATGCTGCTGCATTTGACGCAAATGGCGGAGTATTTGAACCCCTATTTGGAGAAGAAGATGCCATTATCTCAGACGAATTGAATCACGCTTCTATCATTGATGGAATTAGACTTTGCAAAGCACAACGATACCGCTACAAGCACTCAGATATGGCTGACTTAGAAGAGCAATTGAAAAAAGCTCAAACTCAAAGACACCGAATCATTGTAACAGATGGTGTGTTTTCAATGGATGGTGACATTGCCAAAATGAACGAAATTTGTGACTTGGCTGATAAATATGATTCGCTTGTAATGACAGATGAGTGCCACAGTGCAGGTTTTATTGGAAAAACGGGTAGAGGTGTGCCGGAATACCACAACTGTATGAACCGTGTAGATATCATTACTGGAACTTTAGGAAAAGCATTAGGCGGTGCAATGGGCGGATACACTACAGGAAAAAAAGAAGTGATTGAAATGTTGCGTCAACGCTCTAGACCTTATCTGTTTTCAAACTCACTTGCTCCTTCTATTGTTGGTGCTGCTAATAAAGTTTTTGATATCCTAAGTGCAACTACTGAATTAAGAGATAAGCTAGAAAGCAATACAAAATATTTCAAAGAACGCATCATTGCTGCTGGTTTTGACATTAAGCCTGGCGATTCACCCATCGTTCCCATTATGCTTTACGATGCAGCACTTTCTCAACAATTTGCTGACAAGTTATTGGAAGAAGGAGTCTATGCAATCGGATTCTTCTATCCGGTAGTAGGAAAAGGGCAAGCGCGCATTCGAACTCAAATCTCTGCAGCTCACAGTATTGCAGATTTAGACAAAGCAATCGCTGCTTTCATCAAGGTTGGCAAAGAACTAAAAGTCATTCAATAACATCTACTTAATGCCGATTTTTGAGAATCGGCATTATTTTTTTATCGCCTTTCTAAAAAATGTGTCAAACCAAGAATTAAAATTATCTTTGTGTGCATTATTGCTACTTTTTACAAGTTATTAATTCTAAACTTCAAACAACCATGACAAGATATCCACTTGTTTTATTTTTTGTATGTATTGTCAACCTGTCTTTCGGGACAATTCATCGAGATGTTTCTGGATACTTTCAAGATCTTCGTACAAAAAATCCATCTGAAGAAGTTGATGTGCAATTAATCAATAAGGAAACTGGAGCTAAATACTTTTCTACGACCAACGAAGATGGGAAGTTTCTATTCAAAAATGTAATCATTGATGAAAATGCTGATACCTCTTACTTTGAACTGTCTGTAGCAGATAAAGCATATATTCAAGAAACTTTTCTTGTAAAAATCGATTCTCAATCTGCAGATGAGTACAAAATGAGCCAAACCAATCCGTTCAAAACTTCTACGAAAGTTACATGGATGTTTGATTGGGGAACGTGGAATGGAGTAGAACATTATTGGTCACATTTCACTGCAAAAGTTGTGTTGTTTATCTATGCAACCTGTTTGATTTTAATCTTCTTGTATGCAATGCTTCAATTTAGCTTGTCTATTGCGTATGCTAGAAATAGGAAGAAAAGATTGGAAGAAGTAAAACCGGAATTTGATCCTGAAAAGGCTTTAACTGTTACTGTTCAATTGCCGATGTTCAATGAAATGTATGTGGCAGAGCGAATTATTGAAGCTGTTGCAAAATTTGATTATCCGAGAGATAAATTCGATATTCAAGTGCTGGATGATTCTACGGATGAAACCAAAGATTTAGTAGCTAAGAAAGTAGCAGAAATTGCAGCAAGAGGCATACAAATAGAGCACATTCACCGCGTTGATAGAACAGGTTACAAAGCTGGAGCTCTGGATGCTGCTATGAATAAAGTAAAAGGAGAATTTATTGCCATTTTCGATTCTGATTTTATTCCAGAACCCGATTTTCTCCAAAAAACAATGCCTTATTTTGAAGACGAAAAAATCGGAGTGGTTCAAACGCGCTTGGGGCATTTAAATAAATCATATTCTCTCCTTACTGAACTTCAAGCTTTCGGTCTAAATGGTCACTTTGCCGTAGAACAAGGAGGTAGAACAGCATCAGGACATTTTATCAATTTCAACGGTACAGGCGGTATTTGGCGCAAGAAATGTATCGAAAGTGCAGGCGGTTGGGAACATGATACACTAACAGAAGACTTGGATTTGAGTTACCGTGCTCAATTGCGTGGCTGGAAATTCAAATATTTAGAAGATGTTGTTGCCCCTGCTGAATTGCCAATAACAATGTCGGCACTAAAAGCACAGCAACATAGATGGATGAAAGGTGGTGCAGAGTGTTTTATCAAAATGCGCAAAACTATTTTAACGTTTAAAAACGTACGATTTATGGACAGGGTTCACTCCTTGGCTCACTTGTTTAATTCCTCGGTATTCTTATTCATACTAATCATGTCATTGATGAGTTTGGTTGTTCTACAAATCAAAGACAGTTTTTCTGACCTTAATTACATCATCCAGTTTGGTTCTTTCTTTATTATCAGTACAGTATTGTTAATCTATTACTATTGGCTGGCATACCGGGATAAAACAACAAATAAATTCACTTCATTTATTCGCTTTATCGGCCGCTTCTTCCAATTTTTAACAGTTTCCTTAGGCTTGTCATTAAGCAATACCGTTGCCGTTTTGGAAGGTTATCTAGGAATAAAAAGTTCATTTGTACGTACACCAAAATTCAATGTAAATGCAAAGAAAGATTTTAAAGGAAATCAATACGACAAAAAAAGCATTTCTTTGATCACAATTGGTGAAGGTATTTTGATGATAGTTTTCGGGTTCACTGCCGTAAACAGAGCTATTTATGGAGATTTAGGCATGGTCCCTTTCCATTTAATGCTTGCAATCGGATTTGGATTGGTATTCTTTAACACAATCAAAGAATTACGCCGATAAAACAATTAACCTGATTTTGGTTATTAGTGAAGAATTAACTTTCTTCCAAAAACATAGACTTATTATCAAACAAAAAGAGCAGAATTTCTTCTGCTCTTTTTTGTATATAGTATTGCAAATGAATCATGGGAATACTCCACGTTCGTTATAGGTTAACTCAATACGTTTGATAGCTTCAATATAAGCTGCTGTACGCAAATCTGTTTTATATTCTGAAGCAGTTTCTGTGATACGAACAAAAGAATTTGTAACCTTACGCTCTAATCGAGTGATTACATCATCAAACTCCCAAATCTCACCATTTCGGTTTTGCAACCATTCAAAATAACTGCCAATAACACCTCCTGAATTGCATTGGATATCTGGAATTACATCAACTCCGTTTGCTAGCAATATTGCTTCACCTTCTGGAGTAGTTGGTCCGTTTGCGCCCTCTGCAACCAGTTTAGCTTTTATCTTGCCTGCATTTTCATCCGTGATTTGGTTACCCAAAGCAGCAGGAATACAAATATCGCACTCTAAGCCAAAAAACTCTGAAGCGTCAATCATAGTTGCACCTGGGAAGTTCGCTAAAGAACCTTTGTTTGCCCTGATATAATCCAACAATTCTTGCGGATCAATACCATTTGAATTATAAATTGTTCCAGTGATATCTTGTACTGCTGTTAATATTGCTCCATTTTCTTTCATGAAAATTGAAGACCAACTTCCAACATTTCCAAAACCTTGAACTATGTATTTTTTACCTTGAAGTGAAACATTTCTCCAGTTTGCCCATGCTTTAATTGCCGTTACAACACCAAAGCCAGTTGCTCTGTCTCTTCCTCTCAATCCTCCCGAATTAATCGGTTTCCCGGTAACTACGTGCAAATACTTTGAACGTTCATTTGGTTGTTTTGTTGACATATAAGTATCAGCAATCCAAGCCATGATTTGTGCATTTGTATTCACATCTGGCGCAGGAATGTCGTGTTCTGGACCAATGTTATCTCCTAAAGCATAAGTGAAACGACGAGAAATACGCTCTAATTCAGCTTGCGAATATTTTTTTGGATCCATTTGAATTCCTCCTTTTGCACCACCGTATGGCAATCCTGCCAAAGAAGTTTTCCACGTCATCCAAATTGCCAATGCACGAGCATCGTTAATGTCCATTTCTGGATGGTAACGTAAACCACCTTTGTATGGTCCAAGCGCATTGTTGTGTTGTACACGCTCACCAGTGAAAATCTCTACTGAGCCATCATCCATTCGAACAGGGAAATGTACAATAATTTCAGTGTTTGTTTGTCCTAAAATCTTGCGGATATTCGGATTTAGGTTCATCACATCCGCTGCTTTTTCAAACTGTTTAAGGACGCTGTCAATCATCCTTGGTTTTTGTTCTTTTGTCATGATACGATCATTTTAGTTTTTGAACGTTTGTTAATGTATCTCAAAACAAATTGACACTTGATTTGAGCCTGCTAATATACTTATTCGCAACACTCTTTCAAACAAAAAGTAAGGAAAAAACAAGAAAGTATAAAATTGTAAATTGAAAGGTTGTTTACACTAATACAACCAATTGACAATCAGAACTATATAAAAAATTAATAAAGAGACTTATATGCTGCTATCCACTCAGGATTGGACACATCTTGAAGCAACTTGAAAAAGTTTGTATCAACAATGAATTCAAAGTCAAGCTGTTTAATATTGTATCTTTTAGAAAGGTAACTTTCTTGTTCTAGACTGGGTCTAAATTTACTTAAACTCCACCCGGGTTCGTTATATCCGTGATGAGGCCATTCAGAAAATCTGATTTTCCATAAACTATCTAAGGCAGGACAATAACTGATCTTTGCATTGATTGTGTCATTTACATAAACACCTCCAAATACTTGATACAACTCAAAATAATTAGTTTTTGAAGGATTAAAAGGGCTTGGCCAAAAGCCAGCAACCACCTTAATAAATTCATCTTTATCTGAATATATACGTTGAGCTTTTAAGTTTCCCATTCCATCATATCTTTTGGCAATAAAACTTAACATCTGCGAGTTTGCACCTGTAGAAATGCGCACTCCATAAACATACCTGTTTTCTTCTTGATGCGTAGGCTTTTGTAACACAAACGAGAAAGTAAAAAAAGCGACAACTACAATGTATTTCATTTCTTAATAATTGAATCAAACCGAACTACGCTATTTGGCATTACTACAGCATGTAGTTTAACATCTGTAGGAAGCACATCAGAAATTACTTCTTTCTCAACGTCAAAATAATGCAAACCAATAAATTGGCAATGAGGTGAACATTTGCGCAAAAAACGATCGTAAAATCCTTTGCCATAACCTACTCTATTCCCAACACTATCCACAGCCAACAAAGGAACAAATACAATATCAAACCGATCGGCAGCTATTAGTTTACCTTTAGTAGGCTCCGGAATACCCATTTCATTCAATTCCAATTGCGCCATAGAATCATACACATAATGCTTCATTTCTAAAGATTGAAAGTTAGTTTTAGGCAAAGCTACAGTTGCTCCTAAATCTCTTGCTCTTTCTAGCAATAAATACGTGTTCAACTCATGTTGCCGTTCTATGGGTAGAAATAAGGAAATTGTTTTCCCAGACACTTGAAAATGAGTCAACGCAGTTTCTACAACAGACTCAGAAAATTCTTCCTTCATTTTGGGAGAAAGTTGCAAACGCATTTCTTTATTTCTTTTTCGTAATTCCTCTTTAGTCATGGTTGGTTTTGCTCTTTTGGGCTTACAATTTGAATTTCTAAAATAGAAAAAATTAAAACACGCCAACATGTAAATACAAAAAAAGAAAGAAAAATGTAGGAAAAAAGTCATTCGTGGAGTAATTTTGTGAAAAATCAAAATCTATGAAGGCATTATTCGAAGGAAATAAGCAATGGTCTGAAAAACTAAAAGCACAAGATCCAAATTTCTTTATCGATTTGGCAAAAGGACAAAATCCAGAATATCTGTGGATTGGTTGTTCAGACAGCAGAGTGCCAGCGAATCAATTAGTAGGAATGCCTCCGGGTAGTATTTTTGTTCATAGAAACATTTCTAATGTTGTTGTTCCATCAGATGATAATTTACTAAGCGTAGTTTATTATGCAGTAAAATACCTGAAAGTGAAAAGAATTTTGGTGGTGGGGCATTATGGTTGTGGTGGAATTGGCGCTGCTCTGAGTGATAAAAGTTTTGGAATTCTTGATAGTTGGCTAACAAGTATCAAATGGGTTGCAAACAGGTATAAAAAAGAATTGAGTATTTTCGAGAATGAGGCTGACAAAATCAACAAACTGGTTGAATACAACGCCATAGAACAAGCAAGAAACTTAGCTCATATTCCCTTTATTCAAGAACGTTGGAAAGCTGGTGAAGATATACAGATACACCCTTTGGTGTATAGCCTAAATGATGGAAAACTAATAGACCTTGGTGTATCTTTTAGCAAACAGGCGGATATTGATGAAGCTTTTGTAATCAATGAGTTTAGATAAACATGGATTTGTTTCTTCCTTAGAGGAAACATATCTTGCTCATCAAAATCTACTTCGAGCACCAGAAATGGCTGCCTATATGAAGAATCAATTCTCTTTCTTTGGAATTGATAGTTCTACTCGTAAAACACTTCAAAAACCATGGATTTCTACATTTAAAACTATTGAAAGCTTTCAGGAACGTTGGAGAATAATTCAACAACTATTGAATAGAGAACAACGAGAATTTCATTACACAGCGGTTGATTGCATCAATTCACTCCATAAAAAATACTATTCTCAAAAGGATGCACATGAAATACAGCAAATGCTATTAACACACACTTGGTGGGATACAGTAGATGCGATTGCTACAAATTATCTTGGCGCATGGGCTAATTTATTTCCTCAAGAAGCTACAGATTTGTTTCAAAAATGGCAAAAGCAAGACAATTTTTGGTTACATCGTTGTTGTTTGATTTTTCAATTGAAATACAAACAAAATACAGATATTCAATTGTTGGAGTATTTTATTGTTCAATTTCAATCAAATAAAGAGTTTTTTATACAAAAGGCAATTGGATGGGCGTTGCGTGAAGTTTCAAAACATAACCCAAAAGAGGTAGAACGGATTATACTAAATCATTCTCTGCAAGGTTTAGCAAAGAGAGAAGCAAGTAAGTACTTATAAGCTTATTTTACTTTTCCCAACCCTTTTTGGAACTCAATCAGCAACTTACAAATTGCGTCAAATTTAGCAAAACTTAAATTTTCATACGTATCTCCAGTATCATGATAGTGTCTGTTTGGGCCCATTGTATAGATGAAAAATGCTGGTACACCTGCTTCGGTAAAAAAATAATGATCCGAATTTGCCGCTTTACCTCGAGCATTAATTTTAGGAAGGAACTCGTTTGCAGCATTGATAGATTTTAGAAATTCGAATTCTTTCGGAAAAACAGTAGCATTTACAATCGTTGCTCCATCTTCTCCACTTCCCATAATATCTAAATTGAATAAAAACTGGATCTTATTCAGTGGGAATATAGGATGAGCAGTATAATATTCACTTCCCAATAGCCCAACTTCTTCGCCAGCAAAAGCAATAAACACAACATTTACATCGGCTGGATTTTGAATATAGTAACGTGCCATTTCAAGCAACATAGCTGTTCCAGACGCATTGTCATTCCCTCCAGGAAAAAAAGCTTCTTGCCCCATTCTTCCTAAATGGTCATAGTGCGCACTAAATACGAAGTACTTTTTTGATTTCTTTTTTGCTGGAGCATATGCAATTACGTTTCTAGCAATGTGGGACTTGATTTTAGCTTGAACAACTGTGGATACTTTCCAAGATTCAGCATGCGCATTAAACGCAGATTGTTGCACCGTGTATTTTGGAAAGGCAACTTGTTTCTGTGCCACACTCCATGTAAACTTATCATTTACAACTTCTATAATTGGCATAGCTGTATTCAAAGATTTTGCTAATTCTTTGGCTGCTTTTAGCGTATCTCCTTTCCATTCAGGAAAAGTAAAAAGCAATCCTACTGATTTTTTCTCTCCACGCATTGCTAAAGCACTTATCTTATTCTTTAAGATTTTTCCATCAAATATATCTTGTGTAGAGACATTCAAAAACACCATGTTATCTCCCTGAAAAGCAGGACTGTCGTAAGAAACAACAAAATCTACACCCGGTTTTAGTTCCCTGCCATCTATTGTCAATGAAACGATGTTCGGAAAAGTGTTTACATTAAATTGAAAAGACTGAAAAGGATTATTTTTGAAAAATCGACAGCCAATCTGTTTAAATTCATTGGCCAAAAAATTGGCAGCTAATGAATCACCTCCATTTACATACCCTCTTCCATGAAATTCTGGTGAACACAATTTTTCTACCGTAACTCTTCCTTTTTCTGATTGCGAAAAACTAAGAAATGTAAAGCAAAATATTCCAATAAAACTCAGATACTTACACATATTTACGTTCAATTTTCTGAATAAACTCAATCGCAATACTGCTTTCTTCATTCCATTGATGTTTGTTTGCTGAGTTGCTCAGCTTATTACGTGCCTGATCTAAGTTTGAAATCGTTTCAATTTCATCAATTAAATCGGTAAACTCGTCTCCAGAACCACCAAACAATTCCTGAATTATTTGAAGCCTTTCATTAAAGCTAAATGCCCCATTTAATGAGTCGATATGGCTTGACATCAACTTGTTTGTTAACGTATTATTAAACTGATTTATCTTATTAAATATCGGATGCAGATTGGTTGAAGATTCGCCTGAGTTAAAAGACTCTGTTTTTAACAATTTTTCTTCTTTTGTGTCTTCTATCTCTTCTTTTGACGTTAAAATTTCACTGCCTGTTTCTTCGTTTTGCGGAACAAAAAATACAGACTCCTCTTTTGGTTTTTCCTCTATTTGTTCATTGTCCAATGAGAACAAATCAAAACCACCTTCATCAAGCGTTTCTTCTGCTGTTTCTGTTTCTACTTCATGTTGAATAGGAGATGCTTGTTCTTTTTCAAGTTCTCTTGTCTCTTCGGAAAACTGCTTCTCTCCATATACCAATGCTTCGTATGCTTTATATCGTAAAACAACAGCCAAATCATGCAATTCAGATGAGCTGGAAACAAATTCTTCCAACTCTTCACGAGTTGCAATCCCACTTTTTATGTTTGAAACAATTGCATTAATTTTATCTATCAGTGCTTGCATTTCCATAATCAATTTATTCAGTAATTTTCAACATTTTAACCTATTTGTAAACGATAACGTTTCACTCTTTGGAAAATTTCTAATTTTTACAATCAAATTTATCAAGTTCGTTAATGAATTTAACACAAACTCAAAATAGTTGTTTAACGTAAATTGTTGAAAACCCAGAAACATGACATTTTTAGAACAAATACCTTCAGAATCAAGAAAGTTTGGCTGGATTGAACTTATATGTGGATCGATGTTTTCAGGAAAAACGGAAGAGCTCATACGCAGGTTAAAGCGTGTTGAGTTTGCACAGCAAAAATTAATTCTTTTTAAACCAAATATTGACAACCGTTATAGCGAATCCGAGGTAGTTAGCCACAAAGGTTCATCTTTAAAAGCTCGCGTTGTAAATAATTCCAAA